>NZ_JBNDMK010000004.1:0-309705 GCF_050436545.1 Paraburkholderia sp. GAS41
GCCTCAATACAAGCGGCTGTTGCGAGGCGATTCGCCTTGCAGCCGGGAAGCAGCCGTTGAAAATCGTCGCCATAGTCGTGGGCGAGTCAATCTAACTAACGATCGCAAACCTAGGCGGGCAGCCCCATGCTTTGACTGCGATCGGGCACATCGAGGGATTGTAATCAATCCAGGTACGCTGTCGAACGGCCGAACATGGCCGGCTATTGCCTGATGCGCTTTGGCTAAGTTCGCCCCGGAACAGCCCTTCAGGTTCGCGGAAAGAGGATGCTCACCATTGGAGACTTGGTCTTCATTAGCGGGACGGCCGACTACTGCATAGCCTCGCATTCTTGACATCAATCATTGACTTCACGCGCTACGATCTCGAGCAATTCAAAATGCAGAGTCACCAACTCGAAATCATCATGTAAATCTTCGTGCGGCATGCACCGAATATGGACTTCCCGGAATTCCTCTGCACTTGAGAATGCCTCGCCGCGCCAAACCTCTTCCGGAATGTCGCCGAATTTGATCGTGTACACTTTGGTCGCTCTGATGACGCAACGGAGCCTCTGTTTCAGATCGTAGACCTCAATGATGTCGCCTGGACCGTAGCCGCTGTCGCCATATTCGCCGTACGGTTTGTAATACTCAGCGACCGTATCGGCGGTGACGGTCTTGCGACCATCCATGACCGCGCGCGGCAAGCTATCATCGTTTTCGTCGGCGCCCCAAAAGGTCAATCTTTTTCTTCTGCTCACCTTCATCCTTGCGTGTAGTTGCCTCCTGAAACCGCTAATGGGTGTCGGCGATTTAGGATATCCAGTCGAACGTCTCTTATTGGCCGGACAGCGTCCGATCGCTTTCCGGCCGCGCTGGTCATACATCAGTCTGCTCCGCCCTCTCGAGGGCGTCGTCAACCTCGATGCCGAGGTAACGCACCGTGCTCTCGAGCTTGCTGTGGCCGAGGAGCAACTGCACCGCCCTCAGATTCTTGGTGCGGCGGTAGATCAGCGACGCCTTTGTTCTGCGCATCGTATGCGTCCCGTAAGCCGCATCATCCAATCCGATCGAGCGAATCCAACGATGGACTATCCGGGCGTCCTGCCGCGTCGAGACATGCGGAGAACTGTGGATCCGGCTGGGAAAAAGATAGTCGCCTGACGACAGTCCCGCTGCGCGGATCCACGCCTCCGCGCTAGCTCGCGTCTGCTCTGTAATCTCGAATTGAACCGGCCGCTGCGTCTTCTGCTGCATGACACTCGCCCGACTCGCCACCCGCAAACCTAGGCAGATGTCGGAAACTCGCAACTTCGTCAGGTCGCACGCGCGCAACTTACTGTCGATCGCGAGATCGAACATAGCGAGATCTTTCGTGTTTGACGCCAGTTGAAGGCGGATACGGATCGCCCAGATCTCCCTGAGCTTCAGAGGCGGCTTCTGCCCGGTCAGATTCCCCTTGTTCCAGGGTGCGCGCCGCGCGTTGTCGATGACAATGGCTTCCATGACGGTTCTCCTTTCGACGGAAGGAGAACCAGTTTGCGCCCAACGCCGCGGGGCGGTCAGCGACCCGCAGGCGACGCTCGAGTGAACAATCCCTCGATGGCAGTTTTCAAGTTGATAACGGCCTGTCGTAGACATAGTCTGTGTCGCTTTTCCACGGTTTCATGGGTTTGCCGCAGCAATGCGATGCCAAGACCTCCCGTCAGATCACGATCGGCAGCATCCCGAACGAGTTCTGGCCGCGTTCTTGCCGTCACACGCGAAGATTGGCGATTACGGCAGAATTTTCGACGCGGTATCGATCCGCGAACGTCTGGCCACTGTTGAAAACCTAGAACCCGGCCACTCAGAAGGTGAACTGTTATTCGGCAGCGTGAACAGTGGAGGCGTACGGATCATGGCCGTCGCGCCGCGCTGATCGGTTCAGGACGTCTCGCGATGCAAGGGTTGCACGCCATTACAAAACATTGCCCTCTTTTCAATGACCGAATCGACGAGCGGCTGCGATTCACGTCAGAACGCCCCGGATTCTGGGTCAGTTGCACGCGCATGCTGCATGCAGCCAATGAAATGAACAGCTCGGCTTGTCGCAGTTCCAGCAAAGCAACTTGCCGGCGCCGTCATTTCTCTCGCGATCCCGAGCAGGCGTACGCATCGGGTATTTCCGCCCAGTATCGCGGTGCTGCCAGAATCCCCACCGATGCCGGCAGTTGGCGTCATGCACAAGTCCGCCGGTCATCTTGTGCGCAATTCCCTGGCCAGTTGCTCGGTGGCGGGTGACGGCCCAATTCCCAGGATGACAGACAGGATCTGTTTCAGGCGCCGGTAAACCGCTAAAGCCTCTGCCCGCTCCTCTCGAGCCCGGTAACACCGCATGAGTCCCCGATAAAAGTCTTCAGCCAGTTCATCAGTCTCGATACCGCGGCGGTACAGGCTGATCGCTGGCTCGATCTGATCGCCCTGTTCGTAGCGCTGCGCCAGACCCGACAAGCCCGCGATAAACCTGGACCGTAACCGCTCGCGCGCCGAGACCGTCCAGTGCTCGCCGGTATCGTCGGGAAGGAAGCTACCGCGGTAGTGATCGATGGCGTGTTGCAGGGAAACCTCGCTGCTCGTGCCCTCCGCCGCCTCGGCATCGCCAAACGCTCGCTCGAACGCACCGGCATCAACCCACACGAGGTCACGATTCAGGCTCACGCGCCCGCCAGCCTGCCCGATTGCGTCCGCATCACCCAGGAGCTTCCGCAACGGGTGAGCGCGACACTGAACGAATTGTGAGCGCTGTCGCCCGCTTCATCCGGCCACAAGGCGTCGGTAAGCTTCTGTTCGGGGACATCCGTTCCACCGAAGGCGATCAGCGCCTTGAGCAGTTGCAGCGGCTTCTTCGGTGCCTTGCGCGCGAACGCCAATGGAACGTCATCCCGCAGCACCTCGAAGCGACCTAGGGTATGCACGCTGACCGGCCACGGCCAGTTTCTTGCCTCCGGTGACGGCGCGCGTACCTTGTTACGTCGGATCAAATGGTTGACGTAGTCCGTCTCGACATCGGCTTCAAGAGCGGCAGCAAAAAGGCGTGGCATGTGGCGACCCTTACGCGCTCGCAGGCCAAGCCAATCCCCGCTCGACCTGAGTTGCCCGACTGCGCACCTGAATCTCTCCTCCCAGATCTCGCGATTGCCCTGCAGCAGTGCTCCATAGCTTTCCGCGAACGCAATGTCGCTCTCCCAGCGGTCCTGCATCCCGGTTGCCTGCGCCATCGTCCGCAAATCCTGCAGCGACCTCGCAGCCTCCGCAAATCGGCCGGCCTCAGTAAGGTGAAACGCCAGTCTCAAATATGAGTGGCGGATGTAGTATGCCGCCCCGGCTTGGGCGGCGAGTCTAGCCTGCTGTTCGTCGAACTGGATCGCGCTGGTCCGATCGCCGTGCGCTTCGGCGAGGCGGCCCTTTAACCACGTGTCATGTAGCTGATCGAGGAACCGATCCGGGTCGGCATAGCGTTCGGCCTTGGCGCGGTATGACTCGGCAGTCAAGAGATCACCTCGTTCTATGGCAAGGTGCGCAAGCCCAAAAAGCGTTATGGAATTCAGCACCGGCAAGGCAATTGCGTTCGCGGCGCAGATCTCGAGACAGGTCGTGAACGCATCCTGTGCCGGAGAGATTTCCGCTTCCGAGTAGAAAAGGTGAAAACCAAGCGTCCCGTACCAAAAAGCCTTATTGTACGGGGTCGTTTCGGCGGCGTTGAGCCACGGTTGAATACGGTCGACGAGACGCGTCCCGTCCGCATGCCGGAGTGAAATGTCGTAACACGCTAGCAGGGGCGTTGCTACAGCCACCTTGTCATTGACAGGTATGTCATCGCTGGCCAGCAGTTCCTCTGTTCTCTGGATGCGAGGTTGAAGCAATTCCAGGTCTGGCCGTCGGTAAGCCAGAGCATAGACAAGCGCCACGTTAACCCGCAGCTCCATCACAGGCGAAGGGAATTCAGGGACGGTTTGCAGCAGGCCATCAAGGACATCAATCCAGCGATCGAGCGGCGTAAAGTTCGCATATTCGGTCCAATACGCCACAATTATCTCCGTGCAGGCAAGAATCTGACCGAGTCTGTCCTTGTTCTGCCCCATCTGCCTGAACGCCAGTTCGAGCGGGACACGTGCGTCCACGGGAGCAGACGAAACAAGCGAAACGCCGAACCAATAGGTAAGCCACGGAGCCTGATCGACGATCGCCTTCGGCAGTGCACCGATCCACTCGCGTAACGTCTCGCCGCGCCCCTGCCCAAGCAGCGCTTCGGCGTTCTCCAGTATCAGACGGGTTATCCCGTCCCAGTCCTGGGCCGCGCGGTAGAGGTGAAATGCATCGTCGACCTGGCCTGTCTCTTCAAGCAGCTTGCCCGCGCGTTGACGCAGTTCACTCATCCCCGCGGGGGTATAGACCCGCTCCAGCTGGTCGAGCAGAAATGTCCGGAACAGATCGTGATACTGATAACTGTAGGATTTGGTCCCGCGCCGCTCGGTAAACAGCTGGCGGCGGTAGAGATGGTCAAGCAGTTCACCAGCATGCGAACTGCCGCCCATTTTCTCCGCGATCGCCACCGTCATGCGAGGCAGCAGGGCCGTCCGGATCAGGAATTCGCGCGTCTCCGGCGCCGATGTCCTGAAGATCTGACCTGAGAAATAGCTGAAGATCGATTCCAGCGCCTCCTTCTGGATGTCCTCTGCCTGGGAACCGAATCGTCTGGCGCGTTCCAGCGACAGCGTCCAGCCGGCTGCCCACCCCCCGGACATCTGATACAGCGAGCGGAGCGTTTTTTCGTCCACATCCAGGCGAATTGCGGCAATCGCGCGTGCCTCCTCCAGCGTGAGGCGCAGATCGTCCCAGTCCAGATGTGTCAGTCGTTCTGACGAGACGAGCTCCACACACTCGGCGGGAGGGTCCTCGCGGCTTATCACCACGACGTTCACCTCTTCTGGCACTTCCCGCAAAGCAAGCTCCAGCACGCCATGGAACGCCGAGTCGTGGGGCAACTGATGATAGTTGTCGAGCGTAAGTACCGCAGGCACCTTCAGCCGACTGTAGTATTCACGGAAGAAGTGCCGCGTATACCCAGGGATGTCTGCCAGGTACTCCGGGGTGAGCAGCGGCAGCGGGGCCTGGCGCTTACCCCTTGGGCTTTCGACCGTGCGGCTCAGATAGTAAAAGAAAGTCGAGATGTCGTTGTCGCCGGCGTCAATCTGATACCAGCTGCCCGCGAGTTTGCTGGCGTCCAGATAGCTTGCCACGAGCGTCGTCTTGCCGGCTCCGGGTGGACCCGTCACCCAGATCACCGGGTAGCGGCCGCGCGCGGCATCGAGCTGTGCGAATAGCCGCTCCCGCGGCACTACTTCGTGCAACCTCGGACGCGTGAGCTTCGCCAGGCTCGCCATCTGACGTCCTCCCTCCCGGCATCCGGGACTTGCCAGCGTGTTTGAATGATCCGATCTCCCGAAACATCGGTCAAGTGCACAGGTTCGCGTAGCCCGGGCCAGTAGTCCACGTTAAGTTCAGCGCCGGGTGGGCCGTTGGAGTGCTTTCACAGAATTCGGGTTCATTCATTCCCCAGGTCGGCAAACGCAGCTCGTTGCCGTTGCGCACCGCCTCCCAGTCGCTGGCTCGACGTCCTCCTGATTGCAACGATCGGTAAAACGTCACGCGTGCAGCACTGAGCCTGGATGATGTGCGCACTGCCGACGCACCTATCGGTAGTCAATCGGTAAACATTGAAGTGCGCGACACCGGCCTGCAGCGTGACCCCTCATAAATTGCGCCTTGGACTCAGTCGGCGACCGGGAAACGCCGATTGGATGCCGCAATCCGGCGTGTTGGGGTCGTTTGTATGCGAGCCCTCCACTATCTCAGCAATCAGTAATCGAACCGTAGTCACCCACTCGCTATGGTTGTGTCGTGCAAGCGAAAGATGGCCCCCTCGGGATAATCGCGTCGCTGGAACCCGATGCGGTAGCTCGCTTTCTGCGGATTAGTCCTCCTAACGGAGAGCGGCCACGAGCGCTGCCTTGAGGCTCGCGAGCCCGCGCTGGAGCATTTGGTGCGGGAGGCATGGGCTGATCGCACCGTCGTGATTGTGCGCATGCGTCGGCTGCCAGCTGCGAGCACGCCGGCGGCGTCACGGCTTTGTCCAGCACATGCGTGGCCGCCTGATCCAAACATGAGGCTGTGGCCTTAGGGCGTGCGGGATCCGCAGCGTTGTGCGTCGGTGTCCATGCCAACAATCGCATGCGACTGTGAGCGCTACGGAGAGAGCATGTTGCCACGGGGTACAACGTTCTTGATTTTTGGGCATCGTCTATGGGCACTCGCATTGCCTGGCGCCGGATAGACAACTAGGGAGGGAGTCATCATGAAGTCGTTTATTCAGGCAGTTGCACTTGCGGCCGCGATCGCTGCGCCGGGCGTGTCTTTCGCGCAATCGGAACAGCCGGTCACGCGGGCTCAGGTGAAAGCGGAGTTGCAGCAACTCGAACAGGCCGGCTATAGCCTGGCCAATGCGGTCGATACACAGTATCCGGCCGACATTCAGGCGGCCGAGGCGAAGATCGCAGCACAGGACAGCCAGCAGGCGGGCAATAGTGACGTTGGCGGCGCGACGACCAACGCCGCTGCACAGGACAGCCAGCAGGCGGGCATTAATGACGTTGGCGGCACGACCGTTGGCACCTCAGCTTCCGACAATGTCCAGCATGTGTCGAAGCTCTCGCCATCTTCGTGCGTCGGCCCCTCAAGTTATTGCAACCTTTTCTTTGGTCATTGACCGCTGGTGGCCCGCCCGAACTCCGCCCCGACGATCTGGGTAACGTGCCTGGATCGTCTGGGGCCTCCTCAACGGCGGATCCTCGGTGGGCGTAATGGCTGTATGGAGTCCGACATAGCGTCCAGCTCGATTCGGCCCTGAACGGTCCACAAAAAGAGGACAGCCCATGGACATGAGCACCAGAGAAACCGGCCCGGCGGCACCGATGCAAACCGGTGCTTCGGCGCCGTCGAAAGCGTCGGCGCAGGATTGTCTCTTCGCGCGATCGTTTGCAATCCTCCTTGGGTTTCAGTGTCTCGGCGAGTTGATTGCCTACGTCACGCGAGTCCCTGTTCCCGGACCCGTGCTTGGAATGGTGCTACTGCTTTGTCTGCTCTCGGCCAAGCCCTCTGTCGTGCCCGCCGTCGAACAGGTTTCTCGCGGACTGTTGAACCATCTTTCGCTGCTTTTCGTACCTGCTGGCGTGGGCGTCATGGTCTTCGCAGAGCAACTGAAAAGCCAGTTGTTCGCAATCGCCCTGGCGATCATCGTCAGCACAATTCTTTCAATGGCGGTTGCTGCGCTAGTGACAGGCCTGATGCTGACGAGGCTCGACAGAAAGGAATCACAACGGAACGCTGCAGCGGCGCCACGCGCCTAGGTGGATTCTGACGCCGTGAGGTGGAGGGTGCCATGTCAATCGGTGAACTGTCAGTGTCTTTCAATGCGATCGTGGCCGCGTCGCCTCTACCGGCGCTGACGGCCACCGTCGGCGTTTACATCGGTGCGTGCCGCCTTCACGCGCTGGCACGAAAGAATCCCCTGGCCAACCCGGTAGCGATCTCCGTGTTACTCATGATCACGATACTGCGTTTGACTGGCACCTCCTACAACGCGTATTTCGCGGGCGCGAAACTGATTCACTTCCTGCTGGGCCCGTCGGTCATTGCATTGGCTATTCCGCTGCACCATCAGATGCCCAGGCTCAGACGAGCGCTCGTGCCGCTGCTTGCCGGGCTGATCGCTGGCTCGGCCACAGCTGTTGCGTCTGCGATTGCGATATGCATCTGGCTACATTGTCCGTTTGTGACGGTCGCGTCGGTCGCCCCGAAGTCAGTCACGACGGCCGTAGCAATGCTGATCTCTGCAAAAATTCGTGGTTTGCCCTCGCTCACCGCGGCGATCGTCATCTTGACCGGCATTACCGGTGCGATGCTGAGCAATGTGGTCCTGGGTACCGTTGGGGTGCGGCGTGACGACGTGCGCGGCTTTGCGATGGGGGTTGCTTCGCACGGGATCGGTACCGCCAGGGCATTTCAGATCAGTGAAGAAGCCGGCGCCTACTCGGGACTGGGCATGGCGATGAACGGCACTCTGTCGGCATTTGTCTTGCCGGTGCTTCTGCCCATCCTGAGCGGCTGGTTGATTTGACGCGCGACGCATTCCCGGCGTGCGCCCGCTTTTGCGTTGTACGGCGTTCGGGACTTCGAGCCACACGCGACGGCAAGCCGCTTTGTGTAGCTCGGCTTGTCACAAGAGACTTTTGACACTTCGCCGAAAGTCGGAGCGGCGCCAGCAGTCAAGCCGACGCCCCTGCGCGAGAGACAGCTTTTGGCGGAGGACGCAGCTCATTTTTGCAAATCGAACGGCCGATTGCAGGCGCGGAACCGCCGCCTGTGGGTCCGGAGAGTGATTCCGACGAATGACCCATCATGGCGGCGTACCGCCCGACGACCACGCGCGGTGATCGTCGCAGGCGCGGCCTTTATGCAAGGGGGCATAAGGCAGAGGATTCTTTGGTTACCGCTCGCGGGCTGATCCTGATCGGCTCCGTTATGCCTCTGCGGCCGCGATCGCTAACCAAAAAATCCTCTGCCCTATGTAAACCTCTTCATAGCGACCCACAACTGCCAGTCGGGATCCTGTCCTCGCAATGGCAGCTTCCGGGGGATAGTGTTGAAAAGTCGCATTTTGGCTCGTGAGGATGGTTTGAGATCGACGTTTATCCAGCAGAGGACGTCAACGAAGATGCTAATTTGATCGGAGCAACGGCCCTGTCGCTCCTTATGCAGCGGCAATCTTGCTTCGGGTACTTCTTGGCGTAAGCCACTTAACGAGCCCTACGGGCTGCGAATATCGAAAGGAGCACCGTAGGGCGAAGCCGCGTCAGATTTGCGCCAGGCCGCCGTCGACGGCGACCTCGCTGCCGGTCATGAAACTGCTGTCCGACGACGCGAGGAAGGCAGCCGCCGCCCCGATCTCGGCCGGCTCGGCCATACGCAGGAGCGGAGTCATCGCACGGTAGGCTTTCTGGCCCTCTTCGCCCAGCGACCTCTTCGCCAGTTCGGTCGCCGTCGCCCCGGGCGAGAGCACGTTGACCCGGATGCCAGTGCCCTTCAGGTCCTGCGCCCATGTCCGCGCGAGGTTGCGCACCGCTGCCTTGCTCGCGCTATAGGCAGTGAATCCCGGGGCGCCCGTGGTCCCGGCGCTCGATCCGGTCAGGATGATCGAACCGCCCGCGCTCATCAGCGGCAGCGCCTTCTGGACCGTAAAGATCGTACCCTTCACATTGGTGTCGAAGGTTTCGTCAATATGCTCGGCGGTGATTTGCCCGAGCGGAAGCGGGCTTCCCGCCCCGGCGTTGGCGAAGACGATATCGAGGGTTCCGCGCTCGGCTTTCACCGCCGCGTAGAGCCGTTCGATCTGTGACACCGGCTGCGGGCTCAACGCCACGCTCCGCATCATCTCGGGCAAGTGGAAACCGCTGATCCTGTTTTTCCTGCGCGGCGGCCCAAAGCGCTATGGTCAACTCAAGCGTTTGATCCCGGACGTTAGTGACAAGGTGCTGATCCAGCAATTAAAGGATCTGGAGGCCGATCGCGTACTGGCGCGGACCGACCACAAGGAAGTCCCGCCTCGCGTGGACTACGCGCTGACTCCGCTTGGCCGCAGCCTGGCCGAGGCGGTCATCCCGCTGTGCACTTG
Source organism: Paraburkholderia sp. GAS41 (assembly GCF_050436545.1). Taxonomy (NCBI): domain Bacteria; kingdom Pseudomonadati; phylum Pseudomonadota; class Betaproteobacteria; order Burkholderiales; family Burkholderiaceae; genus Paraburkholderia; species Paraburkholderia sp. GAS41. The sequence goes on from NZ_JBNDMK010000004.1 coordinate 9,755, forward strand.
GGGAACCGAACACGCGGCGGAAATGGCAGGCATCTTTGCAGAGCGCGACGCTTTGCTCTAGCGGGATGCTGAAGACCCGTTGAGTCGGACGACCCTCCACCTTCGTAGGAAGGCGGTAGGTCAGATTCTTCCGATCAGACTATCTGGATGCGCGGTTTGGGCGCTCTGGCTCATATTTTGTGGCCGCGACTCTTCAAGCATCCCTAGACGCACGACGCCAGATCGCCTCGCCACCGTTGCCTCAAAGAAAGGCCCTGCTCTCGCTCAAGGTGTCGACGATCTAGGCAGTGAGGTCGAACGACCGAAACTGGCCGCACACGGTCCGATACTGAACGGGCTTATTTCGCGCATGCAACGACAACGCCTAACCAGCAATCTCGTGCAGCCCCACCCTCTGCTACGCGCCTATTTCGGCGGCGCCCAATCGTCGACACCGTTGCTGACGAAGATCGCCTTAACCGTGCCGTCTGCTTCGAGCTTCGCCAACGAGCGATTTATTTTCTCAAGGAGTTGATCATTTCCCTTTCGCACCGCAATGCCGATCCGAGGTTTCGGTGACTGCGACCGGTAGGAGCTCACAACTCGCAGATTTGCGAGTCGACCGTGTTTCGAGGCGTATATCGTGTCAGGGCCGGACGTTACAGCTGCCTTGATCTCGCCCGAAACGACCGCCGACCACGCTTCTTCCAGCGTGTCATAGACCTTGATCTTGGAGAAACCGCTCACGCGTTGCAAGAGCGCAAGTTGAATGCTTCCCTTCTGTGCGCCCACCGGGAAATTTTTGAGGTCTGCCAGACCTGCATAGGCCGTCGTGTCGCTCGCCAGGACGACGACGACTTCCGTTGGCGCGTCGTAAACCGGGTTGCTGAAATCGACCTGTTGAGCGCGGGCGGGCGTAATCGCCATATTAGTGGCGATTACGTCGATCTTGCCGCTAGCCAGCGCCGGGATGAGGTCGCCAAATACCATCACCTGATACTGGACCGGCAGGTCAGCATCTTTGGCGATGGCGTTTGTCAGATCGACGAAGACCCCCGAAAGCGAGTTCGAGTTCTTGTCGTGGAAAACCCAAGGCGGCACGTCCTGACCTGCGACCTTGAGTGGTTTCTGTTCTGGGGAAAGTGGAGAACAACCCATCGCGCCCAACGAGACGACCGTCGCGATCACCATTTTGCTGAACTTGTTCATGTTGCCCCCTCGTGATCGCAGCCCCGGTGCCAGCGCTATTGAGTCTCATGAGTCGCCAGACAACGGTTGATCCCTCGGAGTATGTCTCAAGCACCCGTTTAATGCAGGCCACAATACTGGCAGAACTAGCCGGGCTGTGAGAGATGCCGTCACCGCTTGTGCCAGTGTAAGGGGAGTGCCGCAGCATGTTCGGAGGTCTCGCGCTGTCCGGCGTCGCTTTTTTCGACCCGTTGCCGACACCAAGTCGCAAAACTTCACCGTCCGCTACCGGCGCGCGCGACGACATTCGAACCTCCGCGACTCATGCAGACCATGCAATCCAATGATGCGAAATATGCAGTTCGAGTATTTCGGACAACGCCGTACCATACGCACGATCGTTCTTTTATCTGGTTTGCGAGGCACACGGTTTTCGCAACATCGAATCTTGGCCAGGCCTCTGTACCATGCGGCAATTTCCTATTGGGCAGCGGGCAGAGGTTTGCTAGCATACAAGCCAGCCTGTAACACCGTTAAAGACTCCAATAACCGCCGGTCGCCTCTGAAGAGGCACCGTCTGCGACGAGGTGCCTTATGGTTGGTGTCAGCATTCCCGCCCGTCACCGCATTAGTTTCAGCGCAATCTCTCGCATAGCACGGCGTTCTTGCCTGCAATCGCGATCAATATCAAGAATGGCAACAACGAGTCACTCCTTCGTGCCTCAGTCATTGCGCATGTGAAAACCGGAAGCTCAATCTGCACTCTCCAAGGAATTACCCATGATGACGCTCCCCAAGTTTTTGGGCATCGGCGCACTTTGCATAACGTTTGCCGGGATGCCCCCGGCGCATGCACAATCCGCCTCGGAGGCGACGGCCACTGCATCGCCCGATGAGGCGCGCGGTATCGCAAAAGACGCGTTCATCTACGCATACCCGATGCTGTTCAACTACAAGACCATGTATGCACAGGCTATTGACCCCGCGGACAAGACCTACGTTGGCGGCTTCGGCAAGTTCCGTAACTACTCCCACCCGTACGGGCCCGAGAACAAGGACATCGTCACGCCCAACAATGACACGCCTTACTCGTGGGCATGGCTCGACCTGAGGCGCGAACCATGGGTTCTGACTGTTCCCGTGGTGCCGAAGCAGCGCTACTTCGTATTCCAGTGGATCGATCTGTTCACGTACAACTTCGCCTATGTCGGCTCGCGGACAACTGGCAACGAAGGGGGGCACTATCTGTTCGCCGGTCCGAACTGGCACGGCGAAACACCGAAGGGTATCGACAAGGTGTTCCGGTCGGAGACTGACTTCATCCTGACGTTGGGGCGCACCGCGTTGAATGGGCCTGGAGACGTCAAAGCAATGCAAACGATTCAAAAGCAGTACCGGCTTGCGCCCCTCTCATCGTTTGAGCACACGCAGGCACCCCCGCCTGTCCCGAAGATCGAGTTTCCGAAGTGGGATGAGACCAAGGCGACGTCGATCAACTTCATTTCATACCTGAATTTTCTGTTGCAGTTCACGCAACCAATCGCACCGTCCGAACGCGAATTGATGCAGCGTTTCTCAAAGATTGGCATTGGCCCCGGCAAGCCCTTTGACCCGTCAACGCTCCCCTTGGAGACGCGGCAGGGGATCGAGGCGGGCATCGCTGACGGCAAGGCGGCCCTTGCCGATGCAGAGAAACATACGACGAGCTCGTATGACATCTTTGGGAGCCGGGAGGATCTGAAGGGCGACTATATGAAACACGCGGTCGCGGCTGCGATGGGAATTTACGGCAACACCAAGGAGGAGGCGGTATACGTTGGCACGCGTGTCAATGCAGACAAACAGCAGCTTATAGGTTCGCAGCCCTATGTGATCCACTTTGACAAGCAGGACCTGCCGCCCGCGAAATTCTTCTGGTCGATGACCATGTATGACTTGCCCGCGCGTCACCTGGTTGCCAATCCGATCAATCGGTACTCCATTGGCGACCGCACCAAGGGGCTTAAGTACAACGCCGATGGTTCGCTGGACATCTATGTGCAGCAAACGTCACCGGGAACGGACAGGGAATCCAACTGGTTGCCCGCGCCCGAGGGTCCGTACACCGTCATTGCCCGGATGTATGGGCCAGGTCCTTCGGTGTTTGACGGCGCCTGGAAATTCCCGACTCCGCAGAAGCAATGAGATAGACCCAGGCGAATAGAACCTCGCCTGGAAACAACGAAGTAGGCGTGACGTGCGCACCAGGAGCTTTCCATGAAACGAGTACTCACGAAGCCGCTGCTGACCGGAGCCGCTGCAGTGGTTATAGCGATGTACACAAACGTAGACGCGCAGACCGTCGACACACGAATCGGCAAAATAGAACTCACGCAAGGTGTGCCTGCCGATGCCGCCACCGTGCAAAAGCTCTTCGATGAATCGGATTTTCAGCGGGCTGCGCAGGCCTATTCGTGGGCATTGCCTATCGTCGGATTCGCTCAATGGCAGTACGAGGCTCGCACTGTCTTCGGCGCGAAAGACACCGACATGGTGATTTACCGGTCAGTGCAGGACAAGCTCGGGATCCTCACGGCGAACGCGACAACCCCGTACATCATCGGTATGCCGGATCTTTCACAGACTGGGCCGCTCGTCATCGATTACCCCGCGGGAAATTCGGCGGGTGGCATTGGCGACTTCTGGCAACGGCCCCTCACCGACCTGGGCGAAACGGGACCGGACGAAGGGAAAGGGGCGAAGTATCTTGTGGTCGGTCCTGGACAACCCGTACCAGAGGCCAAGGGCTACCGCGTGGTTCAGTCACCCACAACGAATATATTTGTGGCCTTCCGCGCGCTCGATGCCGACCCTGCCAAGGCCAATGCGCTGATCCAGCGGTTTCATATGTATGCCTACTCGAACCGGTCGTCACCGGTGCCGACACGTTTCCTCAAACCGGATGGGCGTGCCTGGAGTCAGGTCCCACCTCGCGGTCTGGCGTATTGGGAACGCCTCGATGACATCATTCAACGCGAGCCTGTGCTTGAGAGAGACCGCGTCATGATGGGGCTACTCCAGCCGCTTGGCATAGAAAAAGGTACACCGTTCGCCCCGGATGATCGACAACGCAAGATTCTCGAAGACGGGGCTCAGGTCGGAGAGATGTTTGCTCAGGCAAACTCGTTCAACAGCCGCACACCAGGCACGCAATATAGACCGGGCGCGCAATGGCGGTACGTGATTGGGTTCGATCCGTCGCAAGAGTCAAAGTACTACACGCAGGTCGACGAGCGGGCCGACTATTTTTATGAGGCTGTCACTTCATCAAAAGGCATGGCGACAAAGGTGCCAGGCGTGGGGCAAGCCTATTTGGGTGCGTATGGCGACAAGGCAGGTCATGTGCTTGATGGGAGCAAGAATTATGTCGTGCACGTGCCAGCCAATCCGCCAGCGAAGCTGTTCTGGTCCGTCACCGTGTACGACATGGATCAGCGCGTGCTGATCGACAACGGCAAAGGCATTGCCGACAAATCCTCCCGGGAGGATCTCACCAAGAACGACGATGGGAGCGTGGATATTTACGTTGGCCCTGATGCACCTGCTGGTAGGGAGAAGAACTGGATTCCGTCTGTCCCGGGGAAAGCATGGTTCGCCTATTTCCGGCTTTATGGGCCGCTTAAGCCGTATTTCGATGGCGACTTCGCGCTCTCGGATTTCACACTAGTCAGGTAAAGCCAGAGATGGGTATCCGACGAAGAGCAGACGCTCGCGGTTCAACGACGACTTAGCTGCTGCTCGCTGAATGTATCGACCTATGTCAAATACTGAATCTAACCTTGCTGATGGATTGCTTACTCAACGCATCGAGCTACGAGTCGCAGATGAAAGCTATGCGGCTGCGTTGCATGCATATTACATAGCAAACAGAGCGCATCTTCAGCCATGGGAGCCGACTCGCCCCGAAAGCTTGTTTGAAGTAGACGCTATCGCAAGCAGGCTGCGTATCATGGCCAGTCAGACTGCGGCAGGAAACGCTCTTCATTTCTTGTTATTCGAGCGTGAGAATGGCGAATTGCTGGGCGATTGCAATTTTACTAACATCGTCCGGGGCCCCTTCCAAGCGGGTCATCTCGGATTCTCCATCGCGAAGGTAGCGGAAGGGAGAGGCCTGATGCGGGAAAGTTTGGCCGCTGCGATTCCCTATGTGTTCCGAACCATGGAGTTGCATCGAATCATGGCGAACTATCGGCCAGAGAACACTCGCAGCGGACTCCTTCTAGCCCGTCTTGGTTTCGAGAAGGAAGGGGTAGCTCGCTCTTATTTAAAGATAAACGGATCGTGGGCCGATCACGTACTGACATCGCTGCTTAATCAAGATGATCTCGGTTAAGTAGAAAGCGCCTTCAATTCGCGGTACTCGCCGGGTGACTTGTTGGCGATCTATGTGCTGATGTTGAAAGGCCGCGTTTCCATGGCACTTGGCACATTCAGCAGCGCAGTTGTGCTCAATTCCACACGTCCGACAGGCGCGACGATTCGACTGCACAGATTGCCGAACAAATCGCGGTACTGCCTTATTGGCACCGGCGGATCGGTTACGAGCAGATCCGCCACGGCAGTATCCTTCGCATGCGAAAAAAGGCGTGTTCAACATCAGCATCATCGGCGTAGGCTGTGGGCACTCGTACGACAGTTCGTATCCGACGCGAAGCTTCATAGATCCTCCCTGATTCGGCTGATTGCGGGTCGCATCAAGCCTGGCATTCCAAAGGCGCATTGCCGGACACGGCAATAAAAGATGTTTCCCCACCGGGCTCATCCTCGCATGCAAAAAATAATTACCTGCTGTCGTTCCTGAGCGGAATGCCGGGACGAACGCTTACCTGCTAGTTTGAAATTGAGGCCGACCAGAGCTCAATGCCGTCCACGGGTGTCGTCAACTCTTTATCCGTACCGCAGAACTGGCTGGGGGCGTCCCCCTATGCGTCACGGAGTGCATTGGGTCGGGAAACAAACATGGAATCAGTTGCCGGGACCGAGTAACACGTCGATCGCAGCTTGACCGGCGATTTCGGCTACCAGATAAGCCCATCGCTCAGTAAAAGGGCCGTTGCGCAACGGGATGCGGCCTCCTCGCGCGCCGAGCACTTCGAGATTTGTAGCGCCCGTTATCTGAAGGGTCACATCAAAGGTGTCCTCATCAGCAGCCGGAGTCAGTTCGACCTGAATCTCGAAGCCGCGGTACCCGATCGTTCGGTGCATGAAAGCCTCCGTTTCGTCATCGGAGCCTACCACGAGGCGCACTCATGTTGTTATCGATAGCAAGCCTTACGACTTCCGCCACGCTTCGCATCGTTTCAGTCGGAAAACCTTGGGTCGAACGCAGCCGGACGCGGTGCCTGCCCAGCGTAAGCCAGTCAGAACTGAATTCCATGGTGTCCTCCGTGTGGTCGTTTCCGTGCCTCTCGACAATAGGAGCTGGGGTAAGGTTTTCAAGTTCAGATATTCCCCCTTGAAATTTCCGGCGCGGCGCCTATCTTGGATTTCGCTCAGGCAGACGCGCCGGTGGTACCAGGGCGCGCTGCGTGTTTCGATTTGTTTGCCAGCAGCTGGCAGGCGAACTGGAGCGCGTAAGCCCGTTCGCCTCCATGCTGCATTCACGGAGGATACGACCATGAGTGATCTTTATTCCAGACCCAGCCCCTTCAGCGAGTTTGACCGTCTGCAACGGGAGATGGCGAGCCTCTTCAGCGGCTTCCCGTCCAGCATCCGCTCCGGCCGCTCCGGCGCTACGTTCCCGTACGTGAACATCGGTGCGACCGACGACTCGATCGAGATTGTCGCGTTCGCGCCGGGCCTGAGCGCCGGTGAAATCGACGTCTCGATCGACAAGGGGTTGCTGACGATTGCCGGCGAGCGCAAGCCTGCGCGGCCCGACGCCAGCGGTGACACGCGCGATGACGTTCGCACCTACGCGCAGGAGCGCTTCAGCGGCGCATTCCGGCGCGTGATCGAACTGCCGCAGAACGCCGATCCCGACAAGGTGCAGGCGCGCTACACCAACGGCTGCCTGTCGATTACGGTCGGCAAGCGCGAAGCATCGAAGCCGCGGGCCATCACAGTCCAGTAACGCCCATAATTCCAGGAGCAGGCCATGAAAGACAGGACACAGGTTGCTGAGCGCGACCAGAAAGCGGCAGCACGACGCGAGGCTGACCAGCCGTCGCGGCGGATGACGCTCACACCCGCAGTTGACGTATTCGAGGACAGCCAGGGCATCACGCTGTGGGCGGACCTGCCGGGCGTCACGAAGGACAAGCTCGAAGTGAAGGTGCACGACGGCAATCTTTACATCGAGGCAGAAGCGGTCGTGCCGACACCCGCCGGTCTGCGTCTGCAGCACGCCGAGATCCGCGAGCCGCGGTTCGCGCGGGCGTTCTCGCTGAGCCCGGACTTCGACACGTCGAAGATCGACGCGAACCTGCAGGACGGCGTACTGAAACTGACCATTCCGCGCCGCGACGAAGCAAGGCCGCGACGCATCGAGGTGCAGACGAACTGAGCCCGGAAGATCAGCAACGACGGTAGGAGAAAAGTCGATGGCGACCGTGAGGTCGCCGTCCTGCGTCATCGTGGCCAGGGCGCTGATCGTCATGGAAAAATGGTGGCCGCCTCGCGAGGCGAAGTGCAGCGACTTCAGCAGAAGTTTTGCAGTTTGAGCGCCGATGGATATCCGGTTTTCCAGTCAGACCATCGAGGAGAAAACGATGAACCACGACCCGAAAAAGTGGAACCCTTTCAAATTCCTTCGCGGCTCAGGGAGCAAGTCCGACACGGACAGCCCGGAGAGTCAGCGGTCGGGCGAACCCTGGCGTGCCGCGTGGCCTGATATCCAGCGACTTTTCTCGCGCGAGTCCTTACGTGCGCTGGAGGATTTTTTTCCCGATCCGTTTGCCGTGCGCGGCACACTCGACCGATGGTTTGGTGACTTCAGTTCATCGCGTTTCCAGCCGCGCATTGACGTGGTCGACGAAGGGAAGATACTGCGCGTGACCGTCGAGTTACCAGGCATGGAGCGGCAGGATCTGACCATCAGCGTCGAGGACGGCGCGCTGGTGCTGCGCGGCGAGAAAAGGCAGGACGTGCACAGTGAGGAGGACGGCTGCTACCGGCTGGAACGTGCATACGGGGCTTTCACGCGCACGATCCCGATGCCCGAAGACGCCGATCCCGATCATGCTCTCGCAAAGTTTGACAAGGGCGTGCTCACCTTGACCGTACCAAAACACGAGGCCTTGCGATCCGCCAGCCGAACCATCGATATTGGCTAACGTCGGGCGGCGCTTTTGCTTCAACGCGTATGGAGGGACATAGCGCACCTGTCTGACGTGAAGGGTAGTGATCGCCGCCAATCAAGTCACGGGACTTGCGGCGATCATTGCGCCTCGAAGTCGCGAATCCGCTGCCAGTATTCGTCGGCCCGTCCTTCAGGACGCCCATCCTGCACCCAGAGTACGTGAGCCCGCTCCCGCAGATGCTGCTCCAGCGCGCGACGCCAGTATTCCTCCGCGCGCCCGACGGGCCGCCCGCCCTGCTCCCATAGAAAGTAGGCGCGCTCGCGAACACTCTGTTCGAGGCAGTCTGCGCGGTACTCGTTGTCCTCTCTTCTTCCTTGAAGTTTTTGTCGCTCCGCACCGGAGCTGTAATTTTTTATTTCAGGGAATTCTCATGGATACCGGTACTGTCAAGTGGTTCAACGATAGCAAGGCTTTGGCTTGATTACTCCGGACGCAGGCGGCGACGACCTCTTCGCTCACTTCTCGGAAGTTCGGGGCGACGGCTTCAAGACGCTTACGGAAAACCAGAAAGTGAGCTACGAAACAAAGCGCGGCCCGAAGGGCATGCAGGCGTCGAACATCTCGCCGCAGTAAAGTATTTCAGGGGCCGGTCTACCGGCCCTTTGCATGTTTGCCTGACTTGCATCCTCGCGGAGCGAATGCGCTCCCGATCTGATCGCCACAATTGAACGTGCGCATCATTTGTCTTTCCGACACGATCCGTCTCGCCCCAATTTCGAATTATTCGCCTGCACGGCATCGTTATCGTGCGGGCGTCGCCCGGTTATCGCTTATGCAAAACAATAAACATATCCACCAGTACAACGGTTACTCAGTTTCCCCGTCCGCTCACCGTTTGCCGGACGGCTGGTTTGCCGCCAACCTGCTTCTCACGAGAGGCGACGCCCGGAGTGCTGAGCTGGCGTCATACAAGTTTGACGCGCTCGCAGTATGGCCAAGACATGATACGTCTGGCGGCACACCCTGCCTGTTGCACCCGCGTCAGTCACACCCGTTAAACCGCTATACCCGTTACACAACGTCGCAGTGAAGCGCATCAAGGGCGCCCGGGCTCGCGCCCACCAGAACGTCACTCAACCGGATCACGGGATCCGGTCGCCTGATCGACACAACGCTAATCCCGTCAATCGCATCACAAGGAGCAGAGATGGCGTTATTGGTCATACAGGTCGCAGTCTGCGGGGAACTGGTCGAGGTATTTGAAATGACGGTCGATGATGTCGACGGCCACGGGATGCTCGCCGCTGCCAATGAGGAGGAACGTGTGACTCATCCTTCGGTCACGGGCGTTTTGGCGTCGAAGCCGTGCAACTGGAACAGGTCGATGTAGTCGGTTTGCAGCCGCTTCAAGGCGTCGTCGACCGCCTGAATCAGGTGAAAACGTGACGATCCCACGTTGTTGGGTTCGTCGCCGAAACGGAAGGTCGCCTTGGTCGAAATGACGACCTTGTCGCGCGTGCCCTTGATGGCCTCGCCCAGCACCTGCTCCGAGGAACCGCGCGAGTAGATGTTGGCGCTGTCGAACATCGACACGCCCGCATCGAGACAGATATCGATCAGGCGGCGTGCCTCGGCCACATTGGTGGCACCCCACGCCTCAAAGAACTCGCCCTTGCCGCCAAACGTTCCTGCGCCGAAACTGAGTACCGGAACCTTGAAGCCGGACGCGCCCAAATGTCTGTATTCCATTGAACATCCGCCATAAGGTTGCCACGGGGCAACGGGGATCGAGTCTACGCGGGTCCTGGGGATCGTGTCGGCGGCCCGGCAAGCGGTGTAAAAACTGCCGGCACGACAGCCAACTTTACCTGCCGGTGGCGTGCTGGCGAGTCACGCGGGTGCGCGCCTTCGTGGCCGTGTGGCTCGCGGCGCGACTGCCGCCCGTTACCCGCTTCAGGCTCCCCGCTACTCGCAGGTGACCAGCGCATGCAGTTCGTCGATGTTGAACGGCTTCGCCAGAATCGCCACGCCGATATGTTTGGCGCGCTCCAGTTCCTCGGCATAGCCGGTCATCAGGACGATCCGCTGGGCGGGCCAGGTGTCGCGCACCCGCTCCGCCAGATCGACGCCGCTCAGCTTGCCGGGCATCTGGACGTCGGATAGCACCAGTTCGAAGGTTTCGCCGGCGCTCAGCACATCGAGCGCGTCATCTGCGGTGGCCTCGTGGCGTACTGCGCAGCCGAAGGTCTCCAGCACGGCCGAGATGCCGGCGGCGACATCCTCGTTGTCTTCCACCAGCAGCACCACGCCCTGGGAGGCCGAGCGCTCGTCCATGACCGCGGCGTCGACGACGCTTGCCGGCGCCCGCGCCTCGCGATAGTGCGGCAAATACAGGCGCACGGTGGTGCCGCTGCCCAGCACGCTGTCGATTTTCGCGGTACCGCCCGATTGTTCGCACATGGCGAGCACCTGTGCGAGTCCGAGGCCTGTGCCGGAACCTTGCAGCTTGGTGGTAAAGAGCGGCTCGAAGGCGCGGTGCGCGACGGCTTCGCTCATGCCTTCGCCGTCATCGGAACAGGAGATGAGCACGTACTCGCCGTCCGGCAGCATCGTATCGCTCGACACCAGCCTGGTGTTCTGGCAACGAATCACGAAGCGCCCGCCGCGCGGCATGGCATCGCGTGCGTTGACCGCCAGATTCATGAGGGCAAACTCGAGTTCCGTCGGGTCGGCCAGCACCCGCCAGCTATCCTCGACCACCGTGACCGTAATCTGCACCTTGTCGCCCACCGCCGCGTCGATCAAGGGGCCTGCGCCCGGCAGCCATTTGGTTAGATCGATCGGCTCCTGCTTGAGCGGCTGTTTGCGCGCCACGCTCAACAGCCGGCGCGTCAACGCTTCCGCGCCGGCGGTGGCGCGCTCCACCGCCGTGACTTCCGTCTGCAGATTGTTGAAGCCCTTGCGATGCGCCATTTGCATGTTGGCCGAGACCACCATCAGCAGATTGTTGAAATCGTGCGCCACGTTGGCGACCAGATTGCCGAGCGCGCCCATGCGCTGTAACTGGCGGGTCGAGGCCTCCGCCGACAGGCGCATCGCCACTTCGCCCTGCCAGCGCTCCCACGCGAGACGCTCGGTCTCGAGCTGGCGCAGCGAGAAAAACACCAGCAGCCAGATGGCGACGCAGGGCACCACCGTGATGGCGGCAATGAGCAGGAAGTGGTGCCACCACTGCCAGAGAATCGCGTCGGTGGCGAACGCGCTCATCACGTAGAGCGGATAGTCGCCGACCCGCCGGAACGCGAGCAGCCGCTCCGCGCCGTCCACGCTCGAAGTCATGCGGACATGGCCGAACAGTTCCTTGTCGCGCAGGGCATCCGTGAACGGCGTATGCGCGGAAGGCTCGGTGCCGAGCGGCCAGCCGGGATAGCGCACCAGCAGCTGACCGTCCTGACGGTACAAACCGAGCGCGAGCGACGGATCGCCACCGGTCAGGTCGCGATAAAAGTTCGAAAAGTAAGCGCCGCGCAACGCAATCGAAACCACGCCGAGGAAACGCCCGTCCGGCGCCGAACGGCCCTGCGTCGTGTTGAAGACATCGGTTTGCGAGACCCGTCCGTACATCGGCAAGGAAAAGTAGGCCTCGGGACGAATGGCTTTGGCGGTGACGAAATCGTCGCGGGTGCCGATCGACAGCGGCGGCGCCGGGTAGGTCCGGCTATTGACCAGCAGTGCGCCGTCCGGGCCGAACACGGCGATGCCCGCTACCTGCGGGAAGTCGCCGCCGATCGCGCGCAGCCGGTCATGCAGGGTGCTTTCACGGGCGTGAATCGCGGCTGCGTCGTCGTCGCGCAGCAGTTCGAGAATCCGCGCGCTGATCTGCTGGTTCAGATCCAGCACCTTGACGGCCTGCTCTTCGCTTACGCGCGCGAGCCGGTCGATGATGTCGCCCGAGTCGGCGATGCGCCGCTGATAGTCGAGGTAGCCATAGCCCACGAGACAGGCGAGCGGGAACAGGACCGACGCGGCCAGCACGACCAGCAGAATGCGCCGCGTCGCAGCAAAATTGCGTAACGGCAGCGGTAAGTCGACGACGGCGCGTTCCGCGTGTTGCACGTGGCGATCTCCTCTGAAGCCCGATTTTCTGAGTGTAGGTCCAATTGGATACTCTGCACACCACGTGCCCGATAGCCGGGTGCGCCGGTTTCAGCTTGGCCTGACTGTACGACAGGCCGCGCGTGGGCACAAACAGATGGCGTGATCGGCATGTCCTATGGCGTTGCCTTACGAATCAAATGCATGTTGGCGTTGCGTTCAAGCCGCCTTAGACGCTGCTCAGGATGATGGGCCCGATCCCGCATTGGACGCGCTCCGCGCCCATCCTACGCGGTACGGGTATGCCGATTGCTACCGCACGTGGCACCGCCCTATCGGACCGAATCGTCATGTCTGACCAGACCGCTTCCTCGCAAGGTGATGAAAACAAACCCCACGAAGCCGACGCATCCGGCCACAAAAACGACGAAAAAACCGAGCGTTCAGACAACGACAAGTCCGACAGGAATGACTCGGAAAAGCGCAAGGGACCCGGCAAAAAGCCGCTGATCATCCTGGCCGTGGTGGCCGTGATACTGCTGATCGGCGCATTTGTCTGGTGGTTCGCGACCCGCAACCAGGCCACCACCGACGACGCCTACACCGATGGCAACGCCATCACGATCGCGCCGCAGGTCTCCGGTTACGTGGTGGATCTGGAGATCAACGACAACGTCTACGTGCACAAGGGCGACCTGCTGCTCGTCATCGACAAGCGCGATTATCAGGCTCAGGTGGATGCCGCCCAGGCGCAACTGGGCCTCGCGCAGGCGCAGTTGAACGCGGCGCTGGTGCAACTCGATATCGCCCGTGTGCAGTATCCGGCGCAGTATCAGCAGGCCAAAGCACAGACCTCGTCGGCAGAGGCCAACCTCAAGCAGGCGCAAGCGGCCTGGGCGCGCCAGCACACGGTCGACCAGCGCGCCACCTCGCAGCAGAACATCGACACCGCCGATGCGCAGCAGCAGACCGCCCGCGCCAACGTGCAGCAGGCGCACGCCCAGGAGCAGACCGCGAGCCTCGTGCCGCAGCAGATCAGGCAGACCGTCGCCACCGTCGAAGAACGTCGCCAGCAGGTACAGCAGGCCGAGGCGCAGCTCGAGCAGGCACGGCTCAATCTCTCGTATTGCGAAGTGCGGGCACCGTCGGACGGCTGGGTCACACGACGCAACGTGCAGTTCGGCAGCTTCCTGCAGGCCGGCGTGTCGCTGCTGGCAATCGTCTCGCCGCAAGTGTGGGTCACCGCCAATTTCAAGGAATCGCAGCTTGAACGCATGCGTCCCGGCGACAAGGTGGACATCGAAGTGGATGCCTATTCGAAGCTGAAACTGCATGGCCACATCGACAGCGTGCAGCTCGGCAGCGGCTCGCGCTTCTCGGCCTTTCCGGCGGAGAACGCCACCGGCAACTTCGTCAAGATCGTACAGCGCGTGCCCGTCAAGATCGTGATCGACGACGCCCTGCCGCGTGATCAGCCGCTAGGGTTGGGGCTGTCGGTCACGCCGAAGGTCTATCTGAAATGAGCGACCCGAACTGGAAGCCCGCGGCCAATCCATGGCTGATTGCGATCGTCGTCACGCTGGCCGCGTTCATGGAGGTGCTCGACACCACCATCGTCAACGTGGCGCTACCGCATATTGCCGGCACCATGTCGGCGAGTTACGACGAAGCCACCTGGACGCTCACGTCCTACCTCGTGGCGAACGGGATCGTGCTGCCGATCTCCGGTTTTCTGGCCCGCGTGCTGGGCCGCAAGCGCTATTTTCTGATCTGCATCGTGGCTTTCACGATCTGCTCGTTTCTGTGCGGCATTGCCTCCAACCTGACGCAACTGATCCTGTTCCGGTTGCTGCAAGGTTTCTTCGGCGGCGGCTTGCAGCCGAACCAGCAGTCGATCATTCTCGACACCTTTCCGCCGTCGCAGCGCGGCCGGGCGTTCTCGATCTCGGCGGTGGCCATCGTGGTCGCGCCGGTGCTGGGCCCAACCCTGGGCGGCTGGATCACCGACAACTTCTCATGGCGCTGGGTGTTTCTGCTCAACGTGCCGGTCGGCATTCTGACCTCGCTCGCGGTGATGCAGTTCGTCGAAGATCCGCCGTGGCGCGACAAGAACGGCGCCAAGGTGTCGATCGACTTTGTCGGCATTACGCTCATCGCAATCGGCCTCGGCTGCCTGCAGGTGATGCTCGATCGCGGCGAGGACGACGACTGGTTTTCGTCGCGCTTCATCTGCATCTTCGCCGCGCTGGCGGTAGCGGGTATCGTCGGGGCGATTTACTGGCTGCTCTATGCGAAGAAGCCCGTGGTCGATCTGCGCTGCATGAAAGACCGCAATTTCGCGCTCGGTTGCGTGGCCATGGCCGCCTTCGCGATGATCCTTTATGGCAGCGCGGTGCTGGTGCCGCAACTCGCGCAGCAGCAACTCGGTTATACGGCGACGCTGGCGGGACTCGTGCTGTCGCCGGGTGCGATCCTGATTGTCATGGAGATTCCGCTCATCAGCAAGGCGATGCCGTATGTGCAGACCCGCTTTCTGGTGGCGACCGGCTTTCTGCTGCTCGCCGGCGCGCTCGCCTATTCGCATACGCTGGTGCCGGATATCGACTACGCGACGCTCGTCAAGATGCGCAGTGCGCAATCGATCGCGATCGGTTTTCTGTTCGTGCCGATCACGACGCTCGCTTATCTGACCGTGCCGCGCGAACTCAACGACGACGCCTCGGCCCTCTTCACGATGTTCCGCAACGTAGCGGGGTCGATTGGTATTTCGCTGTCCACCGCGCTGATCCGCGAACGCACCCAGGCGCGCATGGCGCATCTCTCCGGACACATGTCGACCCTCTCGCAGAACTACAACGACACCTTGCAGCGTACCGCCCATACGATTGCGGGCCTGACCGGCGAGCCGCTACCGCAGGCCCTGCAAGCGGCCACTGGGCAGCTCTATACGACCTTCATTTCCCAATCGACCATCCTCGCCTATGTGGATGTCTTCGCCTATCTCGCCGTGTTCTGCATCCTGTTCGTTCCGGTGGCATTCTTCTTTTCTCCGACCAAGGCCGCCGGCGGCGCGGGAGGACATTGACATGACTCGCGCCCGCTATAGATTGCACGCTGTTGACCGGCCCGCTTGGCCGCTTAGGTTGCCGCGTATCCTGCCGCTGGCGCTGCTGCTGAGCGCCTGCTCCGTGGGGCCGGATTTTCACGCGCCGCAGGCCGACGTGCCGGAGCACTGGCACGATCCGCAGCAGGCAGCCACGGCGCCGGCCGCTGCTTCACGCGCCGCGTCAGCTACAGCTGCCTCAGGCGTCTCGGCCGCTACCGCTACCTCGGTGCCGACCATGGACTCCGATCCCGATCCGCGCTGGTGGCGCAGCTTTGCCGATCCCACCCTTGATGGCCTGATCGCGCGTGCCGCTCGCGGCAACCTCGACCTGCAGGAGGCGGTGCTGCGCATCGTCGAGGCGCGCACCCAGGAGCAGAGCGCGGCGGCGCAAGGTTTGCCGGATGTGCGCGCAAGCGGCAGTTACCAGCGCGATCAGTTGGGCGCGAAGGGTTTTCTGGAATCGAAAGGCGTCTACAGCAAGGTCGATCAACTGGGCGCGCCCAATTCGCCGATCAACGCCATCGCTCCCGGCACGGGCACCGCGGTGGAAAACGGCGCCAATAATCTGCTCAACGAACTGACCTCGCCGATCAACTTCTGGCAGCTCGGCTTCGATGCGTCGTGGGAACTCGATCTGTTCGGCCGCGTGCGCCGTTCGGTCGAGGCGGCCCATGCGCAGACCGAGGCTGCGCTGGAAAGCCGCAACGACGCACTGGTCTCGCTCGAGGCCGAAGTTGCGCAAACGTACATGCAATTGCGCGGCGCGCAGGCCTTGCGGCAGATCACGCAGAGCCTCGTCGACCAGCAAAGCGAGATCGTCCGGTTGACGCAAAGCCAGGCCAAAGTGGGCCTCGCCAGCGACCTCGATGTGAAGAGCGCCGTGGCGCAACTCGCGCAAACGCAGGCACAGTTGCCGCAATATGATCAGCAGATCGAACAGTCGCTGAACGGCCTGGCGTATCTGCTCGGCGAAGCGCCGGGTTCGCTCGCCGCAGAACTCTCCACGCCGGCCGCGGTGCCGCCCGTGCCGCCCACGGTGCCGGTCGGCTTACCGTCGACGCTGGCGCGCCGCCGCCCGGACATTCGCCGCGCGGAAGCGAGCTTGCACGCCGCGACCGCCGATGTCGGCGTCGCGGTGGCGCAGTTCTATCCGGACATTTCGCTCACTGGCGAGGTCGGCACGCGTGCCAGCAATGCGAGCGGCTTGACCCACTGGTCGAGCCTGTTCTATTCGTTCGGGCCGAGCATCTCGCTGCCGGTCTTCGAGGGCGGCGCGCTGGTGGCGAACCTGCATCTGTCGCAGGCACAACAGCAGCAGGCCGCGCTCGATTACCGCAAAACGGTGCTGCTGGCACTGCGCGATGTCGATAACGCGCTCGCCGTCTATCGCACCGATCAGGCGCGCCGCGCGGCGCTCGGCGAGAGTGTGAGCGCGCTGCAGGGGTCATTCGAACTCGCGCGCGAGAGTTATCGGAAGGGACTCGTGACGTTCATCAATGTGCTCGATGCCGAACGGCAGCTCAGCGACGCGCAGCAGCAATACACCCAAGGCACTACGCAGGTGAGCACCGATCTGGTCTCGCTGTACAAGGCGCTAGGCGGTGGCTGGCAGGCGGATGCAGCGGTGTCGGGTGCGGGGGGTCGCTGACGCGGCCCGACTACGCAGCGAGGTCGTCGAGCGCCCGCTCCGCTTCTTTCTTTTGCAGTGGCGCGCTTGCCGCGATCTTGCAGCACGCGTTCAGCATGTCGCGCATCGAGGTCGCATAGCAGTCCGCGCCGATGGCGCTCTGCAGGTCCTCGCTCCACGTATCAGGCTGCCCTTGCGGCCACAGACCCACCACGATCGACGCGTGCGGCAGGCGTTGCCGAACCCGCTTGACGAGATAGCGCAGATGCGAGGGAATACCGTCGATGCTCAGATAGAACAGACACACGATCGTCACCGCCGACGTATCGAGTGAGTCGATAGCCGTGCGCGAGGCGGCTTCGTGCGGCAGCACGCGGCAATCCAGATCGTGCTTGCCGAGCACCTGCATCAGCAGGCTCGCGGCCAGCAGGTCGAGCGGGCCGCGACCGGCGACGCACAGCACATGATGCCGGGCACGATTGTGCGCGGAGCGTTCGTCCAGGAGGCTCTGTTGCAGGCTCGACTCTTCGACGCTGCTGCGACTCGTGCTCTCGCCTTCACTCGCGTCGAGTAAGTCGTCTTCGCTCACGTCACGTGCGTCGTCTTCGCTCAAGCCACGCGACCCGTCCGCGAGCGCCGCATCCCTTTCATCCGTCGGCGCGAGCGGATGGGGTTCGGAGGGCGCCAGCGCCGACACGCTGTCCTCCTGTGTATCGCGCGCCGGTTCCTGATCCGGGTAACTGTCAAGCCCTTCGACCAGGTCATTGGTGGTCGATTCGATGCGGGCGAGTTGCACCGCGCTCACGCTGCCGCGCTGCACGTCGTTGGCCGCGAGTTGCAGACCTTTGAGCGCGACCTCGTCGTAATACGCGCACAACGAACGCTCACGCAGCAGGATTTCGGCTTGCGCGAGCGCCTCGTCCGGATCGCCGGCAAGCGCGCGCTGATAGAAATTTTCGATGGGCGTGAGCGCGGGCTGATCGCCGAGCAGCACGTCGAGAAACTCGAGCCGTCGCACATGACGACCCAACACCAGCAGGCACAACGTCAACGGCGTCGAGAGGATCAGGCCAACCGGGCCCCAGATCCAGCTCCAGAAAATCGCTGCGACGACGACCGAAAACGGCGAAAGCCCCGTGCTGTGTCCATATAGCAGCGGTTCGAGCACCTGCCCCACGACCAGCTCCACCGTGACGAACAAGGCAATCGACGCGATCGCCATCGACCACCCCGGACTGACCGCCGCCGCGAGCCCGGTGGCGAGCGCCGCCGAAATCCAGATGCCCACATACGGCACGAGGCGCAGCAGCGCGGCCATGATGCCCCACAGAATCGGGCTGGGCACGCCGACGCAGAACAGGCCCACGCCGATCACCACGCCCACGCCCGCGTTCACGCCAAGCTGCGAGACGAAATAGCGGCTGAGGCGACGCGCGGCCTCGTCCATGACCGTGGTGGTGCGATGCAGGTCACGCGAACCGAACAGGCGGATGGCGCGATCGCGCAGATCGTCACGCTGCAGCAGGATCACGATGGTGACGACGAAGACGATGAACGCGGTCTCGATAGGACTGATGGCGGGCGAGAGAAAACGCCGTGCGAGTTCGAATGGCGTCGGCACCGGTTCGCGCACTTCCACCGGCATGGCGGCCGGCACGTGGGCTTCGGAAGACGGCGGCGCTACGGCGCTTTGCGAGGACGGCGAGACCGACGCGGAAGACGGCTGCGGCGGCTCGGCGGTGACACGTTGCAGCGCCTGGCCCGCCATGCTCGACAGGCGATCGAGCTTGCCCATGGTGAGACTGTGCGCGGCCTCGATCTTGTGTTCAATGGTGGCCTGATAACGCGCTGCGTTGCTGACGAGCTCAGTGAGTTGCGTACCGATCACGCTGCCCAGCAGCACGATCACCGAAACCGACAGCAACACCGCCGCGAACACCGAGGCGACGTGGCCGATACGCCAGCGCAACAGGAAATCCGCCAGCGGCGCGACGAGGAAGCTCAGCATGATCGCCAGCGTGATGGGAATCAGCACGTCGCGCGCGAAGTACAGCGCGGACACCGCCAGCACGCCGACCGCGAGCGTAATCAGGCCCTCGATGCCCAGGGCGGCCGAAGCCGGGATGCGCGCTGGAAGCCGCGTCAGCCGCGAATCGTCGAAATTTTTCATGCTGGGACATTCATCCGGTTGCACGCGCCGGTGGGACATTCAGGCGCCCCATCTGGCGCATGACTGACGACATGGCAGGCCATCGCTACCGCATGGCCCGTGGCCGTGTTGATCGCCTAATGCTTGCGCTTAGGTGCCGCCTCCGGTGGGGACAGAGCCTCCTTGTCCATGGACTTGTCCGCGCCGTTCCCCACGCTGTCCCGGTCCGACGATTTCTTTGCAATCTCGGCACGCGCCTGCTCCCAGTATTCATCCGGCGTGCCCTTCGGATCGGTCGCCTGCTCCCACAGGTAATAGGCGCGAGTGCGCGTTTTTTCTTCGTCGCTCCCCTGTTCGATTTCCTGGTCCTGCTGCTGATCGTGGTCCATTCCGGCCTCCCGGTGTCAGGTGATATACGGGTTGAGGTGATCCATTGTCCGAAGCATCCGCGGCGCGCAAGCTGCCTTTCATGCCAGCTAAAGTGCAGCCAAAAGCCATTGCGCGCGGCGGCGTGTTCGTCTCTTTCTGTTCGAGCAAGCCCTGTACCTGGCGCGCGCTTCAGGTCGGCTTGATGGGCTCGTCCGTGGTCAGTTGCTGTTCAAGGCCGTCCAGCACGCGTCGAGTGGCACGGCTCGATCCGTCGAGCGCGAACAGCAGCAGCGAGCGGCCGGTGACCTGGTAAGTCTCACCGGCGGAATATGCCGGTAACTCGTCACGCACCGGCATGTTGGTATCGAGCAGGCAGGTCCATGTCTCGCCCTCCGGGATTTCCGGCAAGGTGAAGTTCACCACGTCGTGGTGCGCGTTGAGCACCAGCAGCAAGGTCGCATCGGAGGCCGGCCGGCGGATACCGCTCGCCTGCGCGCGGCCGTCGATCACCAGACCGAAGCAGCGCATCGCCGCGTCGTCCCACTGCTCCTGCGAGAGGTCCGCGCCGGTCGGCGAGAGCCAGCGGGTGTCGGTCACGTCGAGTGTCGCGTTGTATTCGCCGGTCAGGAAGCGGCCGCGCCGCAGTACCGGCAAGCGATGCCGCAAGGTGGTCAGGTTCTTGACGAATTCGGTGAGTCCGCGGCCTTCGTCGTCAATGCCTTCCCAGTCGAGCCAGCTGATCTCGTTGTCCTGACAATAGGCGTTGTTGTTGCCCTTCTGGGTGCGGCCGAATTCGTCGCCGGCGAGGATCATCGGCGTGCCTTGCGAGAGCAGCAAGGTAGCCAGCAGATTGCGCTTCTGACGCTCGCGCTGATGACGGATATCCGCGTCGTCGGTTGGCCCTTCGGCGCCGAAATTCCACGACTTGTTATCGGAGTGGCCATCCTTGTTGTCTTCGCCATTGGCCTCGTTGTGCTTATCGTTGTATGAAACGAGGTCATTCGTGGTGAAGCCGTCGTGCGCCGCGATGAAATTCACGCTCGCCCACGGGCGCCGGCCGCGCCGGTCGAATTTGTCGCCGGAGCCCGTCAGGCGTTTGGCAAGGTCCGGCACCATGCCCTCGTCGCCCTTCCAGAAGGCACGGGTGGTGTCGCGAAAGCGATCGTTCCATTCGGCCCAACCGGGGGGAAAGCCGCCCACCTGATAGCCGCCCGGCCCGCAATCCCACGGCTCGGCGACCAGCCGCACGCTCGACAGCACCGGATCCTGCCGGCAACTGTCGAGAAAGCCGCCGCCTTCGTCGAAGCCATGCAACTCGCGGCCGAGGATCGTGGCAAGATCGAAGCGAAAGCCATCGACCTTCATCTCGCTGACCCAGTAGCGCAGGCTGTCGGTCGCCATCTGCAGCACGCGCGGATGCGAGAGGTTCAGTGTGTTGCCGGTACCGGTGTCGTTGATGTAATAGCGCGGCTCGTCCGGCATCAGACGGTAGTACGAAGCATTGTCGATGCCCTTGAACGACAGCGTGGGACCCCGTTCGTTGCCTTCGGCGGTGTGGTTGTAGACCACATCGAGAATCACTTCCAGGTTGGCATTGTGAAAGCGGTCGACCATCTGCTTGAACTCTTCCACCGAGGCGTTCGCGCCGGCGAAAAAGCGTGGATCCGCGGCAAAAAAGCCGATCGTGTTGTAACCCCAGTAGTTCGTCAGACCTTTATCGAGCAGGTAACTGTCGTTGACGAACATCTGCACCGGCAGCAGTTCGACCGTCGTGACGCCGAGTCCCTTGATGTAGTCGATCACCGGTTGCTGGCCGAGACCGGCGAACGTGCCACGAAGGTTGCTGGGCACGTCGGGATGACGCATGGTGAAGCCGCGCACATGAGTCTCGTAGAAAATCACCCGCTCCCACGGCAGCGCGTTGCGTTCGGGATGCGTCCACGAGAAGGTCGCATCGACCACCTTGCACTTCGGCACGAAGGGCGCGCTATCGCGCTCGTCGAAGGACAGATCGCCGTCCTCGTGATCCAGCGTGTAGCCGAAGATTTCCGGCGCCCACTTCAGTTCGCCGATATGCGCCTTTGCATACGGGTCGAGCAACAGCTTGTTCGGATTGAAACGATGCCCTTCTTCGGGCGCGTAGGGCCCATGCACGCGGTAGCCGTAAATCGCGCCCGGCTTCAGGTCGGGCACGAAGACGTGCCATACCTCGTCGGTATATTCGGGCAGCTCGATGCGCTCGATTTCCTCTTGGCCCGTTGCATCGAACAGGCACAACTCGACCTTCGTGGCATGCGCCGAGAACAGCGCGAAATTGACGCCGACGCCGTTCCACGTTGCGCCCAGCGGGAAAGGGACGCCTTCGGCGATGCGTGCGGCGTATTGCGCCTGAGGAGCCTGGGTAATCTCGCGTGACATGGTGTTTCCCTCGACGGTGGAATGAAGTCGCACTCGCAAGTGGTGCGAGAGGATGACCGCAGCAAGTTATGGTCCCGGTCTGCGAGAGAGAGCGGCCGGGCCGCAGGTACTACGCACGAACTACGCACGCACGATTCACGGCTAGCCACGGCTAGCAGAAGCACGGGGAACGACGGTTGCTAAAGCAGACAGTACGCCGGCACGTTTTCCGGCGCAGGCTGAATAGCGGCAGCTCGATCTCGCAAGCTGGACTTCCCGTACGCCCTTCGGACGTGCGTCACCTATCGATCACCATGGAGTGTCATCATGAATCTCACTGACCAGAGCTCACCCCAGACAATTTCGTCCGTCACGCTGCAGCCCGCCGGCCCCGGCCCCGACGTCATGGCAGCGAGCACGCTCGACGGCGACAAGGTGCTCAGCAGCGAGGGCGAAGACGTCGGCAAGATCAAGGAGATCATGCTCGACGTGCGCTCCGGGCAGATCGCCTATGCGGTCCTGTCGGTCGGCGGCTTCCTCGGGATTGGCGACAAGTTGCTGGCGATCCCCTGGAATTCGCTCGCACTCGATTCGGAAAACCACTGTTTCGTGCTTTCGGTTCCGGCTGAACAGATCAAGAACGCGCCGGGATTCGATAAGGACCACTGGCCAACCATGGCCGACCCCAAGTGGGCGGCTACGGTGCATGCCTACTATGGCAGCCAACCGTATTGGGGACGCGGCACGGAAGGCCGCGCCGACGAGCTGGGCGATCTGCGTGTAGGCGAGTCGGTACCCGATTCGCCGGCCTCGCCGGTAAGGGGTGACGTCGATCTGTAAGGTCCTGAATTGCGTTGAATGTCGATGCATGACGCAAACGCCGGTGAGCCGCTTTCGAGCGGCAAACCGGCGGTTTTATTGCTACTGGCGCTGCGCTTGCTGCTATCGCTGCGACAGCTTCACGGCGGGTCGTACGCGCGGTGGCTCGTGGCCGCTTCGAGCACGCGCAGGAGACGCTGCGGCGTGAGAGGCTTCGCGCAATGCGCGTCGAAACCGACCGCTCTCGCATCGGCCCGGTCGTTCCCTGAGGACAGCGCCGTGCACGCCACCAGCAGCATATGCGCGGTCGCCGGATCGGCACGGAGACGCCTCGCCAGTTCGAAGCCGTCGAGTCGCGGCATCCTGATGTCAAGCACCACTGCGAAGGGCTGCCATTGCGCAGCCATTTCACACACCTCGAGCGGATCCTCCAGGGCACGGCATTCGAAACCGTCTGCGTTGAGCAGCAATTGCAACGCGTCCGCTGCCTCCCGATAATCATCGACCACCAGCACGCGGCGATGCGAGGCCATCGCGCTCGCAATCGGCCGCCACACCACCACGTCGTCGTTATCGTCCATCCGGTCGTCTGCGGTCACTGTTTTCTCCCCTGCGTTGCGTGCCGGCACCGCGGATCGCATTCGCAAGATCCGGTCCCGCCAGGACGGCGCGCGTCAACATCCATGCACCAAGGAGTATCAAAATGCGCCGCATGTGACCACTCGCGAATAACCCTTGTCCTCGTCATCACCGCCAGCCTGCTCGCGATGAGCCGTGACCATCAGGGAAAGTCCCGAGCCAGTTGTCTCAGCCTGGGCGATCGTCGATAAAGCCTTTGAGCATGGCCAGCGTATCGGCCTCTTCGATGCGCTTGTCGGTCCGCCAGCGCAACATGCGCGGAAAGCGCACCGCGATGCCAGACTTGTGGCGCGGACTGGCCTGAATGCCTTCGAAGCCGATCTCGAACACGAGCGTCGGCGTGACGCTGCGCACCGGACCGAACTTCTCGATCGTGGTCTTACGCACGATCGCGTCCACCTGGCGCATCTCTTCATCCGTGAGCCCGGAATAGGCCTTGGCAAACGGCACCAGCGTGCGTACACCGTCGGCCTCGTCCCATACCGCGAAGGTGAAATCCGTGTAAAGACTCGCACGCCGGCCGTGACCGCGTTGCGCGTAGAGCAGCACGGCATCCACCGCGTACGGATCGATCTTCCATTTCCACCATGTGCCCGCTGCCTTGGTACGGCCCACGCCGTACATCGAATGACGCTCCTTCAGCATCAGACCTTCCACGCCGCGTGCGCGGCTTTCTTTGCGCAATAAAGCGAGGCTGGTCCAATCCGGTGCCTGCACGCGTGGCGACACGCGCAGCAGATCGCGGGCCAGCGTCGGGCCCAGTGAGGCCGCCAGTTCTTCGAGCTGCGCGCGCCGCGTGGCAAGCGGCGTCATGCGCAAGTCCTCGCCGTGCGCTTCGAGCAGATCGTAGGCGAGAAAGGTGGCGGGCGAATCGACGAGAATTTTTTGGGTCAGCGTCTTGCGGGCAATGCGGGGTTGCAGCCGCGCAAACGGCAACGGCGCCCACGCATCCGGTTCCCAGGCCAAAATTTCACCGTCGAGCACGAAGCCGTCCGGCAAGGCTTCACCGAGTGCCGTCACTTCCGGAAAGCGTGCGGTAATCAGGTCTTCGCCGCGCGACCACAGCCACACGCGGCCCGCGCGTTTGACCAGTTGGGCGCGGATGCCATCCCACTTCCATTCGATCTGCCAGGCATTTGTATCGCCGAGCGTCTGCGGATCGGCCTGCAAGGGATGGGCAAGAAAGAACGGGTACGGCAGGCCGAGATCGCTCTCGTGAATGGCCTCTGCGAGCGCGCCCTGCTGTGCATCATTCGCTGCGTCGCCGGTGGCCGCACTCGCGGTTTCCGGTGCAATCAGACGCAGATAGCGCGCAGCGTCGGGCGCTTGCTGCGAGTCGGTCCAACCCACCATGCGCTGCGCGATGCGTTTGTGATCGACGCCTGCGACTTCGGCCAGCGCGCGCACGACCAGTTGCCGCGCCACGCCCACCCGAAAGCCACCGCCGATCAGCTTGGTCAACAGAAACCGCCCGCTCCAGTCGAGTTCGTCCCAGTAGCCGACGAGCCGGCTGCGCAGTGCTTCGGCTTCGAGTCCGCGCAAGCCCAGCACGCGTTGCTCGATCCACTGCGTGAGACCGAGCTCCGAGATGCGCTGCGCCGGCGGCAGAATATGGGCGATGGTCTCGGCCAGATCGCCCACCGCCTGGTACGACTCCTCGAACAGCCACGCGGGCAAGCCGGCCCGCTCGCAGGCAATCTCGCGCAGCAGACGCGTCGGCACCGACTGCCGCGGTTTGCCGCCCGCCAGAAAGTACGACGCCCATGCGGCATCCTCGGGCGCCGCGGCGGCGAAATAGGTGGTCAGCGCGGCGAGCTTGTCGTGCGTCGAGGTGGTGGCGTCGAGCGCCGTGTAGAGCGCGGCAAAGCGTTTCATGGGGCGCGTCTCATGCGGTGTCTGACGTGACCGGAGCCGCGGCTTCTGCTGCGCCGGTCGCCTCTTCGAGTGCATCGTCGCCGTACTGCGTTGCAAACGCGCCGGCTTCGAGGCCCTGTTCGCGCAACCAGCGCACCATCGGTTCGATCTGGCCGTGCGTGACGATTACGCGCTCGGCGCCTGTCGCGCGAATCGCCGTTTGCAGGCTTGGCCAGTCCGCATGGTCGGACAGCACGAAGCCACGGTCGACGCCGCGCCTGCGCCGTGCACCGCGCAAGCGCATCCATCCTGACGCAAAGGCATCGCTGTAATCGCCGAAGCGCTTCAGCCACGCGCTGCCTTGCGCCGATGGTGGCGCAACGATAAGCGCCTGTTTGAAAACCGCTTTGTCTTTCACGGCAATCTCGCTGACAGGTCGCACCGGCGGCAATTCGACACCCGCGGCGCGATACGCACGATTGAGCGCCTCCAGGGCACCGTGACAAAAGATCGGACCAATGGCCGCGTCGACGCCGGCGAGAAGATGCTGCGCCTTGCCGAACGCATAGCAGAACAGCACCGACGCCCGCCCTTCTGCCGCGTTATACCGCCACCATGAATCGATACTGTCGAAAATGGTTTGCGGCGCCTCCCAGCGATAGATTGGCAGTCCGAAGGTCGACTCGGTGATGAAAGTATGGCAACGCACCGGTTCGAACGGCGCACAGGTCGGATCAGCGTCGAGCTTGTAGTCGCCGGAGGCGACCCATACGCGACCGCGATGCTCGACCCGCACCTGCGCCGAACCGAGCACGTGTCCGGCCGGATGCAGCGAGACCGTCACGCCATTGATGTCAATGCGCTCGCCATAGAGCGCGCTCTGCAGATCGATTCCTGGCAGCCGCGACAGCAGAACCCCGGTGCCCGGCTGCGCTGCCAGATAGTGCGTGTGACCCCAGCGCGCATGGTCGGAATGCGCGTGGGTGATGACCGCACGGTCCACTGGTTGCCACGGATCGATATAGAAATCGCCCGCTGCACAATAGAGCCCTTGCGGCCGGGCGACGATCAGGTCCTCGCACGGTGAGTCGGATGGCGGCATCGATTCGATTCCTGGGCGTTTAGAAAACCATTATCGGACAGGCCCCGCAATTCCAGCGCCCGACCTGCGACGAACGGTACGACCGCGCCCAATTACTGCACACGCGCAGATCAGACGCGAAGCTCGCCTGAATATATTGCATTGATCGGCGGAAACTACGCGTCTTCGCCCGCTACGTGTGATGCGCCAGATTTCATCTGGACACCGCGCCCTGACCTTCTATCGCGCATTCGTCAGACCAGGCATACGCCGTGCTATCGCACCTGCGGTGTCATTCTTCCACGCGGCCCGCTCCGCTCTCCCGCCCACATGACGATAAAAGCCCCGATTCTCGCAGCGCTGTGCGCAGCGTGCCTTACTACTGGCTGCGCGCACCTCGGTCCCACTCATCTGAAAGCCGATCAGGTGGACTACGCAAGAGCTCTGGGCGATGCCAAGAAACGGGAGATCCTCGCGGCGATCGTCGGCTTGCGCTACGGCGATTCGCCCGCCTTCCTCTCGGTCAGCTCGATCATCGCGGCTTACCAGTTCGATGCCACCGCGGGCGCGACTGGCAACGTCGGCTCCGGCAGCGAACCGAACTATGCGCTCGCGACCGGCAGCGTGTCCTATTCGAACCATCCTACCTTCACGTTCACGCCGACCACCGGCGAAGCCTTCGCCTCGGCCTACATCCGGCCGCTGGCGCCGGAACTGGTATTGCCGCTCGCCGAAGGCGGCATTCCGATCGACCTGTTGTTACGCATCACGGCGCAATCGATCGGCGGCCTGCAGAACGGCAGCGCGCTCGGCGGCGACAATGCCGCCGGTGCGCCAGGCTTCTTTCAGTTGCTGCAGTCGCTCAGACGCCTGCAAACGGCAGGCGAACTGAATGTGGAATCGCGTCAGGAGAATGGCAAGCGCAGCGTGTATCTGGCGATGGGCGCAGCCACCAGCGGCGTCTCGCCGCAAATCACCGCGGACCTTGCACGCGTGCGCCAACTGCTCAATCTCGCGCCGAACACGCGCACGTATCAGATCGTCTATGGACCGTCGTCGCAAGCGGGCGACCGCATTCCCATGGTGACGCGTTCGGTGCTCGGCATTCTGACCGATCTCGGCGCGCAGGTGCAGGTCCCGCAGGCGCAGATCGACAGCGGCTCGACCAAGCCGACCGTCGGGCTGATCGGCGGCGAGACGCGCCCCACGATCATCGTGCATTCGGGTGCGAAAGCCCCCCGCGATGCCTACGTGCTGATCGATTATGGCGCGTCGGTCTATTGGGTCGAACGCAACGACTTCGATTCGAAATACGCCTTTACCGTGCTGCAGAATCTGATGGCGCTGGCCGAATCGGATACCAGCAGCAAGGCGCCGGTCGTGACGATTCCCGCCAACTAAAGGCGAACGCGTGACGAACGGGCGCACACCTGCCCGCAAAAAAATCAGGCGGCCTGATGAGGGCCGCCTGATTACCTTCGCGAGACGAGAGCCTGCCTACTAGCCAGGCTACTTCTTCTGCACCCGTGCAAACTGCTTCTTCGCTTCGTCGTAGACATGCTCCTGGGTGAAGCCGAACCTGCGCTTCAGATCGCTCCACGGCGCGGACGCGCCGAACGTGCGCATCACGATCTTCGCTCCGTAACGCCCCGCATAGCGGTCCCAGCCGATCTCCGCCGCCGCTTCGACGCAAACCCGCGCTTCCACATCCGGCGGCAGCACGGCGTCCTTGTACGCGTCGTCCTGCTTCTCGAAGATGTCCCATGACGGCATCGACACCACGCGTGCGGCGATGCCCTCGCCCGTCAGCTTTTCGTAGGCTTCCACGCAGGCCGCCAGTTCGCTGCCGGTGGCGAGCAGCAGCACCTGCGGTTTCTTGCCGTCGGCGGCATCCGCCAGGATATAGGCGCCTTTACGCACGCCTTCGGCCGAGGCGTACTTGCTGCGATCCAGCGTGGGCAGCGGTTGACGCGTCAGCACGATGCACGACGGGTGGCGCGGATTCGCTAGCGCGACCCGCCACGTTTCCACCACCTCGTTGGCATCCCCGGGACGCAGCACGGTCAGTCCCGGCAGTCCACGAAGTGCGCCCAGCTGTTCGATCGACTGGTGCGTCGGACCATCCTCGCCGAGGCCGATCGAATCGTGCGTGAACACGAAGATGGACGGGACTTCCATGACCGCCGACAAGCGGATCGGCGGCTTCATGTAGTCGCTGAAAATCAGGAAGGTCGAACCGTACGGCCGCAAATTCGACAGCGCCAGCCCGTTCACCGCCGCGCCCATCACGTGCTCGCGGATGCCGAAGTGCAGATTACGGCCGCCGTAGCTGTCGTGCTCGAAACTGCCCGCGCCTTCGAACTTCAGATTGGTCTTGGTGGACGGCGACAGATCGGCCGAACCGCCGATCATCCAGGGGACGCGTGCGGCAATCGCGTTGAGCACCTTGCCCGACGATTCGCGCGTGGCGACACCCTTGGCGTCCGCCGGGAAGGTGGGCAGATCCGCGTCCCAGTCGTCCGGCAGTTCGTGCGCTTCGATCTTCGCGAACTCGTTCGCGAGCTCCGGGTGCTTTTGCCGGTAGGTGTCCAGCTTCGCGAGCCAGTCGCTGCGTGCGGCTTTCCCACGCGCCCCCATCCCTTCGGCAAAGCGCGCCATGACGCCGTCCGGCACGTAGAACGTCTTGTCTTCCGGCCAGCCGTAAAAGCGCTTGGCGGCCGCGACTTCCTCGTCGCCGAGCGCTTCGCCGTGGGCGGCCGAACTGTCCTGTTTATGTGGCGCACCCCAGCCGATGATGCTGTTCACCACGATCAGCGTCGGCTTGTCGGTCACGCTTTTCGCTTCGGTGAAGGCGGCTTCGAGCGCGGCGGCGTCGTTCACATCCTTGACGTGAATCGTATGCCAGTGATAGCCGCGAAAACGCGTCTCCACGTCGTCGCTGTACGCAAGATCCGTGTGACCTTCGATCGTCACGCGATTGCTGTCGTAGATCCACGTCAGGTTCGACAACTGCAGGTGGCCCGCGAGCGAGGCCGCTTCGTGCGAGATGCCTTCCATCATGTCGCCGTCGCCACAGAGCGTGTAGACGTGATAGTCGAACAGCGGCGCATCCGGCTGGTTGAAGTGCGATTCGTACCAACGCCCCGCCATCGCCATGCCAACGCTATTGCCGAGCCCCTGGCCGAGCGGGCCGGTGGTGGTTTCGACGCCAGTCGTCATGCGGTATTCGGGGTGGCCCGGCGTGTTGCTGTCGAGCTGGCGGAAGTGCTTGATGTCGTCCAGCGAGACAGCGGGCCGGTCGGTCGGCTTGCCGTTGTCGTCGACGGCCTTGATGCCGGCCAGATGCAGCGCCGAATACAGCAGCATCGACGCGTGCCCCACCGACAGCACGAAGCGGTCGCGATTGGGCCACAGCGGCTCGTCGGGGTCGTAGCGCAGATGGTTCTGCCACAGATGATAGACAACCGGGGCCAGTGCCATCGGCGTGCCAGGGTGGCCGGAATTCGCCTTTTGCACGGCATCCATCGATAGCGTGCGGATCGTGTCGATACACAGCTTATCGAGGGAGGGATTGTTTTGCATGGGAAGCTCCTGTTCGACGGGTAGCAACGTCATGATGACGTTCTGCAATGAACATGCTGCGGGACCGGCGCGACGTACGCGGCCGAATGGGACATCCGGCGCCG
Source organism: Paraburkholderia sp. GAS41 (assembly GCF_050436545.1). NCBI lineage: Bacteria > Pseudomonadati > Pseudomonadota > Betaproteobacteria > Burkholderiales > Burkholderiaceae > Paraburkholderia > Paraburkholderia sp. GAS41. Next base: position 40,024 of record NZ_JBNDMK010000004.1, read on the forward strand.
GACGGCGCACATTCGGCCGACTGCCTGATGATGCGCCGATGTGCGGCAATAGCCAACTGCCGGACGTGCAACGATTAGCCTCCGCGGAGGCAACAATCGAGGTAACAATCGCCGCACGGCCAGCTTTCAAAGCTTGCGAAGCGCACGCTGAGCCGCGCCTCGCGTGCGTCAGGCTGCATGTAGCCAGTGCTCGACCACCGGTCCGTGCGTGCCGTCAAGCGGATCGCGTGGCGGAAACGGTAGTGCATTCATGGCGGCCAGTTCATCGGGCGTCAGCGCTTCGCGGCGAATGTCCCATTGCTGGCCTTGCGGATAGCCGCCCACCACCTGAAATGCACCGGTGTGCGATTGCAGACAATGGCCGGTGCCGGCCGGCAGCAATAGCGCATCGCCCGCCGAGACGCGTACGAGGCGCCCACCAGGGCCGCCCAGGATCACCTCGGCCGAACCCGACGCGATGCCCAGCACTTCATGGGCGCTCGCATGGAAATGGTGGTAGTCGAAAATGCCGTCGCGCCACTGCGCCGGCCACTCGTTGCGTTCGAAGAGGATTTCAAACGCCGACGCGAGGTCGCCGCTGTCCGGGCGTAACGCACGCCGGTAAATCACGACCGACAATTTACGGTTATTGGGCACCCAGGCATGCGGTTCCAGTTTGAAAACTTCGTACTGCTCGTTTGCCGCGTTGCGCGCGTATTCCACATCGTTGTACATGACGGGCTCCGGGATGTCTTCTGCAACGCTTCCGGTGTCGCATAAATTGCGCCCGCTGCGAGGATGGGCCGGCGCACTGCGACCGTCTTGCGAACGCCTTGCAATGGCATCGCATCGATCCGCACGTCAGGCGGGGAACGCGTCTTGCTGCCGCATGCGGGTACGGACTTTTTTTCCTGCCTTGTGTTTGCGTGCCTTGTTTTCCCGCCTTGTCTGGAGAGACGCTTTTCGCCTGTGACAATGTCCACCTCATCCACCTCAACACGCGCCCGCCACGGCGCACCGGTCGCCGGGCAGCACGCGACACACCAACCCGGCGGCCATCCGGCTCTGATGCTGGGTGCGCTCGGTGTGGTATTCGGCGACATCGGCACGAGCCCGATTTACGCGTTGCGCCAAGGCGTGCTCGACGCCGGGTCGGCGACGCAACTGGTCGTGATGGGCGTGTTATCCACGATCGTCTGGGCGGTCGTCGTCGTGGTGATGTTGAAATACGTCTGCTATGTCATGCGCGCGGACAACGAAGGCGAAGGCGGGATTGTCGCGCTGACAGCCCTCGTGCGATCCGGCTGTCAGGAGAACCCCAAGGCGAACGGCAAGCCAGACGGCACCAAGGCACCACGCGCGCTGGTGCTGGTCGGCCTGTTCGGCGCGGCGATGTTCTACGGCGATTCGATGATTACACCGGCCGTTTCCGTCCTGTCCGCCGCTGAAGGGTTGCCGCAGATCAATCACGCGTTCGCGCCCGTGGTGGTGCCGGGCGCGGTCGCGATCCTGATTGCCCTGTTCGTGCTCCAGAAGCGCGGCACCGAAACGGTCGGGCGCTGCTTCGGCCCGGTGATGACGCTGTGGTTCGTGTGGCTCGCCGCGCTCGGAATCTACCGGCTCGTGCAACATCCGCAGGTGCTGAGTGCTTTGTCGCCGGGCTGGGCCTGGCAACTCGTGCAGCAGCGCCCGGCCATCGCGTTCGTGATCCTCGGCGCGGTGATACTCGCGCTGACCGGCGCCGAGGCACTCTATGCCGATATCGGACACTTCGGACGCCGACCGATCCGCGTGGCGTGGCTCACTGTGGTGTTTCCTTCGATCATCCTCGGCTATTTCGGTCAGGGCGCCACGCTGCTCTCTGAAGGCGGCTCGAAAGAACAGCCGTTTTTCGCCATGGCGCCGGGGTGGGCGTTGATCCCGACTATCGTCATTGCCTTGCTTGCCACCATCATCGCGTCGCAAGCGGTGATCTCCGGCGCCTTCTCGATGACGAGCCAGGCCATCGAACTGGGTTTCCTGCCGCGCATGCGGGTGGTGGAGACCTCCCGTGAACATCGCGGCCAGGTGTATGTGCCGGCGGTCAATCTGCTGCTCTTCGCGGCCGTGATGTTTCTGGTGCTGACGTTCCGCTCTTCCGCGCGGCTCACCTCCGCGTATGGGATTGCAGTCGGCTTGACGATGCTCACCACGACGATTCAGATGATCAGCCTGTCGCGCCGCGTCTGGCATTGGCCACGCATGGCCGTGGCCGCCGTGAGCGTGCCGCTGCTGGTCATCGACGGCCTGCTGGTGGCGGCCAACGTACCGAAGATTCCGCAAGGCGGCTGGTTTCCCGTCACCATCGGCATCGTGATGTTCGTGCTGATGACCACCTGGCAGCGCGGACGTGAAGCGGAGGCGCATCGCGGCGCGACGACGGCGCCACTCGAAGAGTTTCTCGCCGAGGCGCTGGGCGGCCCCGAGCCGCCCGCGCGGGTGGCGGGGACCGCGGTCTATCCGGGCAGTCTGCGCGGCATGACGCCCGCTGCGCTACGCAGCAACGTGCGCCACAATCGCGTGCTGCATCGGACCTCGATCTTCTTCACCAACCTGTCTGAATCCGCGCCGCGAGTCGATGAGAAGACCCGCATCGAGACACGCGATCTGGGCGACGGCTGCTACGAGGTGGTCGCGCGCCATGGCTTCGTGGAGCGGCCGAATCTGCCCATGCTGCTCGCTTCGCTGGATGGCCGGCTCGACGCGTGGCGCTATGAGCCGAAGCACACTACTTTCTTCTTGCCGCGCGAAGAAGTGATCAAGGGACATCCCGGCGATACGATGCAGGGCTGGCGCAAATCGCTATTTGCAGCCATGTCGTTTCATTCGGCGTCGAGTGCGGAGTATTACGGGCTCAATGGTGAGGACGTCGTGGAACTCGGCGTGCAGGTGGTGTTGTGAATTTTGCTGTGAGCCTTGCTGTGAGCCTGCGTGACGAACGGCCTGGAACGGCCCAGGCCGTGCTGCATCAGCCCGTGTTAAATCAGTGCTTGTCCTGCTTGTCCGTGGACACACGTTGCGACTGACGGCCCCCGCCTCCCGGCGGTTCGGCGTGACTACCCGTGCCGAGCGGCACCTCCGTGTTGCATCACAACCTCCTGATGGTGGTTCCTCAACGCAGCAGCAACCTTCCTGTCGGTTTTGTAAAAATGCACGCACGGCTCAAGGCTCCGGCGCCGCGCGATCCGCTGCGATAATCGCGCGGCCATATTCGATCGCCGCACGGCGAGCTTCATCCGCGCTTTCATAAGGGCCGATCTGCGGTGCGCCCTCGAATGGAAACAGAATCCTGCGATCGAGCTTGCGGATAACCTTTAGGCCACCGATATATCGGCCGTCTCCCGTGCTGTGGTAACTCGCGAAGATTTCGAATTCATCGTCGGCTACGTCGGCTTTGTGTCGCGCCATTCTGCATGCTTCCCTATGTAGGTGCGCTCCTCGCCGGGTCCTGTTGCGCTCAACAGACCACTACGCGCATGGGAGCGCTTAACGAGCTTCGAGCAACAGCTGTTCCTGAGCATGCCGAAAGATCGGCGGATGGCGCGCTGTGCGATCACTGGCAAAGCGGGCGAATTTGCCTTAGGCTAAAGAAAATCTATCGGCTAGCCTTCATGCGACCTCACCTCCCACTGAACGCCTTGCGTGCTTTTGAATCGTCGGCGCGTCATTTGAGTTTCACCCGCGCGGCACTCGAACTGAGCGTTACGCAGGCCGCCGTCAGCCAGCAGGTCCGCATGCTCGAAGAGCGGCTGGGCACCACTCTCTTCAAGCGGCTGCCGCGGGGCCTCGGCATCACCGACGAAGGCCGTGCGCTGCTACCCGTCCTCAGCGAGGCGTTCGGGCGCATCGAAAGTGTGCTCAAGCAATTCGAGGGCGGTCATTTCCATGAAGTGCTGACGGTCGGCGTGGTGGGAACCTTCGCAGTGGGATGGTTGATGCCGCGCCTCAAAGCGTTCCGCGCCGCGCACCCGTTCGTCGAGTTACGGCTTTTGACCCATAACAATCTGGTGGATCTCGCTGCGGAAGGACTCGACTTTGCGATTCGTTTCGGCGAAGGCAACTGGCCGGCGACCCACAACGAATTGTTGCTGGACGCGCCGCTCACCGTGTTGTGCGCGCCGGAGATCGCACAGCAACTGGCCGCGCCCGCGGATCTGGCGCGCCAAACCCTGCTGCGCTCCTATCGCGCCGACGAATGGAACCTCTGGCTCGCGGCCGCCGGGCTCGAACCGTGGACGGTCAACGGGCCCGTGTTCGATTCGTCGCGTTTGATGGTGGAAGCCGCCGTGCAAGCGGCCGGCGTGGCGCTGGCGCCGCCGCGCATGTTCGTGCGCGAGTTGCAGGCCGGCATGCTGGTGTGCCCCTTCGATACGCAGGTGGGTACCGGCAGCTATTGGCTGACGCGTCTGAAATCGCGGCACATGGCGCCGGCGATGGCTTTATTCCGGAACTGGATCTTGGCCGAAGCGGGCGGCATGCCGCTTGCTGATCAAGGCGTATCCGCCGCACTCCGGCCATCCCCGTGAAGGAGCACACCATGTCGAAGCATCCCGCCGAGCAGCACCCGAACGCCAACAAGAGCGAAGCGCAGATCGATCACACTGTCGAGGACAGCTTTCCGGCCAGCGACCCGCCGTCGACCGGCGGCAAGACACGGATCGAATCCGATGAACCGCAGCGCGGCGAAAAACCCGAACGCGCGAAGCAGGACAAGTCGGATTGAAAACGCCGCGCGGCGTTAAGCCCTTGCCGCGCGGAGCGCATAATTAGGCCTGAAGGTGCTCATAAAAAGGCCTGAAGCAAAGACACTCAGAACGCGCTCCGATACGCGTACAGGCCCGGCAGCCCCCCCGTCATGACGAACAGCACGCGCTGGCCGGCGCGATACACGCCGGTTTCGATGGCCTGCAGCAGGCCGGCGAATGCCTTGCCCCCATAGACGGGGTCGAGCAGAAGTCCCTCCGTCGACGCCAGCAAACGGACCGAGCGACGCATGCTATCGGTGGGAATGCCATAGCCTTCGCCAAGCGCGCTGCCGTCGACGACGACCGCTTCACTCGCGACGGTCAACCCAGGGTCGATCAGGCGGATCGCCTGGTTGGCCTTGTCGAGCGTCGTGACATGTGCCGCCTTCGCCTCGCCATAAACCGCGTATCCGACCACTGATGGTGTGGTCCGGCCAAGCGCCGTCATCCCGGCGAGCAATCCCGCATGCATGCCGCCGCTGCCGTTCGGCACGGCGACTGCGTCGAATGACACACCCAATGCTTCGGACTGCGCGACAATTTCCGCGGCGCAATCCGCATAGCCGAGACAACCGACCGGGCTCGAACCGCCCAGCGGGCACACATATACGTTGCGTCCTTCCTTGCGCAATGCCTCGGCGCGCGCTTCGGCAAATTCGAGCGCATTGGCGCTAGCCGGCAGATCGTGCACATGAGCGCCGAACAGGCTATCGAGCAGGATGTTGCCGTTCTCCAGATAGTCTTCGTCGTGCCGCGGCACGAGGCGCGCGAGCACCAGTTCGCATTGAAGCCCCGCGCGCGCGGCGGCGGCGGCAGTCAGCCGGGCGTGATTCGATTGCCGCGCGCCCACCGTAATGATCGTATCGGCACCGCGCGCCAGCGCTTCACCCATCAGGAATTCAAGCTTGCGCAGCTTGTTGCCGCCGCCTCCGAGTCCGGTCAGATCGTCGCGCTTGACGAACACGTCGGCGCCGCCGAGCTGTTTCGACAGACGGGCGAGATGCTGGATCGGCGTCGGTCCTTCGAGCAGGGTGTAACGGGGGAAGCGATCCAGCGAAAGAGAGGGAACGGTCGACATCGTGTGGGTCCGGGTGGCAGAAGGTCGAAAGGACAAACGGCGGCATCCGCCAGATGCCAGGGCGTATGCCAACACTGCTTATACAAGGATGGCCGTGGCCGGCCCGGATCATGATAGACGAGACCGCCGTCACGCGAGAAGTCTCCGGGACGGCCACGATGGGCCGCGCCGTTGAACCGCGCGCAATACTGCGCTCACAGAGCACGTCTTGTTACCGCAGGTGCCACGGCGAATGTCCGCGCATCAGTCGAACCGGCATCGCCCAAACCACCTCACCCGAGCCGGCATTACCGGAACCGGCATCAGCCGAACCAGCATCACCCAAATCCGCATCACTCGAACCGTTTAACAGCAGCCCTACTCGCCGATCCACGAGCCGCGCAGATCGCTGTCGTGCAGAAGCTGCAACAGCGTGCCGGCCGGCCGGCTGAGCCGTTTGGCGGCCAGCGCGATGAACTCCACATCCGGCAAGGTCGGCAGGCTCGCATTGTTGACGGGCGGCGCGAGACCGCGCGCGCTCAGATATTGCGGCCGCACGGTGATACCCAGCCCACCGCGCGCCGCCGCAATGCAGCCCGAATGACTGCTGCTCGTGCACACCACCTGCCAGCTGAAACCCGCTTCGGCGAGCGCATCCAGCACCACCGCGCGGGTCACGCTGGGTTCGGCCACGAGGATCAGCGGCAGCGGCTGGGTCAGGTCCACCCGCGTGCCGGTGCGGGCCAGCCACTCCAGCCGTCCGGTGAAGAGCGGCACGCCGCGCCGGTCGCCCACGCGCCGCTTGCCGACCAGCAGGTCGATCGAGCCCGCATCCAGCAATTCGTAGAGCTTGCCCGTCATGCCGATGGTGATTTCCAGCTCCACGTCCGGATGCGCGTTGCGAAACGCCGCGAGCACCGTGGGCAGCGGCCCTAGCGCGATGTCGTCGGATGAACCGAGCCGCACGCGACCTTTCAGGCGCGGCGCGCGAAACTGCGATTCCGCCCGGTTGAGCGCCTGCAGGATCACGCCCGCATGCGCGAGCATCGCCTCGCCATCGGGCGTCACGGCCAGCGAATGGGTGTCGCGCACGAACAGCCGCCGGCCGATTTCCTGTTCCAGACGGCGAATGTGCTCGCTTACGCTCGACTGCGTGAGGCCGAGTTGCCGCCCCGCTTCCGTAAAGCTGTGACAGGCGGCCACGGCAGCGAACGTCTTCAGCCAGATGGGATTGAGCATGCGGCATTGTTATCGGCAACGGCGATAACAGTCAATGTCCTTAGTGGGGTTCCCGATTGACCCTCAGGTCAATATCATGTCGACATACCCCATTACTGCGTCGCGCGGGCCGCCGTTCACTTCACGCGGCCGCGCGTGCCGGAAAGTTCAAATGAGCAAGGATTCAAGCCAGACTGCGTTGCTCTGGATCGTCGCTGCCGGTTTTTTCATGCAGTCGCTCGACACGACCATCGTCAACACAGCACTGCCCTCCATCGCCCACAGCCTGCACGAAAGGCCCTTGGCCATGCAGCCGGTGATCGTCGCCTACACGCTGACCATGGCCATGCTGACGCCCGCCTCCGGGTGGCTCGCCGACCGCTTCGGCACGCGCCGGGTCTATTTCGCCGCGATCCTGATCTTCGTGCTCGGCTCGCTGTGCTGCGCGAGCGCCCACACCCTGGGACAACTGGTGATCGCGCGGGTGCTGCAAGGCGTCGGCGGTTCGATGCTGTTGCCGATCGGACGCCTCGCCGTGCTGCGCAGCGTGAGCGGCGAGCAGTATGTGTCGGCGCTGGCATTCATTTCGGTCGCGGGACAGGTCGGGCCCATCGTCGGGCCGACCCTGGGCGGCTGGTTCGTCGAAGCCATCTCGTGGCACTGGATTTTCCTGATCAACGTGCCCATCGGGGCAATCGGCCTCTTTGCGGTGAACCGTTATCTGCCGCGCAGCACGGCCTCTGCGGCACCGCCGTTCGATTTCTTCGGCTGCGCCTTGCTCTCGCTATGCATGATCGCGTTCTCGCTGGCCGTGGAAACGCCGGTACAGACACATCGCGGCGCGTGGGCGTCGGGGCTGTTCGTGCTGGGTCTCGCGGCCGCGCTGGCCTATGTGCCGTACGCGAAGCGCCGCGCCAACCCGCTGTTCAAACTCAGGCTGTTTAGCGAACCGAACTTCAGCGTGGGCCTGATCGGCAATCTGGTATGCCGCATCGGCTCCAGCGCAGTGCCGTTCCTGCTGCCGCTCCTGATGCAACTGCAGCTCGGCTACACGCCGCTGCATTCGGGCATGATGTTGCTGCCCGCCGCACTCGCCGGCACGGTTGCCAAGCGCTGGATCGCACCGCTCATCCGGCGTTACGGTTACGACACTTTCCTGCTGGTGAATACGGTGATCGTCGGCTCGGCGATCGTTGCGTTCGCACTGATTTCGCGCGGCACGCCGCTTGGCGTCGAAATTGCCGTGCTGGTCGTGTTCGGCGCCGCCAACTCCATGCAGTTCGCGGCGATGAACAGCGTCACCCTGAAGGGGCTTTCGCACGAAGATGCGGGCAGCGGCAACAGTCTGTTTTCGATGGTGCAGATGCTGGCGATGGGCCTCGGCGTGTCGATCGGCGGCGGGCTCGTGAACCTCTTTTCCGCGCAACTCGGTTCGGCGGGGATGGGGTTCCGTTTGAGCTTTGTGTGCGTCGGCGCGATTACGCTGGTATCGGCGCTGGTGTTCCGGCGGCTCGAAGAGGCGCCGGTGGTGGCCGCGACGTCCGCTCGTACGGCGCCCAGTGCCGGGCGTTAAACGCGTATCGCTGCAGTGAACCGCACGCCGGCTCCAACACCGGCCTCCAGCGTGCGCGTCGCGCCGGTCAACCCAAACCGCTCAATGAATATGATCGCCGAACAGGCCCAGCAGGCCGATGATGATCAGATACAGCGCCACGATAAAGTTGAGCAGCCGCGGCACGGCGAGAATCAGAATGCCGGCGATCAGCGCCGCGAGCGGGCCCACGTTCGTCACGATATGCATGGTATTTTTCTCCAGGGTCGAAAGCGGAAAATGCCGCGCGGTGGGCTGGCCGATCATCCGGCGCGACCCGCCGCACATGCAGCGCATCCGTTCGCCCAGCGGCGAACGTCGCCTCTTTTGTAGCAAGCCGCGTACCTGACCAAACCCTGATCGTCTCGATAGGCCCGTCGTATTCAATCCGGCAGACGAATCCCCGAAAGCCGCTTGCAGGCCTCCAGAAGACGCTCTTGCACCGAAGCGTCGTATACAACTGGATGCGGTTCGCGACGCTGCAGGTGATAGAAATAGTCGCCGCTCACGGTCGCGGCGGGTTCGTTGCTGACGGCGAGCCAGACCTGGGTTGCCGGTGCGGCCTCCAGATCGTCGGGCGCTTCCGGTCCGCCCATTTTCGTGGCCACCCAGCCGGGCTCGAGCGCATTCGACAGCACCTGCGGCCAGCGGCGCGCCACCGCAAACGCGAGCAGCGCGTCGTGCAGTTTCGAATCCGAGTACGCCTGGGTACCTTGCCACAGCCGCTTTTCCCCTGTGAGATCCTGCAGTGTGCGGTCACCTTGCCGGTGCAGGCCGGAACTCAGATAGATCAAACGGCGCGGCTCGCGGTAGCCGACTGCGGCATTATGAATCACGGCGTCGAAACGGCCGAGACGGTTGACCTCCTCCGCCAGCGCGACCGTCTGCGCGATACTCGACAGATCGCCCTGCACGGCCCCGTGCGCGCCTGGTGCGGCCTTCAGCGCGGCTTGCGCACGGGCTTCATGGCGACCATGCAGCACGACTTCGTGCCCTGCGTCGATCAGCAGGCGGGCAGCCATCTGACCGAGGCCGTCCGCGGAACCGGTGATAAAAATGTTTCGCGTTAGCATGTTCTCTGCGTCATCCATGACAAAGGAGCATGACCATGCCATTCGACGAACGCATGCTGAACGGCATGGGCGTCCTGACCGCGATTGTCGATAGCGGCAGTTTTGCCGCGGCGGGCGCCGCGCTCGACATGTCGCAATCGGGCGTGAGCCGGTCGATCGCGCGACTCGAAGCGCGTCTTGGCATCCGGTTGTTCGACCGCACGACGCGCTCGGTCACGCTCACCGACGAAGGCCGGCGCTTCCACGCCCAGATCGTGCCGCTGCTGGGCGGCCTCGAAGAAGCGGCGGCTTCAGCGGCCCATGGCGCCACGGCGGTACGCGGCCGGCTGCGCGTCACCATCGACCCGTTCTTCTCCCGTCTCGTGCTCGGACCGCGCCTTGGTGCTTTCATGGAGCAGCACCCCGATCTGCAACTCGAACTGGTGACGCGCGACACGCTCGGCGATATGGTTGCGGATGGCTTCGATCTCGCGATCCGTTTCGGCGAGCCGCGCGCCTCGACGCTGATCGCGCGCAAGCTGCTCGACACGCGCATTCTGACGGTCGCCGCGCCGTCCTATCTGAAGAAGCACGGGCATCCTGTCGCGCCCGCGGACCTCGAAAGCGGCCGCCACATCTGCATCAAGTTCCGCGATCCGGAGACCGGTTACCCGTTCACCTGGGAGTTTCATCGCGGCCGCAAACGGGTGCTGGTCACGCCGCCAGGCCGCTTGACGGTGAACGACGTCGGCACCTTGCACAGCACCTGCGCGGCGGGCCAGGGTATCGCGCAGATTCTCGGTCTCGGCGCCGAGGCGCTGCTCGCGCAAGGCAAGGTCAAGGAACTGTTCCCCGACTGGGGCGACGAGCGCTATCCCCTGTATGCGCTGTACCCGTCGCGGCATCATCCGCCGGCCAAGGTACGCGCTTTCTTCGACTTTATCGTCTCGCTGACGGGCGCCGCTGCGTAAGCGCGGCCCATCTGCTAACCTGACCGGGTCCACACTACCGCGTTTATCAGGCGCGTCTCTCATGCATATCCGGTTTCCTGCGCGGCCCGCTGCGTTCAAGCTCACTACCTTCGCGGCGCTTGCCGCGCTGCTCGCGTTGCCCTGCGTGGCCTTTTCCCAGGTGGAGGCCGTGACGAACCAGCCGGTCAATCTGATGGCGGGACCCGCTGACGACTATCCGGTGGTCACCGGCCTTGGACCGAATCAGCCGGTCGAGGTGATGGGCTGCCTCGACAACTACGACTGGTGCGACGTCGCGCTCGACGATCTGCGCGGCTGGGTGTATGGCGCCGCACTCACCTATGCGTATGAAGGTAACTACGTGCCGCTGCAAAGCTATGGCGCGGTGATTGGTTTGCCCGTCATCGGCTTCTCGATCGACGAGTACTGGGGCCACTACTATCACGGCCGGCCGTGGTATGGCGACCGCGACCGCTGGCGTCACGAAGGCCCGCCGGGCTATCCGGGCGGACGCCCTGGCCAGCCTCAACCGAACGGCGGCGCGCCTTATCCGCCGCGGATGCAAGGTGAAGGACAGCCGGTCTATCGTCCCAATGCGGGTCCTGTGCCGCACGGCGCACCGCCGCCGGAATATGGTGGTCGGCAGCCGCAACAGGCGCCGTCGCAGCAGCAATACGGTGGACGGCCACCGCAACAGGCGCCACGCCCGCAACCGCAGCCACAGGCTCAGCCGCAAGGCCGTGGCCAGCCCAGCGAAGGACGTCGGGAACCCGGGCAGCCGCAGTAACCTCACGACGTTAGTATTGACCGCATGCACGCACCGGATTGCCGCCCGGTGCGTCCCGCGCCGATCCACCTCCATGCAACGAAGGCCACCATGACCGACCCATCCAACCCATCCAGCGCGCCAGCCCAGAACGACATCGATCCGGACCTGCAAGCCGTCGCCCGTGAAGTGTTCGATCTGGCACGACGCGGCGATGCAGCCACGCTGGCAGCGGTCATCAGGAAAGGCGTGCCGCCCAATCTGCGTAACGAGAAAGGCGACAGCCTGCTGATGCTGGCGAGCTATCACGGCCACGCCGACGCCGTCCGCACGCTTGCCGAACTCGGTGCCGATCCAGACCTGCGCAACGACAACGGCCAGAGCCCAATTGCTGGCGCGGCGTTCAAGGGCTTCAAGGAAGTGGTGGAGGCGCTGCTGGCAGGCGGTGCGGATGTCGAAGGGGCCTCGCCGGACGGCCGCACCGCGTTGATGATTGCCGCGATGTTCAATCGCACCGAGATCGTCGATCTGCTGATCGCCCACGGCGCGGATCCGCAGGCGCGCGACGCGTCAGGCGTCACGCCGCTCGATGCCGCGAACCGGATGGGCGCGCCCGATACGCCGACGCAGCTGGCGAAGGTACGTTCCTGAATTCGAGGCACGAAGTGGGAACTAGCGCGAGTTTCGAAGGCTAGTCGAAGGCTGGGTCTAGGTCCGGGTCCAATGCACGTTCGAAGGCTGGGTCTAGGTCCCGTTCCGTTGCCCCATGTCGCGCTGATTCAGATTCACGCTCCACCGCCTGCTGCGGCGCGGATTCAAGTCCCAGCAGCGGTGCCCGATGCTGGGAAGCATCGAGCGCCAGTGCTGCGGCCCACGCGCTCAGCGTATCGCCGAAACCGCCACGCGCCCGGCTCGCGCGCCGAGCACTCGTGACGACGCGCGGCGCCGCGCTCCATGCGATGCGCGCGCCTGTGGCCTGCAACTGCTCAACCAGGGCGACATCCTCGCTGCAGGCGAGCGGTGCAAAACCCCCTGCGCGCCGATAGGCCTGCGCCGACACGCCCAGGTTGGCACCATGCACATGCCGATGCCCGTCGGCGTCCGTATACGAGCGACGGAAATAGTCGCGGACTTCTGGCGAATGCACGCTCCAGTCGTCGACGCAGATCGAGCCGCACACCGCATCGGCGTCGAGCGACAACTGCTTTGCGAGCCAATCCGACGAGACCTGGCTGTCGGCATCGGTAAACGCCAGCCAGCGGGCGCCTACCAGCAGCATCCGCTGCGCCCCGGCCGCACGCGCGGCGCCGACATTGCGCGCCTGCAACGTGACGGTTTCGACGCCGTAGTGCCGCGCGATTTCCGCGGAGCAGTCCGTGCAGTCGTCGAGGACCACCACCGTCCGCACCGCTTCGCCGGCCAGCGCCGGGTCGCGCGCCGCGGCGAGAATCGAATGCAGGCAACGCGCGAGCGACGCCTCCTCGTTGTGTGCGGGAATCACGACGCCGATCATGCGAGCCCCTCGTGTTCCGCGACCGAACGCAGATCGCGGGACCACACGTCGAGCAGCACATCCGCATCTTCGTAACGGACGACCCGCTTGAGCCCACAGCGTGTGTCGAACAAGGCATGCACACTCGCGGCCGATTGCGGCGCGGCATCGAAAGGACGGCGCCAATGACAGGCCAGCAACGTGCCATCGGGCGTGAGGGAAGCCTTGATGCGTTCGGCCAGTCGTTCCAGGTCAGGCGCGCTCAGGTAATACGCCAGTTCGCTGATGACAATCAGATCGAAGGCGCCCTCGGGCCACTCGTGCGGCACACTACGACGCTCCACCCGCACATGCGACGCCGACGCCACGCGCCCAGCGGCTAGCCGCACGGCGGTCTCGTTCAGATCGGCCGCGAGCAGATGGTCGCAACGCCCGGCTAGCTGCGCCGACAGTTCACCGTTCCCGCAACCCGGTTCGAAGGCGCACCGGTAGTGCTCGCGCGGCAGCAACGCCAGCGTGAGCAGGCGTTTGCGGCGCTCGTACCAGCGGTTGCGAAAGCCCCATGGGTCGTCGCACGCGTCGTAGAGCGAATTGAAATAATCAGCAGAGGAAATCATATGGATTCCTTGTTATCTACCTGGCGGCGCGACGCTTTTCGTGTCGGACGCGCTATCTACGTCGTGTCTGTATTGCCGATGTTGTGTGCCTCGCCACGATTGATGACAAAGCAACCGACCTCACAGCGCCCACTGGTTGCCGCTGCCATTGCTGCCGCGCTGTCCCAGCGAGCACTCCGCGAGCGCGGCGAGATCGCGCTCCGCGTGGCTCTGTCTAAGGAACACCGGCAGATCGGCCATTGCCCGCGCAAAGCGTTCGTTGCGACACAGCGGCGCGGCACCCAGTGCCCGGCCCGCGTGACCCATCACCGCGGTCGCCGCGGCCTCGACCGCGAGCCGTGCACGCATCGCCGGACTCTGTGCGTCAGCGCCGGGATGCGCGTCGATCTGCGCGGCGGTGGCGCGCAACAGCGCCGCCGCGCCCGCCAGCGCGACCTCTACGGCACCCATATGTGCCAGGCGATGCGCGTCGGGCCGTGCCTTGATCGCCTCGGCCATCATGTTTGCCACGCCCGCAGCCGCGCCGTACCAGCACGCCGCAATCCCCGCCCCGCCCTGCCAGAAACCCGGGCGTCGAACGTAGCCGTGGGGCGCGCCAATCTGCAACGCACGCGTCTGCTCGAAGCGGACGTCGCCGCTCGCGGTGGCGCGCATGCCGACCGCATGCCAGTGATGCGTGGTGATCGAAACCGACGGCTGATGTAACGCGACCGACGCGAGCACGGGTTCATCGCCGAGCCAGGCGGTCACCAGTGCATGGCTCACTGTCTGGGCGCCGGAGCACCACGCCTTGGTGCCGCTGAGCTGAAGTTGGCCGTCGCCGAATGGCGTGGCGACGACACGCGCGTCGGGCGCTTCGGCAGCCCATACGCCCCACAGGCTGGCCGGCGGCGGAGCGGCCCCGTCCAGTTCAGCGAGGATTGCGAGTGCGTCGGTGTGGCCTTCGAACAGCTTCACCAGACCGAGATCGCGCGCCGCAACGGCCGCCAGCGCACGCCACCGGTCGAGCGTTCGACCGCTTCCCGGCAAGGGCAAACGGTCATATCCGGAGTCGACCATCTGCTCCAGCATGGCGCCGAGTGCGGCAGGATCGGACGCGTCGAAGTTCGCGCGCTCAAGAAACGCCTCGAGCGAGGCGTCTGTATTTCTTACAGAGTCCTGATGATTGGTTATGAAACGTTCATTGCCGTGTGCGGCGCGGCGGGCACGCCGCTGCGCTTTGTGCTCGGCTGCACGAATACCGGTATCGAGCATCTGGCCTCCCATGACCGCGTCGAGTGGACTGCGCGGCCGTGGCTGAACCGGAGCGCTTGCAGGAATCGAGCAAGGGACGTGCCCCGCCCTGGATTCATGTGCGCAGCGCGGCCTGCGTGAAGCTCGCATAATGGAGAGACGTGCCCAGCATGCGTTCGGTCGTCCCGTTGGCCGACGCTGCGCGAAGGAGATCGAAGCCCGATGAAACCCTTCCTTTCCAACGATGTCGCCTTGCAACGCGCCGTCCTCGCCGAGCTGGAAGCCGCTGGGGTGCCGGCCGGCCGCGTCGGTGTGACGGCGCAAGCCGGCATCGTGACGCTGGTGGGCCATGTCGAGCATGCCGCCCAGAAGCAGGAGGCCGAGCAGGCCGCGTTGCGGCTCAAGGAAGTCAAGGCGCTGGTGGTCGCCATCGAAATTCGCGGGGCTGACACGGCGAAGCTGCGCGATGACCAGATCGCGGCTCAGGCGCTCGCGCGCCTTGCGTGGGACGCCTGGGTGCCGCAGGGCGCGGTGAAGGTCAAGGTCGAACGAGGATGGGTGACGCTGAGCGGTCAGGTTGACCGCAACGAGCAGAAGGCGGCTGCGTTAGAGGACGTCAGCAGGTTGTTCGGTGTGGCGGGCGTGTCCGACCTGATGACTGTCAAGGGCGGCGGCACCATTCGGACGAAGGACGCGAGGCCTGGTTGAATGTGCTTGAGCCTCGGCGCTTGCTGGCCGTGCGCGAGGCGCGGCACGCCGCGCACCCAACCCGCCCGCTGATCAACCGGCGCCCTGCTCCAGCAACGCCCTGCAGTGACGCGCAATCTGCAGTTCTTCCTCGGTGTGCAGGACGCGCACTTTGCCGGCCGGATCATCCTCCCTCAAACCCATAAACTCGAGACCGCTGCACACTCGCCGCCGCACTTCGGCACTGTGCTCGCCGATTCCGCCTGCAAACACCAGCAGATCGATCTCGCCCAGCAAGGCCGCATAAGCGCCCACATATTTGCGTACCGCTGTCGCAAATGCATCGATTGCCAGTTCGGCGTCCTGATCGCCGGCCGCGCTGCGTTTCTCCAGCGCCTCCATGTCGCCCTCACCTCCCGCCAAGCCGGCGAGGCCGCTTTCGCGATTCAACAGCGTTTCAAGCCGGTCCGCATCGACGTGCTCAGTGCGCATCATGTAAAGCAGCACGCCAGGGTCGAGATCGCCGCTGCGGGTGGCCATCGGCAGGCCACCGGTCGGCGTGAGGCCCATCGACGTATCGACCGAGCGACCATCGCGCAGCGCACACACGCTCGAGCCATTGCCCAGATGGGCAAACACGGCACGCGCAGGCAGGTTCTTACCGAGACGCCGCACCAGCGATTCATACGACAGGCCATGAAAGCCGTAATGAATCACGCCGGCCTCGGCGTAGCGGCGCGGCAACGCAAGCTGCGAAGCCACGGGCGGCATGGTGCGATGAAACGCGGTATCGAAGCAGGCGTAATGCTGCGCTTCGCTGAAAATCTGCATGGCCTGATCAATCAACGCCAGCGCCGGCGGAATATGCAACGGTGCAAAATGGACCGCTTCCGCGAGCCGTTGCCTGACTTCGGGCGTGAGACGCTGATGCTCGCGAAGATGCGGCCCGCCGTGCACCACCCGGTGTCCAACCGCGACAGGCCGACTGTGACCGTGCTGCGCCAGTGCGCCCGCGAGCTTCTGCAAAGCCTCGGTTTGCGATTCCATCAGATGCGCGGCTTGTAGCAGGACGGTGCCGTCCGCGGTTTGAATCTTCAGGTTGCCGTCCGGGCGGCCGATTCCCTCAGCGCTACCTTTCAGCAAAAGTGTTTCGTCATCCTGATCCGCGTCCGCTTTCGTTTCAGTTTCCGCTTTTGCAGAGCCCGCCGCCGCACTGGTTCGAGCGGCCTTGAAGAGAGCGAACTTGAGCGACGACGAGCCACTGTTCAATACCAGAATCGTCGCCGCCTGGCCGCTATGCGTCTGCATTTGCGTCGGTATCTGCGTGTCCGCCATCGCGTCAGCCCGTCCAGGTCCAGTTGCGGATCTCTTCCCGGTCGATCCCCTCGGCATGCGCATACGCAACATGTTCGATGATCTGACCGCGCAGCCATTCCTTCACATGATCGCCGACACCGCGAAGTCCCGGCACGCGGTCGATCGCATCGATCGCCAGCGAGAAGCGGTCGACCTGGTTGATGATGGCCAGTTCGAGCGGCGTATTGATGTTGCCCTTCTCGTGATAGCCATGCACGTGCAGGTTGTCGTGATTGGCGCGGCGGTAAGTGAGCTTGTGGACCAGCGTGGCGTACGAATGGAAGTTGAAGATGACCGGCTTGTCGCGCGTGAACAGCGAATCGAAGTCACGGTCCGACAAGCCGTGCGGATGTTCGGTGTCGGGCATCAGCCTGAACAGATCGACCACGTTGACGAAACGGATCTTCAGGCTGGGAAACTTCGCCTTCAGGATCTCCACCGCCGCCAGCGACTCCATGGTCGGAATATCGCCCGCGCAGGCCATCACGACGTCCGGTTCCGCGCCGTGGTCGGTCGAGGCCCAGTCCCAGATGCCGATGCCCTTCGTGCAGTGCGTGACGGCGGCCGCCATGTCGAGGTACTGCAGATGCGGCTGCTTGTCGGCGACAATCACGTTGACGTAATCGCGCGAGCGCAGGCAATGGTCGGCCACACTCAGCAGGCAATTGGCGTCGGGCGGCAGATAGATGCGCACCACGTTGGGGCTTTTGTTGGTGACGACGTCGAGAAAACCCGGGTCCTGGTGGGTAAAGCCGTTGTGATCCTGACGCCAGACCAGCGACGTGATGAGCAGGTTGATGGACGGTACCGGTTGCCGCCATCTCAACTCGAGCTTCGCCTTTTCCAGCCACTTGGCGTGCTGGTTGAACATCGAGTCGATCACGTGCACGAACGCTTCGTAGGTGGCGAAGAGCCCGTGCCGGCCTGTCAGCACATAGCCTTCGAACCAGCCTTCGAGCGTGTGCTCGCTGAGCATTTCCATGACGCGGCCGTCCACCGACAACTCGCCGCCATCGGCATCGCTCGGCTCGATTCCGGCGAGCCAGGTCTTCTCCGAGGCCTCGTAAATCGCAGTGAGGCGATTGCTGGCGGTTTCGTCCGGTCCGAAGACGCGAAAGGCGCTCATGTTGCGCCGCATGACGTCGCAGAGCAACTTGCCGAGCACATCCGTGGGCGAGACATAGGTCGTAGCCGGTGAATCGACCTCGACCCCGTACTCGCGAAAGTCCGGCATCTCCAGCGCCTTGCTCAGCAAACCGCCGTTCGCGTGGGGATTGGCGCTGATCCGGCGCGCGCCGGTAGGCGCGAGTTCGCGCAACTCCGCAACCAGACGGCCGGTGGCGTCGAAGAGTTCTTCCGGCCGGTAACGCCGCAGCCACGCTTCGAGCAGTTGTAGGCTCCGCTCGTTGGTGGCGGGATCGGGAATCGGCACCTGGTGCGCGCGCCATGAACCCTCCACGCGATGTCCGTCGACTTCCTTCGGACCGGTCCAGCCCTTCGGCGAGCGCAGCACGATCATCGGCCAGCGCGGCCGTTCGGCACGGCCGCTCGCGCGCGCCTGCTGCTGGATGGCGCGGATTTCGCCGATGCAATGTTCGAGCGTGGCCGCCATTTTCTGATGCATCGTCTCCGGCTCATCGCCCTCGACGAAATACGGCTTATGTCCGTAACCTGTCAGCAACGCCTCCAGTTCCTCACGCGGAATGCGCGCGAGCAGGGTCGGATTGGCGATCTTGTAGCCGTTCAGATGAAGCACCGGTAGCACGGCGCCGTCGCGGATCGGATTGAGGAATTTGTTCGAATGCCAGGAGGTGGCAAGCGGACCCGTTTCCGCCTCGCCGTCGCCCACCATCACGGCGACGATCAGGTCCGGGTTGTCGAAGGCCGCGCCATAGCCATGCGAGAGGCTGTAACCGAGTTCGCCGCCCTCGTGAATCGAGCCCGGCGTTTCAGGCGTGCAATGCGAGCCGATCCCGCCGGGAAACGAAAACTGGTGAAAAAAGCGCTGCATGCCGGCTTCGTCTTCGCTGCGGTCTGGATAGACCTCCGAGTAACGGCCTTCGAGGTAGCTGCTGGCCAGCGTGGCCGGCGCGCCGTGCCCGGGACCGGCCACGTAGACGACGTTCAGATCGAGCTTTTTGATGAGCCGATTCAGGTGTACCAGCAGGAAACTCTGACCGGGATCCGAGCCCCAGTGGCCCAGCAGACGCCGTTTGATGTGCTCGGGCCTGAGCGGTTCGCGCAACAGTGCATTGGCGCGCAGGTAAATCATGCCGGCCGCGAGGTAGTTGCATGCGCTCCAGTAGCGGTCCATCTTGCGCAGCGTCTCGGCATCCAGCACCGGCGTCTGAAGGTTGATCTCGGCCATCGGGTCACTCCATCGTGTGGACTGCCTGTTCAGCTACGGGGGTCAGAGATTCCACTTTCCGTCCGGGGTGTGACAAACGTGCGACAGCAAGGTTCAAACGCGTCCCCGGCCTACGCGGCTTCGCGTGCTGCATTTCCATTTCCGGTTGCGCCTCAGGTTGCGCTTGAGGCTGCGTTTGAGGCTGCGCTTGAGGCTGGGGTTCAGGCCGCGCGTCAGGCTGCGTATCAGGCCGAAAACACCGAGAGGTCCATGCTGGCCAGTTCGCCGATGTGCTCGATCGTGATATCGGCAGGGGGATAGGTGACCAGATTGGCCTTGTCCAGCGCGTAATGCCCCTGACGCGGAAACACGGTAATCAGCCGCTCTTTCCAGATCGCCTTCATTGCCGCGAGGATGCGCAGCTTGTCGTCGATCATCACGTAGCGCTTGGCCGGGTAGCGTTGCACAACTTCGTCGAGCATCTGCTCCTTGTGGATATAGATCAGCACGCGCCCTTCCACCGCGTCCCATAGGCCCGCCTGCTTGATCTTGCGCGGCTGGAACACCACGTCGCCGTCGGACAGGATTACCGTCGGTCCGAGCGTGCGCAAACGCGCGATGGCCGCGAGCGCGTTGGGATACAGGCGGGTGGGAAACGGATAGTCGATCAGGAACGTCGACATCAGCATCAGCCGCGTGTCGCACTGACGCTCCTGGCGGTAGCGTTGCAACGCGCCGAGGTAGTCGGCGTAACCCAGCTCGCTACGCAATGTCTCGAAGATTTCCCAATACCGGTCACTGCTCGCACCAAACTCCGCGTTCAGATGGGACCGTAAATCGGCCACGACCTCATCGTTGTTCAGCAGCGTGTTGTCGACATCGAGCAGGAATACGACTTCTTCAGGCGCGCTCATACGGTAAGTTCCTCCACAAGCGATAGTGAGCGGCACAACCGCCTCGTGCGGCTTGCGCGCCGAGGCAGCCATACCGTGGGGATCTGCGAAGCGGTCTAGCCGCTATCGATCATACCCGCGCTGAGGCGACGGTGTCGTCCGGCCGGCCTATGCCGTCCTTTCAGGGCCGCCGGGCGAGACGGCAAACCGCGGCAGGCACTGGCGAAATGCTAAGTCATCCGAACTGAATTGCCGACAGGCGAACGGTACGCGCATGGACGCAACGATGAGTGAAGTGCGATGGGATGACCGTATGACGTGCGTTCGACGCGCGGGGACAAAAAGATGCGCGCTCCCGGGACCGACATGGGCGCGCGCAATGGATTTACTTCACGGCGGCATCAATCGGACCGGGGAATCCATTGCTTGAAGCCTCCGCAGCATCAGATTACGCGCATCCGCTGCGAACTGAAAGCGATAAATCCGCCTTAATGCCAATTCATTTTCACCCATTGGAATAAAGTCCCCCGACGTTTTGGAATTGTAACTCGATGGCGCTAGTCTGATTAAACGCACAATCATGGCAAATCACGAATAACGTCAATAATCGGAGTAATTTCAACGTAATCAATTCAAATTGAAAAGGTGTGACGTGAGGATGCCAGCGGAAATCTGCGCCCGATTGCGGGCTGATTGCGCCGAAATTCGCGTTGCGCGAAATGACCCGGATAATTCATGCTTCGATGGGTCCGCATTGCGAACGCGCGAACGGGGGTGCGTGAGGATTGGCGGCGAGTCATGCACCGTTGCGTCAATCCGGCGCGCCTGCGCAGTGGGCTACCGGTGTGTCATTGCATGGGAACCGCAAAAAGAAAGGCCCGGCAATGAACCGGGCCTGCAAAGGTTACTCCGTAGCAAAGGCCATGGAGCAACTGGACGTGACTGACGCGGGCAATGCCGATTGCGGGGCAATGGCTGCAACACCCGGCGAACAACCGCCAATCTATTCGCGCTGCCTTAAAGGGACCTTAAGCAGGGATCTTAAGCAGGGATCTTAAGCAGGGACCCTAAGCAGGGACCTTAAGCTCGGTTGCCGCGTGTTGGGCGTCGACGGCCCCCAATCTGCGGCGATCACGGATGCGATGCATAATCATCCACGCGTGCCAGGCTTTGCCTGCACGACGCACGGCGGTGACGAGTACTTTCAAGGACGCCGCAAACGCCGCGGGCGCCTGCCCGCCTGGCGACCACAACAACCAACGGACGCGCAGTCATGATGGAACGCGAAAGCGGAACAGCCAACACGGTAGCGACCGGCGAGGCCAAAGCGGGCGCGCCCCGCGCGTCGAACGGGCCCACGCCGTCCCGCCAGTCGTATCGAACCCTGTGGGTCGTCGTTCTGACGCTGCCGGTGACGATCGTCGCGCTGGCGATCGCCCTGGAGCTGTTCGGTCTGCTCCTGCGGCTAGGTTTGCATTGAGCTGACAGTGCCGCGCGCGGCCGCTAGTCGCCGAAGCCCAGTTCGGCGTCGACCTGCTGGCCGAGTCCCAGCACCGCACCGAAGCCGGACGACGCGATCGCGTTCTGGCCAAACGTGAGCGCACCACCGAGCCGCACATTGCCACGGTACCCGCTCATGGTGTCGAGCGGTTCGTTCGGCCATTCCGGGTCGGGGGCGCCGCTCACCTGATCGATGGTGGGCATCGGACAGCGCGTGCACGGCTTGACAAGATGAAGTCGCACCGCTTCATCGCCCGCCCAGACGACGAGATTTTCTACGTAGTCTTCGTCATAGGCGTCGAGCCCTGTCAACACCAGGTTGGGTCTGAAACGGTTCATCGGAATCGACGGCGCACCTTTGCCGGACAGACGCCGGTTCAGATCCGCAAGCGACGCTTCGCCGATGACCAGCAACGGGAAACCATCGGCAAACTGGGTGATCGCGGCGAGATCGCCGGTCCATAGCGGATCGACCACGCGCCGCACCGCCGGATCGAAGCGCACGAGCCGCGCCGGCTCGCCGAGGAAGCTTGAAAACCAGGCTTCGGTTTGCGGACCGGTGTCGAAGGCCGACATGGAATCGCGCCACACCCGGGTCGCGATCAGCGCCGGCCGGTCGAGCGCCGACACGGCGAGCGGCGTGCGCAAGTCAGGCATGCCGGGCGCCGAGATAATCAGTTCGCTTGCGCCCAGCGCGACGCGGATCAGCGCGAGGCGACCATGACTGCGCTGCGTCAGCATGAGCCCGCTCGGGTCGATCACCATCCAGTTGCGGTCGTATTCCAGACCGGTTTCGAGAAGCCGGGCCTCCTTCAATGCAATACCCGCACACGATTTGATCGGATACACGTACAGACCGCTGACAGCTGGCATGGTGGAGTGAGTTTTGATAGACAGGTAGAGCGCAATTGTAGTGCGAGTTATCCGCTGACGTAGCTGACAAAAATATCAGCGCGGCGCCGCGCGCGTCCGCACGTTTATTTCGGCGGTTACTTCCCACGGCGCTTGGACGTAAAATTCCGGATCGCACCCCCAGCTTGCGGAAACATTACGCCTCCGCAAGCTCGCGGCATTGGAATACGGCCAGTCCGATCTGATCGTGACCGCCTGGCCTCGCTGCCCGACGCACCTGAAAAGTGCAGGACGCGCAGGCGTGCGCCACTGGATGGCACGGTTGGAAGATTCATTCGCTTGACTCATTTGCTTAAACTCACCCTGGAAATTCACTATGCTGACGAAATCCGTATTGACCGTTGCCGAAACGACCCAGATTCTCGCTGCCGCACGCGCCGAGGCCGAGAAGAACCAGTGGGCCGTCACGATCGCGGTGGTGGATGACGGCGGGCATCTGTTGGGTCTCGTGCGCCTCGACGGCTGCGCACCGGTGGGCGCCTATATCGCTCCCGAGAAAGCCCGCACCTCCGCCCTCGGCCGGCGCGAATCGAAGGTGTACGAAGACATGATCAACGGCGGCCGCACGGCCTTCCTGAGCGCGCCGCTCGCGGGCTCGCTGGAAGGCGGCGTGCCGGTGATCGTCGACGGCCAGGTGATCGGCGCAGTGGGCGTATCCGGTGTGAAGGCGGATCAGGACGCGCAGATTGCCAGGGCAGGCGCCGCGGCTCTGAACGGTTAAGCTGGGGCTTCACCCCGAACGGACCGGCCGGCCAGCGCGCAGTCGCCGGTCAAGCAGCGCACCGTGCAGGCAGACGAAGCAAAAGCGCTGCAAAAACGCAGCGAAAGTGAAGCAGACGAAGTAACGAAGCAGCAGCCGGTGACCCCACACCGGCCCAGCCCAATCAGATGGAGCAGTCGATGACTCAGATGACCAAGCGAAGCGGACTGCAGGTAGCCGCGAATCTCGACCAGTTTGTCGAACAGGAAGCCCTGCCGGGCACCGGCGTGGACAGCGCCGCCTTCTGGGCGGGTTTCGACGCGCTGGTGCACGACCTCGCCCCGAAGAACCGCGCCTTGCTGGCCGAGCGCGATCGCCTGCAAACGGAGCTCGATCAGTGGCATCGCGCCCATCCGGGCCCGGTGCGCGATCTGCCCGCTTACCGCAGCTTTCTCGAAAGGATTGGCTATCTCGTGCCGGTGCCTGCCCGCGTCAAGGCCACGACCGACCACGTGGACCGCGAAATCGCCGAGCAGGCCGGTCCGCAACTGGTCGTACCGCTATCGAACCAGCGCTATGCGCTCAACGCCGCCAATGCGCGCTGGGGCAGCCTGTATGACGCGCTGTACGGTACCGACGCGATTCCCGAAACGGATGGCGCGCAGAAAGAAGCCGCTTTCAACCCGGTGCGCGGCGCACGCGTGATCGCCCGTGCCCGTGCCTTCCTCGACGAAGCTGCGCCGCTCGCCAACGGCTCGCACGTCGATGCCACGCGCTACAGCGTCGAAAACGGCGAACTGGTCGTCAAGCTGAAGAACGGCGCGACCGGGCTGCAAACGGCGGCGCAATTCATCGGCTATCAGGGCGAAGCAGCGGCGCCGTCGGCCGTGCTGCTGAAGCACAATGGCCTGCACTTCGAAATCCAGATCGACGCCAACCATTCGATCGGCAAGATCGACGCGGCCCATGTCAAGGACGTGCTGATGGAAGCGGCGGTGAGCACGATCATCGACTGCGAAGACTCGGTCGCGGCTGTCGATGCGGACGACAAGGTGCAGCTCTATCGCAACTGGCTCGGCCTGATGAACGGCACGCTGACCGAAGAGGTCACGAAGAACGGCAAGACCTTCACGCGCCATCTGAACGCCGATCGCGTATACACCGCCGCGAACGGCACGGCGCCGGTCGTGCTGCATGGCCGCTCGCTGCTGTTCATCCGCAACGTCGGTCATTTGATGACCAACCCGGCCGTGCTCACCAGCGATGGCCGCGAAATCCCGGAAGGCATTCTCGACGCGGTCATCACCACCTTGTGCGCGCTGCACGACCGCAAGCAGAATCTGAATTCGCGCACCGGCTCGGTGTATATCGTGAAGCCGAAAATGCACGGCCCCGCGGAAGTCGCGTTTGCGAGCGAACTGTTCGCCCGTGTCGAAGACCTGCTGGGTCTCGAGCGCAATACGATCAAGATGGGCATCATGGACGAGGAGCGCCGCACCAGCGTCAATCTGGCCGCGTGTATCGCGGAAGCGTCCGCGCGGGTGGCATTCATCAATACGGGGTTCCTCGACCGCACCGGCGACGAGATGCATACCGCCATGGAGGCCGGCCCGATGCTGCGCAAGGGCGAGATGAAATCGACCGCGTGGATCGGCGCTTACGAGCGCAGCAATGTGCTGGTGGGTCTCGCTGCGGGCCTGCGTGGCCGCGCGCAGATCGGCAAGGGCATGTGGGCCATGCCGGATCTGATGCATGCCATGCTCGAACAGAAGATCGCGCATCCGAAGGCCGGCGCCAATACGGCATGGGTGCCCTCGCCGACCGCGGCAACGCTGCACGCCCTGCACTATCACCAGGTCGACGTGCAGGCGGTGCAAAAGGAACTGGAGAAGATCGACCTCGCCAGCGTACGCGACGAACTACTGAACGGACTCCTGACCATTCCGGTGGTGGAGGCGGCCCGCTGGAGCGACGACGAAATCCGCCAGGAAATCGAGAACAACGCGCAAGGCATTCTGGGTTACGTGGTGCGTTGGGTGGATCAGGGTGTGGGTTGCTCGAAGGTGCCGGACATCCATGACGTCGGCCTGATGGAAGACCGTGCGACGCTGCGCATCTCCAGTCAGCACATCGCCAACTGGCTGTATCACGGCGTGGTGACGCGCGAACTGGTTGAAGACACCTTCAGGCGCATGGCCAGCGTGGTCGACGGGCAGAATGCCGGCGATCCGCACTACAAGCCCATGGCGCCAGGTTTCGACACCATCGCGTTCAAGGCGGCACAGGCGCTGGTTTTCGAAGGACGCGAGCAGCCGAGCGGCTACACGGAACCGTTGCTGCACAAGTTCCGGCTCGAGGTGAAGGCTGGCGCCTGAGCCTGAATGCTGAACGTCTGAAAGGGAAGACTCGCGGGCGGTGGTTTGCCCGCGAGACGCGCGGCGCGTGACGCTCGGCACGCCTCGCGCCAGCGGCTATTGCGCGCCCGTGGCACACTATCTGCGTCACCCGTGGCAGTGCCGATCATGGAAAGCATTTTTCTCAACCGAGTAGCCGCCGGCCGCGCGCTCGCGCGACATCTGCAAGCGTATGCGCAGCGCCAGGACGTGATCGTGCTCGCGCTGCCACGCGGCGGTGTACCGGTCGGGTTTGAAGTTGCGACGAACCTACACGCGCCACTCGACGTCCTGCTGGTCCGCAAGCTGGGCGTGCCGTGGCAAACGGAACTGGCGATGGGCGCCATCGCATCCGGCGGCGCACTCTACGTAGATAGACGCCTCATGCGCGAAGCGGGCGTGAGCGAGGCACAATTCGAGCATGGACTCGCCGAAGCGCGCGACGAACTCGCGCGACGCGAAACGCTATACCGCGCGCAGCAGCCGGCCCTATCCGTTGAAGGAAAAATCGCGCTCGTGGTGGACGACGGCATGGCGACCGGTGCCACCCTGCTCGCGGCGCTGCGCGCATTGCGCAGTCGCGCACCGGCGCGCATCGTCGTCGCGCTCCCGGTTGCGCCGCCAGATGGCGAGCGGCGGCTCGGCGAGGCCGCCGATGAATTCGTCTGCGCGCTGACGCCGCGAATCTTTTTCAGCGTTGGTCAGTTCTACCAGGATTTCGACGAAACCACCGACGAGGACGTACACGCCCTCCTCGCTGGCTCCGCCGGTTCCGCGGGTTAGTTCAAGCCGCCGCAGCCGTGAGATGAAGCGGCAGGTAGCTTTGCAGATACTGCTCGAATTCCGCCTTCACTTCCGGATGACGCAGTGCGAACTCGACCGTCGCCTTCAGATAACCGAGTTTGCTGCCGCAATCGAAACGGGTGCCGAAGTAGCGATACGCCAGCACCTGTTCCTCCGCGAGCAGGGCCTGCACCGCGTCGGTCAGCTGCAGTTCGCCGCCGGCGCCGGGTTTCAGCGCGCGGATATGCTTGAAGATGGTCGGCATCAACACATAGCGGCCCACCACGCCCAGATTCGACGGCGCCTTGTCCGGCGCCGGCTTTTCGATGATGCCCGAGAGCTTGATCACATCCTCTTCCCACTCGCGGCCATCCACCACGCCATAAGAGCGGCTGTCCTCGCGCGCGATGGTTTCCACGCCGATCACCGAGCTGTGATAGTGATTGAACACGTCCACCAGTTGCTTCATCACGGGCTGCGTGCTGTGCAGCAGGTCGTCGGCGAGAATCACCGCGAACGGGCTATCGCCCACCAGTTTCTCGGCACACAGCACGGCATGGCCGAGACCGAGTGCGGTTGCCTGCCGTACGTAAAAACAGTCGACATTGGCCGGCTTGATGCCGCGCACCAGTTCCAGCAACTGCTCCTTGCCGCGCGCCTCGAGTTCCGACTCGATCTCGTATGACTTGTCGAAGTGATCTTCAATGGCCCGCTTGCTGCGGCCCGTGACGAAGATCATTTCGGTGATGCCCGCCGCAATCGCCTCTTCTACAGCGTACTGGATCAGCGGCTTGTCGACGATGGGCAGCATCTCCTTGGGGCTCGCCTTGGTGGCCGGCAGAAACCGTGTCCCGAGACCTGCCACGGGAAACACGGCTTTGGTGACTTTCAGCATGGTATGCATTCCCACATCGGTTGGTAAATGTGTGCGGTTCGCCTGATAGGCGCCGAATAGAGCGGATTGAAACGATCGCCTTAATCTAATTCACATTTCGACGAAATTAAAGTTATCACGCTGAAAAAATAATGCTTAAAGTCCGTTATACGAGTTATGTACCGCTATAGGAAGCAATTACGGCCGATGCGGCCGTGACGTCGTAATTTTTACGGACCGAAGAGCGCATCGACCGTGGCGTCAAGCGGCGCCTTCCTCGTTTTCGTCGACCGGCGGCAGCTTGCTCCGGGTGATCCGGAAACGGCCGATTGGCTCGTTGCGCAGCGCCTCACGGTAAGCCGACGCGGCAACAAGAATCAGGAGCACGGCAATGCCGGCGAACACATGCAGGTTCATGACTCCACCTTGGGTCTGAATAATCAGATGCCCAAAATATCATGAAAAAATTGGCGAATAATTCGCCATAAAAACCATGATCATGTTGATTAAAAATAGAAATACATCTGTCTTTCAGCGTCATGTCCGGTCAATTTTTATCCATTTTTTTGATCCGGCAATGTTCTAGCATGTGCCTGCGGATGCGCGCGCGCATTGTCTTCACCGCGCGCCGCCATTGCCCTATACACCCTCAGCCCACTCACTCGTATGAAAAAGGAACGCGTATGAGCGATTCAGCTTTCGACGCCACTGGCGTATCGCTACCCTTTACGGCTCATCCGCAACGCGAAGCGCGCGTGGACAGCGTCGGCAAGGAACATGTCATCGATGCGATGCGCGGTTTTGCCGCGTTGCTGGTTGCCTATTTTCATTGCCGCCAGGTCGCGTGGGTTGGCATGGAGAGTTTTCATCACACCGTGGGCCACGCGCTGAGTTTCAGTTCGATCATGGCCTACCTGACATTCCCGATTGCGTGGGGCTCGGCAGGCGTGCCGATTTTCTTTGTCATCAGCGGGTATTGCATTCATCGCGGCGGCGCGCTTCGTCTCGCACAGTCCCCCAACTACACGCTCGGCACGCTCAATTTCTGGGCCCGCCGCTTTGCGCGCATCTATCCGGTGCTGCTCGCGGCACTCCTGCTGACATTCGCACTGGACTGGAACAGCTTCCATCTTCCGCCAGTCAGTCACAAGCTGCGCGACATTGGCCTGCATGCGTTTCTCGTCAATCTGTTCTCGCTGCAAGGCGTGGCAGGCAAGACCTATGGGTCGAACGGCGCGCTGTGGACCCTCTCGCTCGAAGTGCAGTTCTACGCGATCTACCCGTTGCTGTTCGCGCTGCGGCGCCGGCTCGGAATGACACCGCTGCTCGTGCTCGTCGCGTTGGTGAATGCCGCGTCGGCATGGTTGCTGGAACGCCACGATCTGCAGTTCTTCACGTCATACTGGTTTGCGTGGACGCTGGGCGCGTGGATCGCTGACGCGCGGGCACAGAAGGCCGCTGTAAACGATGCGCGGCCAGCGTCGAAAGGACTCTACGCGGTCGCAGCCGTCCTGATGGCGCTCGGTTGCGTGGCGTTTCATTTCGCCCAATACGCCGCCTTCCAGTTCTGGTCACTGGGCTTTGCTTTCTACCTGTATAAGGCGCTCGAACAGCAGACAGTCGCGACGCCGTTGGCACGGGTGCTGTCGCGTTTCGGCGACTTCAGTTTCTCGCTGTATCTGATCCATCTGCCGATTTTCGTGTTGCTGTCGTCGCTGCTGTATCGCTCGGCGTTGCAACTGTCGATCTGGCCATCGTTCGGCTTCATGCTCGTGGCCGTTCCGGTTGCGTATGTGTTTTACCGGCTGGTCGAATTGCCGGCGATGAAGTGGTCGGCGAGTCTGAAGCCTAAAAGCAAGGCGCGGGCGTAAGCGAGCAGGACCGCTGCCCGGCGCATCGATCTGCGCCAGCGGCGGCTTGCACGTGAATGCATGCTGTGAGTGTCGAGCTGGACGACCCAATGCAAAGGGCCGCAATGTCACCGGGTTCCTCATCCGGATAACATTGCGGCCCTTTTGCTTCGTAGTACCGCTTATCGTGCCTTGCCGGCACCCGCCACGCGCTTCAGAATCCGCTCGACGCCCGTCACGTAGGTGGCAGTACCAAAACGCCCTAACGCGGTCTCGTAGCCGTTGTTGACCAGCCGCTCGCGCAACACCGTATCGCTGCGCAATTCGGCCAGCACGTCGGCCAGTCCATGCGCATCACCCGGCTCGCACAGGACCCCGTTCACACCATCTTCGACGATCTCCAGCACGCCGCCCGCCCGCGCCGCGACAACCGGCCGCTGAGCCAGCATGCCTTCGACGATCACCCGGCCAAACGGCTCCGGCGTGATCGACGTATGCGCGACCGCGTCGACCGCACACATGCAGGCCGCGATATCGTGCTGGAAGCCCAGAAAATGCACCCGGCCGCCCAGGCGGTGCGTCGCGACGAACGCGCGCAACTCCCGCTCATAGACATCCTCGCCGAACAGCGCGGCGCCGACCAGCACTGCATGCATATGCGGATTCAGCACCATCGCCTCGAGCAGCACGTGCTGCCCTTTCCAGCGCGCGAGGCGGCTGAACGAGCCGACCAGAAACGCGTCCTGCGGCAACTTCAGGCGCGCGCGCAATGTCGCGACCGGCACGTGGCGCAGCGCGTCGAAAGGTGCCGCTGCAATGCCGTTGAACACCACGTCGATGCGCTTTTCGTCGAACCGGGTCAACTCCGCAAATGCCCGTGCGGACGCTGCCGAATTGGCGATCACATGCGCGAGGCCCAGCTTCGCGCACCATTTGATGATGCGCAATTGTTTGCCGCCAAAATGCTCGGCGCTCACGATATCGCGCAAGTGCCACACCACCGGCCGCCGCGCGAGGCGCCCCGCGAGCGCGCCAATCACCATCGCGCGCTGTGTGTTCGCATAGATCACATCGGCAGCGCGTGCACGTGCCACCGTGGCGCGCACCATCGCCGCGACGCCTTTGAGCGCCTGGCCAAGCGGCGGCGTGCGGCCCTGTTTGCGGACTTCGCGCAACGCGCCGGAGTCGAGCACCCGCACGTTCACGCCGGCTGCATCGAGCGCGGTGCGAAACGGGCCGTCATCGAACAGCACCACTTCGACGCGCGCACGCAGCGCCTTCACAATCTCGAGCAGCGACAGTTCGGCACCGCCAAGCACCCCGCTCTGATCGATCGCCAGTACGCGTGGCGCCTGCGCGTTACCGCTGACGGCCGCAGGCGCTGCCACATACGGTTCGTAAGCTGGCAGGAGCGTGCCCTGCAACGCCGGCACCGCAGCCCGCACATGCGCGAAGAAACGCTCGCGAAAATGCGCGGCCGAGAAGCGCTCCGCGTTGGCGCGGCAATCGGCGGCCACGAAGCGGGTCGCGTGGGCGTCGAACGCTTCGACCGCAGCGATGATCGATTCGGCGCGCTGTTCGTCGAAAAACATCCCGGTCGGACGCGCGCTCGACAGATCGCGCACGGTTTCGAGCGCGCCGCCCTTGCCGTACGCAATCACCGGCGTGCCGCACGCCTGCGCCTCGACCACCGAGATGCCGAAGTCCTCCTCGGCGGCGAACACGAACGCCTTGGCCCGCTGCATCTTGTCCTGCAGCACCTTGAACGGCTGATACCCCATGATTTCCACATTCGGCGTCGCTTTCGCGCGGATCTTCCGCATATCGGGGCCGTCGCCAATCACGACGAGCCGCCGCTGCGGCATGCGCGTAAACGCTTCGACGATCAGATCGATCTTCTTGTACGGCACCATCCGCGATGCGGTCAGATAGAAATCTTCCTTTTGCTCGTTGAGCACGAACGCATCGACATCCACCGGCGGGAAGATCACATGCGCTTCACGCTGATACACCTTCCTGATACGCCGTGCGATGAATTGCGAATTGGCGACAAACGTATCCACCGAATTCGAGGTGCGGATGTCCCAGTTGCGCATGTAGTGAAGAATCAGCCGCGCCAGTGCCGATTTCGGCCCACTGGTGAGCTTCGACTGCTGCAGATACTGATGCTGCAGGTCCCACGCGTAACGGATCGGCGAATGCACGTAGCTGATGTGCACCTGATCGGGCCCGGTCAGCACGCCCTTGGCGACCGCGTGGCTGCTCGAAATGACGACATCGTAGGCCGAAACATCCAGTTGCTCGATGGCAATCGGCATCAAGGGCAGATACGCGCGGTACTTCGTGCGGGCCTTCGGCAGCTTCTGGATAAACGAGGTCGTCACCGGCTTGCCGCGCAGAAAGCTGCGATCGTCGAGAAAATCCACCACGCTGAACAGATCCGCATCGGGAAAGCAGGCCACGATCTGTTCGAGCACCCGCTCGGCACCCGCGTAGGTCACGAGCCAATCATGCACGATCGCGACGCGCACATTGGCATGCGCACGGGGTGCACGGCGCGGTGGCGCAAGCGGTGCCGGCGGGGTGGTCAGTTCGGCCAGCGCGCTGCGCTGGCTGGGCCGCAATTCGGCTTCGTCAAGGACATCCTGGGTCATGCGCTCTTCCTCGGATTCAGTCGCAACAGCAGCGAACGCGCAAGATCGCGCAATGCGGGCGTCATCGTGATCGACCACGCAACATTGGCGGCCACGACCAGCGCGCCCGCTGTGATAGATAGTGACAGACTAGGCAGGAAGCTGGCCAGCCACAGGCTGGCCAGCAAAAAGACGAGATGCGCGAGCATGTCGAGCGCGATGGGCTGGGCGCGAATCGACGACAGCCGCAGCAGCACGCCGTAGTCGAACAGCGCGCGGCCGGCCACCGCCACCGCCGCGCCGGTCAACCCGAAATGATGAATGCCGAACCACAGCGCAGCGGCAAAGAGCGGCAGTTCGAAGACGCCAACGCGCGCCGCCACAGCAGGATTGACCTGCGACTGGATCATGATGCGCGTCACGTTGGCCTGCCCGACCAGCCACACCGAGACGATCAGAATGCGGCCGACGGGTGCAGCGACCGTCGCGATCTCGCTGCCAACCCAAAGATGCAAAAATGGCCCCAGCACGAACATCGCCACGAGGGCGACCGGCGTGAAAGCCCCATTGAGAAATTCGAGCGATTGCTGCGTGATCAGGTCAGCGTGATCGCGGCCGACTGCGGACAGCCGCGGAAACAGTGTGCGCACCAGCGCCGTGGGGACGATGTTCAGGCGCGTCACAAGGTTCTGCGGCACGGTATAGAAGGTCACGAAACGTGCGCCCAGACTGGTGCCCAGAAAGACCTTATCGAGCGAGTCGGCCACCATCGTCGAGATACTTGCAATCAGCATCCAGCCGCCGAAGTTGAACAGCCCCTTGGCGACCCCGAGCTGCGGCGGCTGGATGCGGCGCAGGCCGAGCACCTTGAGCGCGGAGCGTCCCAGCAGCCCCGCCGCGAAGAGGCGCGCCACCACCGCCGCAGCGAGCACGTTCTGCAGGCTCGGCCCCATCAGCCATGCTGCGCCCAACGGCAGCAACTGGAACACGAATGTGCCGATGGTCTGGTTCGTGTTGTAAATGCCAAAGCGCTCGGCCCCATTGATCGCACCGGCGAACACCCACGAGACATTGGCGATCGGAATCGCAATCGCGAGCCATGGCAGCGCCATATAGACCTCGTGCTGCAATTCGGGCGACACCTTGGTGAAATACGCGGTGTAGAGAAAAGCGCCAAAATAAATCATCAGGCCGCCGACGATACCTGTCGCGAGGTTGAGCCAGGTCGCGCTCCAGAAGACGCGCGCGCTTTCGTCGGTATCGTTCGAGGCGAGTGCTTTCGATATGTGGTTCTGCGCGGCCATGCTCATGCCCAGATCCAGAATCGAAAAGTAGCCGATCAGGGTCCACACGAGCGCAATCACGCCATAACGTTCGACACCCAGCAAGCGGATATACGACGGCACCGTCACGAGCGAAACGAAGGTCGGCAGCACGAGGCCAAAGAAATTGATCGCTACGTTCTTGAGAATGCCTTTATCCATCGGATGCCTTTTGATTCAGAGGGTCGGCGCGGCGTCACGCCGAACAGCCTGCTTCAAGTAAAGCACGTAAAAAATGGCCGCCGCGCGCCATAAATCGACAGAAAAATAATTCGCAGGACGATGGATTCGATGGCGCCGCAGGCGAGTTTCAATCGCGGCCTGCAGTCGGTCCTTTAGCCCGGCTTCCAGCGGTACATCATCACCTTGCCGCGCGCGTCCTCTTCCACGAATACGAGGTATTCGCCGTCACTGCGCCGGTAAGCGCTCACGCCGTTGGGCACATCCACCCAGCCCGATGCGCGGCCGACCTCCGGCCCCGGCCGGATCGCGCCGACTTCCCGGCCGCTGTCCTTGTCGAGCACATGCACCGTCCCCACCGGTTCGACCGCGAAGATGTATTGCCCTTCGACCGTGAGGCCGATGACCGTTTCGATCGGCTTGGCCTGCGTGTTCCACGGCAGCGTGATGCTGTAGCGCTGCACGGGCTTACCGCTCGACCAGTTGTCGTAACGCACCAGCACCCGTCCGACTTCTTTCCAGAAGCCGCTCTGGACCGGGGCGTCGGCCGTATAGCCGCTGACGTAAAGCGAGTCGGTCTCGGGCACGTAGATCGCCCGCCGCAACTCGGTAAAAGGTTGCGGCACCGGATACGTGGTCATGTCCGAGTACGAATAGACCGGATTGCCCTTCGCATCGAGACCGCCGAAATGCAGCCGATGGATGCCCTTGATGTCGCTCGTGCGCCAGATGTCGCCGCGGCTGTCGACCCACCAGCCCCAGCCGCCCGCGAGCCGGGTGCCGCTCGTGTTAGGCGTGAATTCGTCGCCCGCAAACTGGCCATTGCCATTGAGGTCGCGCCACATCCAGTCGCCGCCGGGCGGCGCATTCGGCACACCGGCCACCGGACGCTCGCGACCCGCGATGAAGCCCGATGGAATCGCCGTCTCGCCGTCATGCGCGTTATCGAAACGGTAGATCTTCAGATGATCGGCGTACATGTCCGTCAGGTAGAGGAAAGTGTGTCCCTTCAATTGACGCGCGATCGGCAGTCCCGGCCACTGATCGGTGTGAAACACGGGGTCGTCCGGATACCTGAAGCGATTGGACAGGAACCCTACGTATTTCCATTCCTGTCCCGCCGGCTTCGTGAGATCGAGGTGGAAGCGCTTGTTGCCGGTGTAGACGCTGTCCGGACGCGCCGGATCGATCCAGGCACCGTCGACGAACAGCAACCCCTGCACCTGCCAGAGTTGCCGGCCGTCGGGCGCATAGCTTTCCAGCGTGGCGCCGAGCCCTGCGCCAAGCGGCGCGTAGTGCGGACCGATGCCGTTGGTGGCGACGTAGACGTCGTCATGCGCATCGACACCGACTCCGGTCAGCCCATTGAAGCGCTGCGGACCTGGCCGTCCCGCGGCGCCCGCGAAGATGCCGCCGCGTTCGCCGAGCGTGCCCGATGCCACATAGCGCTCTGCGCTCCTGCTGAAAAACAGCACCTGTTGACGTGGACCGTTGTCGGCAATCAGCACGCGGCCATGCGCGTCGAGTGCGATGTCGACCGGGACCGAATCGGCCGGTAGCGCGAGTGTATCGGCGAGCAGTTTGCCGGCTGCCGAGTAATGCACGACGCGCGGCGTGCTGTCGGTGAGCGTGCCGGTCAGCACCCACAGTGTGCCGTCGGGCGCGAGCGCGATGCGTCCCGGCTCGTGCACGCTCCATGCCGCCTTCTTCTGCATCGATTCGGCGTCGTAGACCTCAATGCGGTTTTGCGTGGTGTTGGACGCGTACAGCGTCGTGTCATTGGCAGCCAGTCCGTCGATGTCCGCGTGGTCGCCTACCGCCACTTCGTTCATCATCAAAAAGCCGGCAGCCAGTTGCGCATGAGGATCAGCCGCGCCATTCGCCGCGCTCACCGCGGGCTGAAACAACGCACTGAGCTTCGGATCCTCGATCTTGCGCCGCGAGATACCGAACCATTGCTTGCCCTTTTGCGGCCAGATGCCTTGCCCGACGAGATGCCCCTTCTCATTGCCGACCGACACAGCCATGAACACATAGCGGCGATTGAGCGCAATGGCATTGCCGCCGCCTGTGCCCCAGCCGTGCGTGCCGCCCGCGAAGCCGAGCATCTTGCCGTTCTGGTACGTGCTGGCTTCCGCGCCGCTTTCGTCCCACGGGGCGTTGGTGTAGACCTTGCCATCCGGAGCGACGGCAATTGCGGTGATATTGATCTGCGTCCATGAGCCGTCGCCGAAACCGAAGCTGTTGCCGATCCATGAGGTCTTCGCATTCAGCACCGTTTCGGCCGAGGCCGCGCACGCTGCGAGACACAGCAGTGCAGCGGGCAGTTTCGCGAAGATGGGACGAGCCAAGGTGTTCCTCCAGTCAAAGCCATGCGGCCGCGAGCGATGTCAACGCCCAGGCAGCGGTTACCGGCTCACATTACGACGTAGATCCACCTCAACGAAAATCGAAAATAATTCAAAAATATTCATTCATTAATACGCGAATACTTTTTGTAATACGCGCGCTATTTCTCCATTTCATTCGCGTTTTTTCATCAATTTCTTTTCCCTAGAATGAATCCCACTTCTCGACATGGACGGTTCATGACAGCTAGCGCCTTGCCTGCCCCGCCTTCTCACTCACGCCGCATCGTGCAGCTCGACGGTTTGCGCGCGATTGCCGTGCTGGCGGTGTTCGCACAGCACGCGCTGAAGGCGCCGCTGTGGATGGGTGTCGATCTGTTCTTTGTCCTGAGCGGCTTTCTGATCACCGGCATTCTGCTGGAGCGCAAGGCGCGTCAGCAATCGTATTTAGGCTATTTCTACGCACGCCGCGCGCGCCGCATTCTGCCGCCGTATCTGTTGCTGATGGCGGTGTCGTCGTTGCTGTTCGGCGTTGCCTGGGCGAAGCATTGGGAGTGGTATGCGTTTTTCGCGACCAACATCGGCGATGCGCTCGGCCAGAGCGGCCATGACAGTCTGAACGTGCTGTGGTCGCTGGCCGTTGAAGAGCAGTTCTACATTGTCTGGCCGTTTGTGATCCTGCTTCTGCCCGAGCGTGCCCTCGCGTGGGTCGCCGCTGCGCTGATCGTCGCCGTTCCGGTACTGCGCGCCGTCGCCACGCCGTGGTTCGATTCCTTCTGGCCCATCTACTATCTGACGCCGTTCCGCATGGATTTGCTGTCGGCGGGCGCATTACTCGCCGTCGCCGTGCGCCGCAATCCCGATGCGCTGCAACCGTTCAGGCCGCTTGCGCTGCTCGCATGCGTGGCCGCGCTCGCTGTGCTGGCGTGGCTGCATCTTCACTATCCACGTTTTCGGGCCGAAAACACGCCGCTCTCCAATGCGGCGCTGTATAGCGTTTCGCTGGTGCTGTGCACATCGCTCGTGGTCATCGCCTTGCAAAGCAAGGGTATCGTCAAACGATTGTTGTGCAAGCCGGTGCTGGTCTATGTCGGTACGATCAGCTACACGATTTATCTGGTTCACCTGAGCATCCTCTACATGCTGTGGCCGTTGCACATGAACCGGTATGTAACCGCCGCACTTGCGCTGACGATCACGCTTGCATATGCCAGTTTCACGTGGTTTGCCTTCGAGCGGCGGCTGATTCATGGCCCGGCAGCGCGCGAGGGCCGTGCCGCGCTATTCAGCGGTGCTTCGCAAGCATCGCAGCCGCGCGCATGAAGCCCGTGGCGCGCGGTGCACTCACCACAGGCTTGCGCAGCGCGGCCGCTGCCTTGCTGATGGTCGCGGCATGCGGCCGGGCGAGTGCTGATGCGCCGACTGTGCCCGCGATTCACGCACGGCCGTCTGCGCAGGTGCTGATCGAAGCCTACGGCGATTCGACCACACTCGGCATTTCCTGCAGCGCCGGGCATTGCAGCCCGCGTGCGCAGAACGCCGTGACCTGGCTGCAGGACGCGTTGCATACGACGTACGGCGAGCGCGTCAGCGTGGTCAACCTCGGCGTGGGCGGCACCATGGCCTACCAGTTGCGTAACGGCACCGACCGCGCCACGGGCGGCCCGTGGGCGCAGCGGCTCGCCACGTCGGACGCGCAGATCGTGACGCTCAACTACGGCATCAACGAAGTCATGCATAACCAGACGCCCGAGCAGTTCTACGCAGCCGAAACGGCGCTGGTGAAAACCGCGCTTGCGCTCGGCAAGGAACCGGTATTGCAGACCTCGAACCCGATGCCCGATGGCCGCCTCAATGCCCGTCTCGCGGCGATGGTCGCGATGACGCGCCGGGTGGCCGCCGAACAGCATGTGCCGCTCGTCGATCAGTACGCCTTCATAAGCAGCCTGCCGGACTGGCAATCGATGATGTCCGATGGCGCGCATCCGAAGCCCGAGTTGTATCGCCTCAAGGCCGGCCAGGATCTGCGCGCGATCGACCCGCTGGTGCGGCGGCTGCTGGCGGGTGCGTCGTAGCGCCGCACCGTCTTCCCTTACCTTTCCAACCTTCATTTTTTTCCTTACCGCTACCCAAGGCAACCCATGAGCAACCCACGCAAAGCGATCATCACCGGCGTGTCCGGCCAGGACGGCGCGTATCTGGCGAAACTGCTGCTCGACAAGGGCTATCAGGTGACCGGCACGTATCGGCGCACCAGTTCCGTCAATTTCTGGCGTATGAACGAACTCGGGATTTCCGGACACCCGAATCTGCGGCTGGTGGAACACGATCTGACTGATTTTGGCTCGACGCTGCGCCTGCTCGAAGGTTCGCAGGCCGACGAGCTGTACAACCTCGCGGCGCAAAGTTTCGTCGGCGTGTCGTTCGATCAGCCGGTGACGACGGCCGAAGTCACCGGTATCGGCGCATTGAATCTGCTTGAGGGGATTCGCATTCTGAGCCCGAAGACGCGCTATTACCAGGCCTCGACTTCGGAAATGTTCGGCAAGGTGCAGGCGGTGCCGCAGCGCGAAGACACGGCGTTTTATCCGCGCAGCCCTTATGGGGTTGCCAAGCTGTTCGCGCACTGGACCACCATCAACTATCGCGAGTCGTATGGCATTTTTGCCAGCAGCGGGATTCTGTTCAATCACGAATCGCCGCTGCGTGGGCGTGAATTCGTCACCCGCAAGATCACCGATACGGTCGCCAAGATCAAGCTCGGCAAGCAGGATGCGCTCGAACTCGGCAATCTCGATGCGAAGCGCGACTGGGGCTTTGCGCTCGAATACGTGGAAGGCATGTGGCGCATGCTGCAGGTCGATGAGCCCGATACGTTCGTGCTCGCTACGAATCGTACGGAAACCGTGCGCGATTTCGTGCGCATGGCGTTTGCTGCGGCAGGGTATCAGCTTGAATGGTCCGGCAAGGAGCAGCGTGAAACGGGTATTGATGTCGCTACCGGTAAAACGCTCGTGCGGGTGAATCCGAAGTTTTATCGCCCCGCCGAGGTGGATCTGCTGATTGGCTGCGCCGACAAGGCCAAGGCAAAGCTTGGCTGGGAGCCGCAAACCAGCCTTGAGCAGTTGTGCAAAATGATGGTGGCGGCGGATCTCACGCGCAATCAGGAGCATGAGACGTTTTGAGGTTGACGCTGTATCCCGCGGTGCCTGGATAGTGGCTTTTTGCCCGGGCATTGCGGGCCTGCGCCTGACCGGTCGCTGAAGTACCCATCGAGATCGAGATGCACGCTACCTGAAGGCAACGCGCATTCGAGCCTGCCGGCAGCCGCGCTTCCCGTGTTGAAAACCGGGAAGACGGCGGCCGTTTCGTCTACACCCTCAATGAACCTCCTCTGCCGCGATCGCTTCGCTATACACGGCCGCTACCCGTTTCGCGATCACCGAGTTATCGAAGTTGGCTCGTGCATAAGCCCGGCAAGCGTCGGCATCCGGCAGTTTCAACGAACCGTCCAGCGCGGCCCGTAAGCCCTCCGCAATCGCCGCGGAACCGGTCGCGGGCAACACCAGATCCGGCGAAAGCCCGGCCACCGCTTCGGGCAAACCACCCACCGGCGTCACCAGCACGGGCGTGCCCGAAGCCAGCGATTCAACCGTAATCAGGCCGAATCCTTCCAGTGCGACCGTTGGCACGACACTGATCGTCGCGGCACGGTACAGCGCCGCGAGATGCTGGTCGGGTACGAAGCCGAGCAGTTTCACGTTGTCGTCGAGCCCGGCCTCGTTGATGCGCGTCTGCAGTTCCTCCTGCAGCCGCCCTTTGCCGGCAATCAGCAGCAATACGTCAGGCACACGCTGCTTGAGGAGCTTCACCGCGTCGATCAGATCTTCCAGCCCCATGCGCCGCACGAGACGCCGTACCGCCAGCACGATCGGCCGGCCTTGCGGCAATTGCAGCTTCTGACGCGCTTCGGCTGGCGTGATCGGCAAGTTGAACTGATCGACGTTCACGCAACCCGGTACGACGCGAACCCGCTCCGGCGAGATGCCATAGCGCGAGGTGAGAATCTTGCCGAACGCATCCGACAGCACGATCAGCCGCGAAGAGCGCGCGTACACCGACTGTTCCAGATAACGCTTCGCGCGCTGGCCGAACGAATCGGCGCCTTCCACGTGGCTTTCGTCCGCCCAGGGACCCTGAAAATGGGACACCTGCGGAATCCCGCGCGTCACATCGAGCCCCGGAAACGTATAGAGCGCGAAATGCGAGGAAATCACGTCGGGCCGCTGCCGCGCGACCTCGCGGCGCAGCGCGCGACGCGCCGCCATCAGGCGCAGCGGCAGCGATTGCGCCGCCGGGCCGAAACCCTGGATCGCACCGCCTGTGTCCTCCGCCACGCGCGGCGAACCCGCGACCACGCCACGCACCGCCACGCCTGCGCCGGGCAGCGCGCCCACCAGCGAGTAGTACATACGATCAAGCCCGCCGGCCCGCTCCGGGAACCAGTGCATGCCAATTTGCAACGATTTGATTGAGTCCGCGTTCATGACCGTGTCCCTTGTATGGCGTGAAAGTTCATGTAAGGCCGTGGGTGCGTTCATTCGGCCTCCTTGTATCCAGTGCGCGTATATCCGGCACCGATCAGTTCGATATGCCTTGTTTCGATTCCCTGATGGCCCGCCAGCCCGCTCGCCGCGAGCGGTTCCGCATTGGCCGTCGCACCGGCGCGCTGCCGGCCCTCCTGCTGTCCCGCCAGTTGCCGGTACAGTGCGATGTACTGCGCCGCCATGCGTGCCCAGCCAAAGCCGGTGGCAAGCTCGTTGGCCGCCACGCCCATGGCGCGGCGCGCCTCGTCGGATTCGGCCAGGCGTGCAATCGCGCCGGCGAGCGCCTTGGGGTCGTCCGGATCCTCAAGCACGATCCCGCATTCGGGCGTGATGATCTCCGCGCCGCCCGCCGTGCGTGCCGTGACGACCGGCAAGCCTGCTGCCATCGCTTCGAGCAACGACAGGCTCATCGCCTCGTAGCGCGACGGAAACACAAACGCATCGACGGAGTGCATCAGCACCGGCATCTCCTTCACCAGGCCGAGAAAATGCACCCGGTCAGCAATGCCCAGTGCGCGCGCCTGCTCCGGATACGGACTGCCAGGCAAATACCCTGCTACGGCGATATGCACATGCTCTGGCAAATGACGCAACGCTTCCAGCACCGTGCCGAGGTTCTTGCGCGGCGTGCGCAGATCGCCCACGAAGAGCAGCAGGAAAGCGTCATCCGGCAGCTTGAATTTCGCGCGATCGCCGTGTGCCGCTGCAAAACCCTGAGTGTCGACGCCGTTATAGATGACGTCGACACGGTTGCGCGGCGTGAGGCCGATCGCGCGGATCTCATCGGCCACTTTCTGCGAGACCGCCGTGATGACGCGCGAGCGGCGATACGCCCAGCGTTCGAGCGAGGCATTCGCGCGCGTATAGACAAACTGATACGCCGACCACAGCCCCTTGGTCAGCCCGAACGGATAGTACTTGCTGCCGAACCACCCGCTATGCACGAAGTGCGCGGTGTTCACGTCGGCGCGCATCCACGTGATGAAGCCGTTCACGTGCAGCACGTCGAACTCGCTGCGGTGCCTGCGCAGCCAGAGCGCGCTTTTGAGCGCGAACACCTGCTGGCGCAGCAGATTGGTCGGCCACCAGCGGCCGATTTTCATCGGCACCCAGCGAACCGACGGATGCGCGAGCAGGTCCGGCGCCACGTGTGAGGCGACGAGCGTCACGGCAATATTCGCGTCAAGGGCCGCACGCGCGATCTCATGGTTGACGCGCCCCTGGCCGTCGTTATGGCGCACCACGTGCGTGACTATGGCGACTCTCAATCAGGTGCCTCCGTGCAGAATGAACTCCCGGCGACGCTGCTGCTTTTGCCAGTGCGCCGCGGAGAGGATCGAAAAAAGACTCATGAAAAGCAGCAATCCGCCTGTACCGACGAGCGAATTGGTGAACACCAGCATCGCGAAGATCGCGAGACCCAGGCTCAACGAAGCGGAGACGAATTTGTCGTCGCGCATCTTGAACGAAGTCAGCACCGCCCGCACCAGCAGCCACAGGATGCCGGACAGGTACAGCAACGTGCCGGGCCAGCCGAGCACGAACGGGATGTTCATCACGCCACTGTCGAAATTGCCGTACTGGCCGAGCTGCCCGCCGTCGTTAGACAGCTTGGTGGACGTGCCGGTCGCGCCCATGCCTTCGCCGGAAACGTCGGTAAACGCGGTCTTCGCGAAGGTCGCGTAGAACTCGTTACGCGCGGCATAACTCTGATCGTCCTTGAGATTGACGATACTGTTCAGACGCGTCTGCATCCGGTCGGCCACCGGGCCCACCGCCAGTAGCGGCACGCACAGGCCGGCCAGCAGAATTCCGCTGCCGACAATGCGCAGCCGCACGCGGTTGTTCGACTTGACCAGCTGGATCAGCAACGCGATGACCCAGCCGCCCCACGTCGAACGGACGAGGCTCAGGCCGAATGCAAAGAAGCCCAGCGTGGCGGCGATCCAGCGCACGCGGTGATTCGCGGCCATGACGTAGACCATCGCGCCCATCATCGCAAACGCAAACGGGCCGGACGAGTTCATCGTGCTGAACACGCGCACGCCCATCGGCACCGGGTCGCCCTGCGAGTTCATCTGCGAACCAAGCATCCACAGCGCATCCCACGGCGGCATGATGGCGAACTGCACGAGACCGTAGCCGCCCATCACCAGCATGCCCCAGATAAA
This sequence comes from Paraburkholderia sp. GAS41, assembly GCF_050436545.1. NCBI lineage: Bacteria > Pseudomonadati > Pseudomonadota > Betaproteobacteria > Burkholderiales > Burkholderiaceae > Paraburkholderia > Paraburkholderia sp. GAS41. The sequence continues at coordinate 82,340 of NZ_JBNDMK010000004.1, forward strand.
GGTGTTGATGATGGTGTCGCGATACGCGGGATAGTCCCGCGTATTCGCCATGATGTGAAAGCCGATCAGGATCGGGTAGAGCCAGTTGGCAAGGTCGTAAGTGGCCGCGAGCGGCCCGCTCGACACGACACCGACCATGAACGCGTACGCGAGTCCCGCCAGAATCAGCAGCACCGGCAAGCCGCGCCGCTGCGCGAGCACCGGGTAATGACGCAGCAGCGATAGCCCGCTGATCATCGTGACGGCCAGCGGCGCGACCTGGATCAGGCTGGTCGGCGTGAATGCGCCCTTCGACCAGTCGGCAAGGCGTCGCACTTCAGGGCTCAGAAACCATAGCCACCACATGAAGCCCACGTAGCGCGCCGGGCTTTTGAAATACAGCCAGAGACCCGTCAGCGTGGCGAGCACCGGAAACGCCAGCGTGAGCACCGTCCCCTGATGCGCGCCGATCAGCAGCACGGTGACACACCACAGCATGGCGGGCGGCCCCCATTCCATCGGATCGCTTTTGAGGCGGCGGACGGCGCCGCTCGCAGCGCTACGCGCGATCGTTGACATCGGTTAGCGACCTCCGCGAGACGGACGCTGCACCGTGACCGGTGTGCGCCGCTCGTCGGCCGTACGGCCACTCGGCGCGGCGCGCCGGCGCAGCAGTTCCTCAGTAATGCGAACATGCTGCATGGCGAATTGACGCGTGGTCAGATCGCGCGATAGCAGCTGTTCCGCGGCGGCACGCGCCTGGCGCAAGCCTTCGGCCGGCGACGCGGCCAGCCGGTCGACCGCCTCGCGCATGGCGGCGGGGTCGAACGGCGGCACATAAGCCGCCGCGCGGTACGGGAAATAGTCGTTGAGCGTGCCCACATTGGTGACCACCATCGGCTTGCCGAGCGCCGCGGCCTCCAGCATCACGGTGATACCTGAGGCGTGCGAATTCGGCCGCAGCGGGACCAGCACGACATCGGCCCAGTCGTACAGTTCGCGGGCCTTTTTCAGCCCGGCAGCAGGGGCAATCTCCACGTTCGAGGCGCGCAGCGTGGCGGGAATCCGGCGCCGCGTCGCAAGCCTGACCGTATAGCGGGAATCGTTGCCGAACGCCTTGATCAGCGTCTCCCAGTCGCGGTCGCGGTCGTTGCCGATCGCGGCGATCCGCACCGGCGTATGCGGCTGCCATTCATCAGGCATCCTGACCGGAAAATCGAGGGTGTTCAGGCCATAGAACACGTGCGTCGCCTTGCGCCCCAGGTAGCGCTCGCACAACCCGGCGTTCTCGCTAGCCAGCGTGGTCAGCACGTCGGCCCGCGCGATCAGCTTGCGATACAGCCAGCGCCGCAGCATCCCGTAAGTGGGCCATTTGTCGAGCAGCCACACGCTTTGCGCAAGCAACAACGGCGGTGCCGCACGGCGGCCGCTCAGCAGCAGCACCAGTGCGACCGACAGGTACTCGTGCTCGGTATGCGTCCAGATGACGTCCGAGCGCAGGATCTCGTCGCGATTGCGCAACGTATGGATCAGATCGAAGCCGAGCACCGTCTTCAGCGCCCGGCGCAGCAGCCGCACCGGCGCGTTTTCGCGCGCATCCTGTGAATAGGTCAATGCGAATGCTTCGGACTCCGCATGGTGATAGCCGTACAGGCAGCCGATGTTGTCGCCCTGGCGATAGAAGCGTGGATCGGCGCCGTAAAACAGATGAACGTGGACTTTCGTACTCATTCAGGCGCTCCGGTCTGCGGGGTGAATCAGTTTGCGAGGACAGGGCCGCGCCGGCCCCGGTGCGAGCTCGCGCAGTGTGGTCATGGGGCGAACACGCATTACGAGGCCGCTGCGCGGCGCGCTTCGTGAGCGCCCGTGCGTACCGCGCGCCAGCGCGACACACGCGTGCGGCCCTGCTTCGAAGCGAGCGCGAGCACCACATGCGCAAAGCCCGGATAGACCCGTGTGCCGACCAGCGCGTACCACCACCACGCGGCCTCGCGGCGCAGCGGCGGCAGATGGTCCTGCAGGATCAGATGCAGGTTGTAGGCGGCGTTGCGCACCGCCATCAGCGTTTGCGCATCGCGGCGATCGTCGTCGAAGCGTTCAGCCGGGTAGTGGTCGACCGCCACCCGCGGGTCGTAGACGAGCTTCCAGCCCGCGTTCTTGACGCTCATGCTGAAGGCCATGTCGTTATGGACCTGGGCGCCCGCGCCGCGCAAACGCGCGTCGAAGCGGATCTTGCGGACCGCCTCGCGCCGGTAGCTCATGTTGGCGCCCTTGAGCAGATCGACCTCGCGCGCCCCGCCCACCCCCAGGTGGTGATTGCCGATGATCTTCCCGGATGGCCGCACTTTGCCCACCAGCGGCCGTTCGCCGTCCAGCACACGTCCCTTCTCGTGCACCCAGTCGCGTCCACCCAGCGCGCCCAGACGCGCATCGTTCGCGAACGCGGCGGCGATCCGCTCGACCCAGTCGGGGCGCGGCGCGGCATCGTCGTCGGTGATCGCGATCACGTCGCCGTTGGCGGCGTCGAGGCCGCGATTGAGTGCGGCAACCTGCCCCGGTATCTCGACCAGCGCCACCGAGAGCGGCAACGCGCCGATCACTGCCGGATCGCGCAGGCACACATGGGTCGCGGTGTCGTCGGGACGCGCCACGACGATCACTTCGTCGGGCGCACGCAACTGCCGTTGCAACGCGGCGAGGCAGCGCGCCAGATCGCCGGGGCGGCGAAAGGTGGGAACCAGTACCGTTACTTTCATCGCTTCATGCTCCTTATCGGGATTCCTCACGCACTCAGGTATTCCTGCACTGCGGCGTAGCTGCGGTCGTAGCCGCCGCGGGCGCGCTGCGGCATGGCGTTGAAGATGCCGCCCTGCACATGCACGCCGGCCGCTTTCAGGCGCTTCAACGAATCGGCGATTTCACCTTCGTTATGCATGCCTGAACGGATCACGAAGAAGGTCGAGCCGGCGTAACCGCCGATAATCGACGCATCGGTCACGGCCAGCACCGGTGGCGTATCGATCAGGACTACGTCGTAGCGCTTGGCCAGACCTTCGAGATACTGCGGCAGGCGCGGCGACATCAGCAGTTCCGACGGATTCGGCGGACGCTGGCCACAGGAGATAAAGCTCAGACCGTCCACGCTGGTGGGGCGAATGGCCTCTTCCAGCGAGATCTGCCCGCTCAGCAGTTCGGACAAACCGTTGTTCTGCGCGCCGCCGACGTAACGTTCGAGCGCGCCACGCCGCATATCGCCGTCGATCATCAGCACGCGCTTGCCGGAATGCGCGAGCAGCACCGCCAGATTGACGGTGAGGAAGCTCTTGCCCACGCCAGGCATCGGGCCCGTGAGGACGACCACGCGGTTGCGCGCGTCCAGCATCGTGAACTGCATGGACGTGCGCAGACTGCGCAGACTTTCGATGCAGACGTCCTTCGGCTTTGCGTCGGCCAGCACTGAACGCAGACGATTGCCGCCGCGCTCGAACGAGTTTTCGAGCACGGCCTGTTCGGCGGAGAGCGGCACGAGCCCATAGATCGGCAGGTGGAACATGCGTTCGACGCGTTCTGGATCGTCGATGCCCTTCAACATATTACGGCGCAGGAACACGAAACCGGCACCGGCAATCAGACCGAGAATCACCGCAGCCGACACGATCAGCAGCTTCTTCGGCTTGACCGGCGTGCCCGGACGCAGCGCCTCGTCGACCATATGCACGTTGCCGCCGGTGCCGACCCGCTGCACCGAGAGCTCCTGCACGCGATTGAGCAGCAGCACGTAGATGTCTTCGGCCACCTTGGCATCGCGCTGCAACTGCACGGCCTTGACTTCGGTGGCCGGCAGATCGCGGAAACGGTCGCTGTACTTGTCGCGTTGTGCTTCGAGTTCGGCCATCTGCTCGCGCGAGGCCTTGATGAGCGGATGCTCGTCGCCATAGCGCTCCTGGAGCGAAGCGATCTGCAGGCGCAGACCGGAAATCTGCTGCTCGTACTGCACGCTGCCTTCCAGATAGACCTTCGCTTCGTCGCTGGCGTTGATCGAGCCGGACTGGCGTTGATACGCGGTGAGCGCGGCTTCCGCCCGTTCGAGGTCGCCCTTCAGACGCGGTTCCTCGCTCTTGAGGAATTCGAGCATCTTGTTCGCATCGCTCTGCTTGGTGGCGATGTGCTGGCGCAGATACGACTCGGCCAGTGCGTTGGCGACCAGCGCGGCATGCGCCGGGTCCTTGTCCTCGAGCGAGATTTCGATCACGCCGGTTTGCTTGCCCTGCTCCTCCACCTTGACCGCCGATTGAAACGCGGTGATCGCGTCGAGGTCGTTCGCGCGCATCACCGTGAATTGCGTGCCGGCACGCGCCACCAGCTTGTTGACCCGCATCGTGACGCCGCCGCCCTGTTCGGTTTGACCCGTGACGCCGCGCAACAGCAGCATGCCATCTGGCGCCCGCAGTTCGTACTGCGTATCGGACAGCGCCGTCAGCACCATCTTTTTGCCTTCGAGCGCTGGAACGACCTCGACGCTGTCGACATCGGCAAGTTCCCCCCCCCACGCATAGCTCGTGAGACCGAGCCACGGACGGGCTGGCGCACCAGGCGTAGCGAGCCGCGCGGCGAGGCTGCCGAGCAGCGGAATCGTCTTCGGTTCGACCGAGAAGTTCAGCTTGCACTGCTGCACCACCGGGCCGACGACGCCGCGGCTCTTGATGATCTCGATCTCGGCGTCGGTGGGCAGCGTCGTCTGCGGACTCGAAATCACCGCGCCCGTCTGTGTCTGCGTGAGGGCCTGCGAGGTGTTGTCCGACGTTTCCACCCGGACGTATGCATCGGCCGAATAGATCGGCTTCGCCACGAAGCAGTAGAGCGCGGCCATCGTGACGATCGTCACCGCAATGGCAATCAGCCACCAGATGTCGTCGAGAAGAACCTGCAGCAGTTGACCGAGGACGACGTCCTCTTCTTCGGTCCTGGCCGGCATGGCCATATGAGGATTTACTTGAGTGCTCACAATTCGATCCAGGTTGGGTCGCCCCGGATCCCTGGGCTGCGCATTGTTTCGCACAGCCCAGGATCCGAGGCAGGTCAAACGCCTAGTTGGCCAATTCCTTGATGTAGAACACCGACTGGATGGCCGGCAACACCTGCTGGATGACGCGGTTGAAGGTCGTGGAAAGCGCCGTGCCGACGTACACCACGTCCAGCGGTTGCAACTGGAACTGCGACGACAGCATGATGGCGTTCGGCTGGGTCATATCGAGGCGATAGACTTCCGGCGTGGTCGGGTGATCCTTCATGCCGCGCAGCACGTAAATCTGGCGCGGATTCGCGTCGGTATCGAGAATCCCGGTGGCCTGGGTCAGCGCGTCGGCAATCGTCAGGCGTCCTCTCAACATCGAGACGGTCTGCGGATTCTTCACCTCACCCATCACGAACACGCGGCTATCTTCACGATCCGGCACGTTGATGATGTCGCCGGCCTGCAGCATCACGTCCTGGCGCGTATCGCCCTTATCGAGCAGGCTGTTGGCGTCGAGCACATAGAGCTGCTTGTTGCGGGTCAGGCGCACGCGCTGGATATCCGCTATCGACGTGCTGCCGCCCGAACGCGTGATCGCGTCGAGCAGCGTGAGCGGGACGTCGCTAAGCGCGAGCGGCCCGGGCGATTTGACTTCGCCCGTCACCTGCACCTTCTGGCTGCGGAACGACAACACCCGCACATCCACCTGAGGATTGCGGATGTAAGGCACCAGACGCGCCGCCAGTTCGCTGCGGATGTCGCCCACTGTCTTGCCGCCCGCCTGCATGCGGCCCACGAACGGGAAGAAGATCGTGCCGTCGGGCGCGACCGTCTGCCCATAGGGGTCGGCCTGGCCCGGCAAGGCCGTGGTATACGGCTGTTGCACGGCGCCCGCGAGCGTCTGCGTGGTGTTGTCGCCGGTCGACAGCGTGCTGCCGTTCGGTGTCGTCAGTTCGGGGTGATCCCAGACGGTAATCCCGAGTATGTCCTGCGGCGCCACGTGGTAGACGTACTGCGACGGATCGCTGTACTTGCCGGGCGGCAGGATCGTCTGATGCTCAGCCGCCTGCTGAGCCTCGCTCATGACGAGATCCGAGTCGATCAGGTGAACTGGATAAGTCTCGGCCGGCTTGCTCGACGAATCCTCCTTGAGGCTGGAGGTGTCGAGATAGTTGCCAGGCGCGGTCACGCAGGCCGACAGAAAGGACGTCAGCAAAAGTGCAACAGTGAGATTTCGTTTCAGCATATTTTTTTCAGCCATCCCATGACCAGGTGTTCGATAAGCACGAGGCTCTCGCGATACTCGGTTTCCGCGCCGCCATGCGGATCGGCTACGTCGGAGTCCTCCCACTGTCCCAGCGGATAGACCTTGCCGCGCGAAGCCGGATCGAGCGCCTCGACGTCCTTCACCTGGCGGCGTTCGGTCACCAGCACCAGTTCCGCGTCACGCACGATCTGGCGATTCAGACGGCGCGCATGATGCGCGCCTGAGACCACCCCGCGCTCGGCAAGCAGGCGGCGCATGATCGGGTCCATGGCGTAGCCGTCGACGGCGCGAATGCCCGCCGAATGAAACCTGATCGCGCGCCGCGCACACCCGTCGGTGCCGTCGGCCGCGCGCTGGCGCGCCTTGAAGAGCATCTCGGCGGCCGGCGACCGGCAAACGTTGGCGTGGCAGACAATCAGTACGTTGGCGAACATAGGCGGACTCCCTCGCTTGAATTCAGCGTGCCGCAGCCGTCGCGCTGACGGCGTGGCTAGCCGCGTGCGACCCGGCACGGGCCGAGGCTTCGCGCTGCGCATGCTGGCGGCCAATCGCGTGATATTCGATGCCGAGTTCCTGCAGCGCCTCCGGCTCATACAGATTGCGGCCATCGAAAATCAGCGGCGTCTTCAGATGTTGTTTGAGGCTGCCGAAATCAGGACTCTTGAAGACTTTCCATTCCGTCAGGATCACCAGCGCATCGGCGCCGCGTGCCACGTCCATTTCTTCGCTCTCGAACGAGAGCCGTGCGAGCTGTTGCGGCACATGTTGCAGGTCGAGCGCGAAAACCCGCTTCGCCTCATCGACCGCCACCGGGTCGTAGGCCTTCACGCGCGCGCCGCGCTTGAGCAGTTCCGCAATCAGCGGACGGCTCGGGGCTTCGCGCATGTCGTCGGTGTTGGGCTTGAACGCAAGGCCCCACACACCGAAGGTCCGGCCCGACAGGTCTTCGCCCAGGCGCGCCACGATCTTGTGCGCGAGAATCTTCTTCTGCGTTTCGTTGACGGCTTCGACCGCTTCAAGAATGCGCAGGCCCGCGCGATGCTCGACCGCCGTATTGATCAGCGCCTGCACGTCCTTCGGGAAGCATGAACCGCCGTAGCCGCAACCCGCGTACAGGAAGTCGTAGCCGATGCGCGGGTCCGAGCCGATGCCGCGCCGCACCGCTTCAATGTCCGCGCCGACGCGGTCGGCCAGATTCGCCAGTTCGTTCATGAAGGAGATGCGCGTCGCGAGCATGGCGTTGGCGGCGTATTTGGTAAACTCGGCCGAGCGCACGTCCATATACAAGGTGCGTTCGCGGTTGCGATTGAACGGCGCGTAGACCCGCTTCATCAGTTCGCGCGCCTTCTCGCCGGGCATGTCCTCGTCGCAGCCAAGCACGATGCGATCGGGCCGCGTGAAGTCTTCGACGGCTGCGCCCTCTTTCAGGAACTCCGGATTCGACACCACCGAAAACATATGCTGCGCACCGCGCGCGGCCAGCTCTTCGGCAATGGCCTTGCGCACGCGTACCGCGGTGCCGACCGGCACGGTCGACTTGTCGACGATCACCTTGAAGCCGGTCATATGGCGGCCAATGTTGCGCGCGGCGGCCAGTACGTATTGCAGATCGGCCGAACCGTCTTCGTCCGACGGCGTGCCGACTGCGATGAACTGGATATCGCCGTGCGCCACCGCCTCGGCGACGTCCGTCGAAAACTTCAGGCGTCCTGCGCGACGGTTGCGCGCAATGATCTCCTGCAGACCCGGCTCATGAATCGGTACGCCGCCACTGTTGAGCACATCGATCTTGCGCTGATCGAGGTCGAGACAGAACACGTCGTTGCCGATGTCGGCAAGACAGGCGCCGGTCACGAGGCCCACATAACCGCTACCAATGATCGTCAGGTTCATGAATTACACCTCGGAGATTTGAATGGTTCTGAAACAGGGCGCCTGCATCGTCTTGCCTGCCGGCGCCCGCTTAAGGATTGCCTGGTGATTCCGTGGCTCAGTAAGCGTTGCTGCCGACAAAGCCCTTCCAGAACGTCAGTACAACGATCTTGATGTCGAGCCAGAACGTCCAGTTCTGCATGTAGTACAGGTCGAGCTTCACGCGCCCCATCATCTTTTCGATGCGGTCGGTCTCGCCCCGGTAGCCGTTGATCTGCGCCCAGCCGGTGATACCCGGCTTGATGCGGTAACGGTGCATATAGCCCTTCACCAGGTCCTTGTAGATGTCGTCGTGGGCGAGCGCGTGCGGACGCGGCCCGACTACCGACATCTCGCCACGCAGCACGTTGATGAACTGCGGCAGCTCATCGAGGCTGGTGCGGCGCAGGAACGCGCCTACAGCCGTGATGCGCGGGTCGCGCCGCGTTGCCTGGGTCACCTTGCCAGCGACTTCCGCATGCACTTTCATCGAGCGGAACTTGTAGATCTCGAACTGGTGACCGTCGATGCCCTTACGCTTCTGGCGAAAGAACACCGGCCCCGGCGAAGACAGCTTCACCATCACCGCGATGACGAGCATCAGCGGAGCCAGCGCGGTGAGCGCGCCGAAGGCGAACAGGCGGTCGAACACGCGCTTGGGCAGCACGCGCAGATCGGTGATCGGCGAAGCCGCGAGATTGATGGCCGGCACGCCGAGCAGATCCACCATGGGCTGGCTGAACAGCGTCAGGCTGCGCACGTCCGGAATGAAGCGAATGTTCACGAAGTCGTTGCGCAACTCCATCACGAAGCGATGGATGGTCTTCTCCTTCGAGATCGGCAGCGCGAGCCACAGTTCGCGAATTCCCCGGTCGCGCACCAGCCGGATCATGGCGTCGAACTCACGCTCCACCGGCACACCTTCCACCGCGTGGACCGCTTCGGCATCCTGATCAAGATCGCCTGGGCCGCTTTCGTCGTACACCACCAAAGGACTGAAGCCGGCTTCCGGATGGCTGCGCATCTGTTCGATCAGAAACTTGCCGTACGGCGCGCCGCCGACGATTGCCACTGTCTTGTGGTTGAAGCCCTCGCGGCGCAGGCCCTTGAGGACCGAGTACACCAGTGCCTTGGTCACGATCAGCAGGACGATGACCGCCGCGGCCCAGTACAGCAGCCACAGGCGCGACAGCAGGTCCGAGCGGTGCAGGCTGAAGCTGATCAGCACGCCGGTGGTTTCGACCATCGCCCATGCGCCCGAGACCCGCAATAGCAGGTCCATCAGCGGTTTGCCGCGCCACGACTGGTAGATCCCTAGTGCCGGGAAGAACACCACCACCAGCAGGCAGTCGAACGCCAGCGAGACGCTCTGCATGTCGTCCAGCCAGACCCCATGTCCGTTGTGCACGGCCGCTGCGATCAGCGCGCCCAGTGCGACCATGGCGATGTCGATGATTCTCGATAGAACGCTCAGCATGCGCTGCACCTCAGTTCGTCAGTCAAGGTCCATCCGTGAAGTAAGCGGGCGTGCGCACCGCGTGGAAAGGTATCGGCATCCGGTAGACGGCACTCGCTTCGTGTGCCTCGCGCAACTCACGCAATGGCAAAGGATTCAGCGCCTGTGCTTATCGGCCCAATTCGAAAAGCGTCAATCCGGATGAGTAGATACCCGTACAGGCCTAGATAAGGCGGCATTAAAATTCGCACTGCAAGATCGCAAAAAATCTCAAAATGTATCGGTCATATTTGCCTAGTTTTTTATGGATTTTTTCGGTAATTGTTGCTGCAATTGGACGCATTGGTTGCCGGTTCCGGCGGTGCGCTGGCGCGATTGCCAATCTTTTCAGCGGAACCTTATGCGGCGCGGGACCTCTGCTTGCCGCCCTCTTTTTGAGCATCCGCGGGTGCGTCAGGATCAGTCAAAAATCACACCAATTTTTCTGCGATTATTTTTTATATTTTGCAAATTCTTTGAAATAAAACTTAAATCATTGATGGATTTTTATTCCGCGACTCAATTAATTTTTCTGAATCGACGAATAACGATCTTTTATTGGTCATTTACGCCGTGATAAAACTCGACGCACTCACCCAGCCCCGAGGAGTAGATCACCATGACAGCAACGGTTACGGCGCCCGTCGCCGACATCCGGCCAGACACCGCAGCACCCCTGAAGGTCAAGCTGAAGGTTCATCCCGTCATCCTGGCGGGCGGCTCCGGCACCCGTCTTTGGCCAATGTCGCGCGAGCAGCATCCGAAGCAGCTGATCGGCCTGCTAGGCGCCGACTCGCTGCTGCAGTCCACCACCCGCCGTCTCGATGCGCTCGAAGCCGGACATCCGCTCGCCGACCAGCTGATCGTGGTGGCAAACGAAGAACATCGCTTCACGACCGCCGAGCAACTCCGCACCAGCGGCAAGGCGAGCCGCCTGATCCTCGAACCCACCGGGCGCGACACGGCGCCGGCATTGACGGTGGCGGCGTTGTCGATTGCCGCCGAGGACGATGACGGCATCATGGTGGTGATGCCTGCCGACCACGCGGTCACCGATGTCGAAGCGTTCCATGCGGCGGTCGCCGCAGGCGTGCAGCACGCGCACGAAGGCCATATCGTCACGATGGGCATCGTACCGACGCACGCGGAAACCGGTTACGGCTATATCCGTCTGGGCGCGCCGTTGGGCCGCGTCGGCGCGAGCGAGGCGCACCAGCTCGACCGCTTCGTCGAAAAGCCGCACCTCGAACTCGCGCAACGTTATGTCGAATCTCGGGAGTACTGGTGGAATAGCGGCATCTTCATCATGCGCGCTTCAACGTGGCTCGCCGCGATTGGCCATTTTCAGCCGGCGATTCTCGCAGCCTGCCAGGCGGCCTATGCCGGCGGCAAGGCAGACGGCGATTTCTTCCGGCTGCAACGCGACGCCTTCAGCGCCTCGCCCTCGAATTCGATCGACTACGCGGTGATGGAGCAACTCGGCAGCGCGCCGTCAGTCGCGTCCGGCGTGGTCGTGCCGTTGCGGGCGGGCTGGTCGGACGTGGGTTCGTGGGATGCGATCTGGCAGATCTCGGACAAGGACGGGGCCCACAATGTAGCCCGCGGCAACGTCATGTTCGAAGGCGCGGCCTCGACCTTCGCGCATTCCGAAGGACGCCTGATCGCTTGCGTCGGCACCCACGATCTCGTCATCGTGGAAACCGCCGATGCGATTCTGGTGGCCGACAAATCGCGCGTGCAGGACGTGAAGAAAATTGTCGGACGGCTTCGCGCCGCCGGTGACCCGCAGGCGGCGAATCATCGCAAGGTGCATCGTCCGTGGGGGCATTACGATTCGGTGGATAGCGGCGAGCGCTTCCAGGTCAAACGCATCGTCGTCAATCCTGGCGCACGTTTGTCGCTGCAAATGCATCATCACCGCGCCGAACACTGGATCGTCGTACGTGGCACAGCGCTCGTCACGCGTGGCGACGAGCGCCTGATCGTCTCGGAGAACGAGTCGGCCTATATCCCGCTGGGCACGACTCACCGTCTCGAGAATCCCGGCAAGATGCCGCTGGAAATGATCGAAGTGCAGTCCGGCTCGTATCTCGGGGAAGACGACATCGTGCGCTTCGACGATACGTACGGACGACAATAGACGGTGCGGCGAGTTGCTTGCTGGCGATGCGATTTCCTGCGGCGGTGGCATCTACCCGCCGCGGGTTGCCGCGTGATTCACCCTGCGTGGGAAATCTCTGGCGCCAGCGGGAATCGTTCAGCTGGGCCGTCTGTGGACGCTTCGCCGGGATAGCGGCGCAACGGTGCTCGCGACGCGCTGACCGGGCTGATCGGGCTGTGCAGCGGGCCGCTCATTGAGCCACTCATTGACCCACCCAGCGGCTTCGGCGCGTGCGCGCCTGGTTGCCCGCTCGCGTGTCCAACGGCGTGATCACCGACGTGCGCGCTTCCCGAGGCGTCGCCATGCGTGTCCGTGGCACCGGCACCTGGCGTATTCGGCAGGTGCCGTGCACCCGGCAAGGGCCGCGTGAAGCTACCGGGCGCGGGTCCGCTCGACGCAGCGCTCAACATACGGCATTGCCGGTCGATCCATTGACGCGCCCATTCGAGCGCGTACTCCTGCGCTGCGTCCGCATCCGCGAAACGCGGGCCGACGAGGCCCGAGCGTTCAACGCGCCGGCCATCCTGTTCGATCTCCGCCCATGCGCGATACATCGCGTTCGGCACACGTTCGGCCGCCACGTGGATCACATAGCCGCGCCGGTCGACGACCTGCATGCCGCTCGCCGCCGCACTCATGGGCAACGGGTTACGCGGAAGCTCGCGCAGCGGCGTGCCGCCGCGCGCATCCGCGCGACCGATAGACGGCTCGGCACGCACCGCTTCGTGGGGCAGCGTGCCGGCCAGCTGTCGGGTCATGTCGGCGAGCGGATCGAGCGAGCGCCAGCCTTGCGTGACACCCGCAGGCGTCTGCCATGACTCAGGACTCTTCCAGTTCACGCCGCGCAGCGGGTCTTCGCGCACGCTGACCACTTGCGCCTCCACGACAGGCTTCGCCGCCACCGGTTGCGGCGCTTGCGGCACATAGACGAACGTGCGCCCCGTCACAGCAAGCAGCCGGATCATCTCGGCAAGCGTGCCGTTCAATTGCCATTCTTCAAAACGGCGCCGGCAGGTCGGACCCGACGGATAGCGGCCCGGCAGTTTCGACCACGGTTCCCCAGTGGTCAGAATCCACAGGACAGCATTTGCCACAACACGTGGCTCGGCGCGCGGCCGGCCGCGTCGATTCAAACGGACCGCTGGCTCGTCGGAAACGAGCGCTGCCAGCAGCGCCCATTCGTCATTGCTTAGCTCATCGAAAAACATGCGGTTCTCCACACAGCCTGGCCGGGCTGTGGCTTTGGGCTACTCACGAATTCAGCGTGAACGATTCGTGTAGCGCCTTCGGTTGCACAAATATGTATTTACGTTCCCGCCCGATCGCGAATGCCGCACTACGACAGTGCGAAGCTTCCCCATCGCGAGGCATAAAACGTGGTCTCACTCGTGCATTGGAGAAATTGTGCAGGAAGCATACCACCACCAGGGTTTGCATGAATATGGCAATGACAGATGTTACTGATGGAAACAATCTTCTTCTATTTGTCACATTGGATTTCCAAAAGCCGCCACAGAAATCCTGGCAGTGGTAACAGCACTAGCCGCTATTGTGCATATCCAGATAGGGGAATTTCCATAGAATTTCGGCGTAAAGATCGCTTAAAGTTTTTATGGATTTTTTATAGCCGGACAAAGCCGGGCGCACGCGATGAATTGCCGGCCGCGTACGTCGCGTCGTGTGGCTGCGCATCGATGAACGCCCACTTTCATGCCCCCTGAACGGATCGCGAGCGAATCATGAGCGGCTCATGGCGTTGCGGCGCCCCGCACCGGATGCGACGCGTGCTCACCTGCCACCGTCATCCATGCTCGCACACGCCAACGCGCAACGAGCCCTTCACGCACGTAGGGATCTGCATTTGCAAACGCTTCGGCGGCAGCGGATGAGTCGCCCTCGAACAGCAACATCGCGGTATCGGTCGGCTCGACGAGCGCCCCGCCCAGCAGCAATTCGCCGCGTGCGGCCGCCGCCCACGCAAGCTTCAGATGCTCGTCGCGCCAGGCGGCGCGGCGCTCGAGATAGTCCTCGGTCAAGTCATAGATCAACAGATAGTGCATGGTCGCGCCTCACGAATTACAGGACAATAAAAATGGCATCGAGTCAATGCCGTCAATTGTTCGACATTACATTATTTACGGAATTTTCTGCCGGATTCTTATTGAAGGATGAGCGAATGACTGAGATACCAATGGGTGGGACATACCTGTCGCGTTGAAAGCAGAATTAAGCTTGCGAAATGTCCCGTTACACACTGGTATTCAATTCGGATTCCGTATCAGTTTAGCTCCGCTACTAAACAGACGCCGCTTGGGCGGCAGTCATCCTACGATTACCACGACTGCAGGCCAGGGAAAACCTGTCCCTGCGCCTGTCAACCGGCCTACAGTGTCATCCGTTTTACCTGACAGCTTTGCCATAATAACGACGGCGATGGGCAAACGGATGCCTGTGACGCCCGGTTGTACGACTATCAATAACAGTTTCACCACCGATGGAGTGTCCCATGAAGATGCAATCCGCTCTCGCTGCCCTCCTACTCGGCGCCGTGCTGGCGTCGCCCGCGTTCGCGCAGAACAGCCAGCAGTCGAAGATGACGGCCTGCAACAAGCAGGCCGGCGACAAGAAAGGCGACGACCGCAAGGCGTTCATGTCCTCGTGTCTGTCGGCGAAACCCGCTGCTGCGCCGATGTCCCAGCAGGACAAGATGAAGGCCTGCAACGCGCAAGCCACCGGCAAGAAAGGCGATGACCGCAAGGCCTTCATGTCGTCGTGCCTGAGCAACAAGAGCTAGGCGCGCCCCGCCCCTGAGCGCCGCGGCCGCGGTCGCGACGCTCGGAGACTCATCCTTTCGCGCGCCGCCAGTCAGGCCGCTTTCCCACCTTTCAAAGTCCGTTCGCCCGAATACAGCATTTTCTTCTATGATTGCTGCGGAGACGGCCCGTCTATAAAACACCACGCGCCATTGGGCCGCCATCTTGTCGTTGATGCCACAGAGCATTGAACGGAGGCAAGAATGGTATGGAGACACAAAAACCGCTGGTTTAGACGGTGGCTGGTCGTCATCGTCTTTTGGGCGGTTCCGGTCGCGATCGTCGCGGTACGCGAGATCCAGGAGGAGATGGCGTATAACGCCGTCGACCTCGATCGTGCGCTGACCAGCTGGGATCTCACCGATGCCCAGCGCGCCGCAGGCGCCGCCACCCGCTGCCGGGGCGAGCCCGACGAGGCGCGCGCAGCGGGCTGTCCGGCCGCTGTGCTGGCGGCCAACGCGCCGCGCCAGCAAGAGGCGCGCGACGAATATGCCCTGCGTCGCAGCACGCTCTTCGCCTATCTGTGGCACGCCTTCGTCGGTTATTGGGTCGTGCCGGCCGTTACGCTGTTTCTGATCGGCATGGTGATCGGCGGGATTCGCCGCGCGCTGCGCCGCCCACCGTCGGTCAAAAGCACCCCCAATCATTGAAAGCCGGCGCCAGCGGGTTCCGTGCGGATTGCCATCGCGCCTTGCGGCTTGCGTGCAACACATTCGCACAATTCTTTCATTTTTATTCCAGACCGTCTCCACGTATGGGAAATCGGTAAAAAGTAACGCGGCTGCGGCTGCATCGCGCCCACCGCATGGCGGTGCCGAGCGCGCGCCGCGGACGCAAGAGCCGTCGTGTCTTAAGCAAACGAAGGGCTTCGAAGGTTGCGTTGCGATCGGTCAGAGTTACCCGAAAGAATTTACAGATTGTCCGCGAACGCCCGTCCCGCAAGGGTTCTCGCGGAGCGAGGGTTTGCACCCTTTAAGCTTGCGTGTGATATAACTAATCAGGCAGCCCGGCAACACACGCAGAGGTTGCGCCCAGGAACCGTGATGGAGAAAAACGATGCAAAGACGAAACTTCATGCTGTCGACTACCGTTGCGCTAGCTTTCGGAGGCCTTGCACTCGCTGGCTGTACCACGACCTCGGGTACGCCCGACAACGCGGCGACCGACATGTCGAAGCGTCAATCTATCGACGCCAGTGTCGACGGCACCATGTCGCGCCTCTTCCAGACGGTGCCCGGTTCGCGTGAGCTCGTGTCGAAGGCGCGTGGTGTGCTCGTATTCCCGTCGGTCATTCAGGCGGGCCTGATTGTCGGCGGCCAGTATGGCGAGGGTTCGCTGCGGGTCGGCGGCAGTACGGTCGGCTACTACAGCACGGTTTCGGGCTCGTTCGGCCTGCAGGCCGGTGCGCAGTCGAAGGCCATCATCTTCCTGTTCATGACGCAGGACGCGCTCGACAAATTCCGCAATACCGACGGCTGGTCCGCAGGCGGCGACGCTTCGGTGGCGCTCGTGAAGATGGGCGCGAACGGCGCCATCGACACCACCACGGCCACCGCGCCGGTGGAAGTGTTCGTGATGACGAACGCCGGTCTGATGGGCGACATTTCGATCAACGGCACGAAGGTCTCACGCCTGCATATCTAGGCGCACGGCATGCGGGACGCCAGGTCCCCATGAAAAACGGCGATGCTGCACGCATCGCCGTTTTTTTATGCTGCGCGAGACGCGTGGCTCAACGCGGCGTGGTCGTATCGATCACCTTGAAGCGCGAGCGTTTTTGCGCGCGAACCACCGACTGATACGCGTCAACATACTGCTGCGCCATCCGGTGCGAAGTAAAACGCGCCTCGAAGGCGGCCCGCACGCCGGCCCGCGGCACCTTGTGCAGACGGTTCACGGCCGCCACGGCGCCGATCTCGTCTTCCACGATGAAGCCCGTCACGCCATCCTCCAGTACTTCCGGCACGGCGCCGCGATTGAAAGCGATCACCGGCGTGCCGCACGCCATGGCCTCGATCATCACCAGACCGAACGGCTCCGGCCAGTCGATCGGGAACAGCAGCGCATGCGCGCCCGAAAGGAATTCGGCTTTCTGATCGTCCGCAATCTCGCCGATGAAGTCCACATACGGCAGATCCAGCAGCGGCTTGACGTCGCGTTCGAAATACTCGCGGTCGGCCGAGTCGACCTTCGCCGCGATGCGGATGGGCAGCCCGCAACGGCCGGCAATGCGAATCGCCGTATCCACGCGCTTTTCCGGCGAGATGCGGCCGAGAAACGCCAGATACTTCTGCTCGACCGGCTGCGGGGTATAGAGCATCTCAGGCAGCCCGTGATACACGGTGGTCAGCCATTTGGCCTGCGGCAAGGGCTGGCGCTGCGAATTCGAAATCGAGATCACCGGCGCGGTGTTGAAGGTGTCGAACACCGGTTGCTGTTCGGGCAAATCGAGCCGGCCATGCAAAGTGGTGACAAACGGTGTGTCCTGGCGCTTGAACACCGAGAACGAGTAGTAATCCATGTGGAAATGGAGCACGTCGAACGAATCGGCCTGGCGGCGCACCAGTTCCATCAGCAGCATATGCGGCGCAATCCGGTCGCGAATGCCTGGATCGAGCCGCAGCGCGCGCGGCCACACCGCTTCGAGTTTCGCGCTGGTGACAGAGTCGCCGCTGGCAAACAGCGTCACATCGTGGCCGAGGTCGACCAGCGCCTCGGTGATGTACGACACGACGCGCTCAGTCCCGCCATACAGCTTGGGCGGCACCGATTCCGTCAAAGGGGCGATCTGGGCAATTCTCATCGTGTGTCTCCGTGATACTGACGGCCAGGATGCTGCGCTACGCGGCCTCGCGCCAGCGGCGCGCGACCAGGCCAACGCCGGTGTCTCCAATCAACGCGACAGGCTGGTCGTGCCGGCCCATGCGTTCTGTTTATAGGCTCGACCCGGAGCGTTTCCAGGTGGCTTGCCCTGGATAGGATTATTGCCGATTACGCCCCAAAAAAACCGCCATCCTTTCAATTCCTTTGCGCTGTTACAGTCAAGAAACATCCCGGCACACTAGCGCATCGCAAACGAATCAGGCGGCGCGTTACCTTGCCGGCCACTTCCATGGCGGTATATCAAGCTCATCTGCGCCGGCTATCCGCGTGGCGCCCAGTTCCTTTTCGAGCACGATCGAACGGCTGCCGTTCTCGCATTCGAGCGCCGCGATCAGGCGTGCCGCATGCGACACCACCACCACCTGCGAATGCCTGGCGGCCTGCGCAATCAGCCGCGCCAACGCCAGCAGCAAATCGGGATGCAGGCTCGTCTCCGGTTCGTTCAGCACCAGTAAGGCCGGCGGACGGGGCGTGAGAAGCGCGGCGACCAGCAGCAGGTAACGCAAGGTGCCATCGGACAGTTCCGCGCCTTTCAGCGGCCGCAACAGCCCATGCTGACGCATCGTCAGTTCGAAACGGCCTTCGAGGCTCGCGATCGACACGCGCGAACCGGGAAACGCGTCCTCGATCGCCGCATCGAGCGCCACGGCGTCGCCGATTTCGCGGATGGTCTGCAGCGCGGCGGCGAGATCGGCGCCGTCGTCGCTCAGCACCGGCGTGTGCGTGCCGATCTGCGGTAAGCGCACCGGCGCCTCGCTATCGGTGCGGAAATGGTCGTGGAAGCGCCACGAGCGGATCTGCTCGCGAACCGCGATCATTTCCGGTGCGGTTCGCGGGTCGGAGAACTCCGTCATCATGCTGTCGAAACTCGCGACCGGCTGCGGAATGGTCTGCCATTCACCGCCGTTCCCGCGGGTCCGGATCGACACGCCCTGACGGTCTACGAGCAGCGCCGAAGGCCGCAGCAGCGAACCGCTCCAGATGCATTCGCGCTTGATGACCGGATCGAGCGCGAACGCCGTCTCGGACGGCTGGATGGCCGGCAGGCCGAGATCGATGGCATAGCTGAACGTATCGCTGGCAAAGCCCAGCCGCAGATTGACAGGCTCGCGGCGACCCGTGCCCTGCACGGGCATGTCGCCCGTCAGCATGGCGCGCGCGAAACGCTCGGGGCCGGCCCAGAGTGTCGAGGGCAGACCGCCTTCGCGCGCCAGCGCGCCGATCACACCGCCGCGCGCGGTCTGCGCCAGCAGCCGCAAGGCGCGATACACGCTGGATTTGCCGCTGCCGTTCGGCCCGGTGACGATATTCAGCGCGCCGAGCGGCACGATCACTTCACGCAGCGAGCGATAGTTGGCAATCGCGAGCGCGCTCAGCATGACGGCCGCCCTCGCATCAGGACGACCGTCCCGCACTGCGTGGCCCATGCGTGGCTCCATGCAGCGGCACGCTGCGCAGATCGCTCAGGAACGAATCGCGCCAGACGCCCAGATCGTTCTCGCGCAAGGCGGCCATATTGATCTCGTGACGGCGCTGACGCGCCTCGAGCGGCATCGAAAGCGCGCGCTGCAAGGCCTCGCACATGCCAACGGAATCATGCGGATTCACCAGCAGCGCGCCGGTCAGTTCCGCCGCCGCGCCCGCGAAAATCGACAGCACCAGCACGCCCGGATCGTCGGGATTCTGCGCGGCCACATACTCCTTGGCGACCAGATTCATCCCATCGTGCAACGGCGTGACAAAGCCAATCTGCGACTCGCGAAATAGCGACATCAGTTTCCAGCGATCGTACCGCTGGTTCAGATAGCGGATCGGCGTGTAGTCGAGGCCTGAATAGCGGCCGTTGATGCGCCCCGCTTCGTATTCGAGGTCCTGGCGGATCTGCTGATACGTGGCGACATCGGAGCGCGTAGGCGGCGCGATCTGCACCAGCGTGACATTGCCGCGCCATTCGGGCGAGCGCTCCAGCAGATGCTCGAACGCGCGAAATCGCTCGACGAGACCTTTCGAATAATCGAGCCGGTCGACGCTCATGATGAGCTTGCGGCCTTCGAGGCTCTGCTTGAGGTCGAGCACATGCTGGCGGCTTTCGTAGCGCTGCGCCTGTTCGGCGATCTCGTCGGGGAACACGCCGATCCGGTAGACGCCCGTGCGCAGCTTGCGGCCAAACGCTTCCGCGTGGCCGTCCGCGCTCACGCTGCCGCGCGCATGCCGGACCACGTAGTCGTGGAACGCGAGCTGGTCGGTGGCGGTCTGGAAGCCGAGCAGGTCGTAACAGCACAGCGACTTCACCAGTTCTTCGTGCGGCGGGATATTGAGCAGGATCTGCGGCGCAGGAAACGGGATGTGCAGGAAGAAGCCCATGCGATTGGTCATGCCTTCCGAGCGCAGCGCTTCGGCGAACGGAATCAGGTGATAGTCGTGCACCCAGATCACGTCGTCGGGCTCGAGCAGCTTGATCAGGCGGTGTGCCAGCCAGGCGTTGACGCGCCGGTAGCCTGCATACTCCTCGCGTTCGTACCGCGCGAGGTCATTGCGGTAGTGAAACACCGGCCACAAGGTCGCGTTCGAGAAGCCGCGATAGTACTGATCGTAGTCCTTGCGCGTGAGCCCGACAGTCGCGAACGTGACCGCGCCTTCCTGCTCCAGCGTCGGACCGCCGTTGGCGACGGTCTCGCTGACCACGTCGCCGCTCCAGCCGAACCACACGCCTCCGGCGTCCTTCAATGCACCGAATACGCCAACCGCAAGGCCGCCCGCG
Organism: Paraburkholderia sp. GAS41; assembly: GCF_050436545.1. Taxonomy (NCBI): domain Bacteria; kingdom Pseudomonadati; phylum Pseudomonadota; class Betaproteobacteria; order Burkholderiales; family Burkholderiaceae; genus Paraburkholderia; species Paraburkholderia sp. GAS41. The sequence goes on from NZ_JBNDMK010000004.1 coordinate 102,624, forward strand.
GATCCTTTGGTTTCCGTCGGCGTTGCGACGCGATTCGACACGACGATCAGTCGGCCCATGTCTGTTGTCCTCCTCGGTTCGGGAGACGCCGCTGCCGGCGCGCCGCCCAGCAACGCTCGTCAGGTGAGAATGACACTTCGACCCGCCTCGAGGAGGTCAGTTGCAAGCCCGTCGCGAGGCGCCGGGCCTTATCAATGCGGTCTTACTCGCCGCTTCTGCAGGGAAACGCCTTGCCGAGCCCTAACGAAATGGCCGTGCTGGCGTTATAGCCGGCGGCGTTCGGATTCTCCGCGATGTACTTGCGCACCGCATCGGTCAACTGTTGCGAGCGGGCGTCCTGCGGCAGGCAGAAGTACTGGCCGACCCGCGGACCGGTGGTGCCGCCGATCGCGTCGATGGTGTTGAAGACGCCGTCAGCCGCGCCTTCGATATAGGCGGCGCAGGCACTGCGTGACGCCACGTCCGTTTTCTCGCACAGCCTGTTGAGGTCGCCTCCCGTAAACGCGGCTGCCGTGAGCGGTACGGCAAACGCGCTGGCGCAAATCAAAGCCCGCAGCATGGTGATCCTTCCAGGAAATTATCGAGCGGTCTGATGCCGCATAGAAACGGCGCGCCCCAAAGCGCGCCGTAACCGTTATTCTGCACTGTTTTTACGGAATGCGAAGCATACCGGCTGCGTTACTTGCGTTACTTCTGCGGCGTTTGCTGCATGCGCGCCGTCAGACCTTCCACGACGTCCGGTTCCTTGTATTGCTTGGCAAAGTCCAGCGCATTCAGGCCGATCTGGTTCTTTACGTTCAGGTCCGCGCCGTTGTCGAGCAGCAGCTTCACGGTCGAGACATGGCCGCCGCGTGCGGCCATCATCAGCGGTGTGGTGCCGTTCGGCGAGCCGGCGTCGATATACGCCGAGTGGTCGAGCAGGAGCTTGACGACGTCGTCATGGCCGTTGGCGGCCGCGTAATGGAGCGGCGCCCAGCCCTTCTTGTTGACCTCGGCGTCCTTCGAGATCAGCAGTTGCACCATCTCCATGTCGCCGTTCAGCGCGGCCAGCATCATGGCGTTTTCGCCGGCCTTGTCCGTGATTTCGAGGTTGGTCTTCGGGTTGGCGGCCAGCGCGGCGGCGACCTTGTCCGACTTTTCGCGGGCGGCGATTACCAGCAGCGGCATGCCCTGGTCGTCGGTCAGATTCGGGTCCATGCCGTGTGAAAGCTGCTTGTTGACTTCGTTGACGTCGTCGAACTTGACGGCCTTGATCAGGGTGTCAGCAGGCGCGGCCTGCGCCGGCAGTGCGACCAGCGCGGCGCAGGCGAAACCGCCTGCCAGGGTCACGCGCGCTGCCGCCCGGGCGACGCGAACCGCGCCAAGGCGCAGTGACGACAGACTCCGCGGACGGTTTTCGGCGGACGATGCGTTGATCGGGGCGAGGATTTGAGTCGAGTATTGGTTCATAAATGGCTTTAGGAATCGTCCCTATCCTGTTGATAATGTTTGCCTTTACGGCTCAGACGCCGGCCGGCGCCGGAAGCCTGAAGAGCCGGAAGAAGTTGGCCGTCGTCGCGGCGGCCAGCGCCGCGTCCGGCATCTCGCGTTGTTGCGCGATGAAGCGTCCGACATAACTTACGTACGCAGGTTCATTCGGCTTGCCGCGATACGGCACGGGCGCGAGGTACGGCGAGTCGGTTTCGATCAGCAGCCGTTCGAGCGGCACGCGCCGTGCCACGTCCTGCACGTCGGTTGCGCTCTTGAACGTAACGATGCCGGAGAGTGAGATATAAAAATTCTGCGCCAGCGCCTGTTCGGCAATCGCCCATGGTTCGGTAAAGCAGTGCATCACGCCGCCGGGAACGCCCGCCTGCTCCTCGGCCATGATCCGCAGCGTGTCTTGCGCCGACGACCGCGTATGGATGATCAGCGGCTTGCCGGTCGCGTGCGCGGCGCGGATATGGGTGCGAAAACGCTCGCGCTGCCATTCCATGTCGGCAATCGTGCGGTCTTCGAGACGGTAGTAGTCGAGCCCTGTCTCGCCGATCGCGACCACTTTCGGGTGCCGGGCCAGGTCGATCAGTTCGGCGACGCTCGGCTCCTGCGCGTCCTCGTGATCCGGATGCACACCAACCGACGCGTAGACGTTCTCGTACGCCTCGGCGACTGCCAGCACGGACGGCAGCGTTTCCAGGTCGACGGAGACGCACAGCGCATGCGTGACCGAGTGGCTGCGCATGTTCTCGATGACCTGCGGCAGGCGGTCGGCGAGTCCTTCGAAATTGATGTGGCAGTGCGAGTCGACAAACATGGTGGTGTCCTGCGATGAATCCGATAGTGGTCTGAATGCTTCTGGAGCGGGGTGTTTGGGTCGAGGCTTTGGGTCGCGGTATTGGGCCGTTGACTCAGGCCGTTGTTTCGGGCCGTTGCCTAAGGTTGATCCCTCAGGCCCCCGAGCCAGCCCACGCCTCACGCCGACACCTCAGGCAGCCGCCTAGAGCCGCCGGCCGAGAATGATGAGATCGCGCTCGACGCCATCCAGTACCGCCACGCGCGGCAGCGAACCCCAATCGCCGAAGCCAAAACTGCGGAACAGCCGCAGGCTCGCTTCATTGTGGCCGAAAATGAAACCCAGCACGGTATCGATGCCAAGCGCCGGCGCGGCCTCGAGAGATGCCGCCAGCAACTGCTTGCCGAGTCCCTTGCCGCGCGCTGCGTCGTCCAGATAGATGCTGACCTCGGCGGTGCGCGAATAGGCCGGGCGGCCGTAGAAATCCGAAAAACTCAGCCAAGCGACCACCCGGCCGTCTGCTTCGACGACCCACAACGGCCGTTTTTCCGGTCCATGCGCATGAAACCAGGCAAGCCGGCTTTCGACGCTCACCGGCTCCAGATCGGCCGTCACCTGCCGCGAAGGCACGGTTGAGTTGTAGATGGCGACGATGGCGGGCAGATCGTCGAGCGTGGCATCGCGGTAAGAAAGGCTCATGGCGGTGGCGAACGTATCAGGTATCAGTCGGAAAGTCAGAATCAGGGTGGATCAAACGGGGCTCAGGCGAACAGGTCTCGATAGCCGATAAACAGCTCCTCGAAGACCAGCCGCGCGTTGAGCGGATGATTTTCCACCGCGCGCTGGCGGGTCACGGTCCGGGTGTAACGGGCGAATGCGGTGGCGTCCGCCTGGGCCGCACAGCGCGTGAGCGCCGCTCCAGCCTGCGGGAAATAGCGCGGTGCGCCGGCGGTGCGTTGCGCGAGCAGGTCATACAGCCAGCGCTGCAGCCAGCCGAGCACGAGCGGCACCGGCAGCTTCTGCAACGCCTCGGCGCACGCAAACGCGTCGCACTGCGGCCCGGCGGCGAGTTGCCTGAGGGTCCAGTCACGCAGCGTGCGGTTTTCGTCGCTGGCCAGCGCCAGCGCGGTGAGCGGCGCGCCGCCCGCCTCGGCCAGCAGCGCCGCGCCGTCGGCCACGCCCTGCGCGGCCAGCCACTGGGTGGCGACCTGCGCCGCGGGCGCCGTCATCGGCCACTGACGGCAGCGGCTGATGATCGTCGGCAGCAGACGGTCGATGCGCGCCGACACCATCAGGAACACCACGCCCGCGGGCGGTTCCTCGAGCGTTTTCAGGAGCGCGTTGGCGGCCGCGACGTTGAGCGCCTCGGCAGGCGCCAGCACGACGACCCGCGCGCCGCCGCGGTGCGAACCCACGCCGGTGAAATCCAGCAGCGCGCGCACCTGTTCGATCTTGATTTCCTTGCTTGGCGTGCGGGTCTTTTTGCTGTCGTCGGCGTCGGCCTTTTCGGCTTTTTCGTCCGCGGCGGCGCTGGCGAGGCCCGCTTCCGCGGCGAGTGCCTCCGGCACGACCAGCCGGTAGTCCGGATGATTGCCCTGCACGAACCAGTTGCATGCGACGCAGGTGCCGCACGGCTCGCCGCTGGGAAGCTGCGCCTCGCACAACAGGCCTTGCGCCAGATGCTGCGCAAAGCGCAGCTTGCCGATTCCCGCCTGCCCATGAAGCAGCAACGCATGCGGCCAATGCCCGCGCAGTTGTTGCAGACGGTTCCAGTCATCGGCTTGCCACGGATAAATCATTGTTTCTCTTTGAATTCAATCGGTTGACAACTCTATCTCAAGTGCAACAAGAACTGTCGACTCGTTATAATTGGCGATTATATTTATTTAAAATCAAAGCGTTGCAATCAACTCTTCGAGTCTTTCCTGAATCAGCGGAATATTCTGCGAAGAGTCAATGATAGCGAACCGGTACGGCGCTTCTTCCGCACGGCGTAAATACTCGGCGCGCGTGCGGGTGAAAAACGCGTCCGATTCGCTCTCGAAACGGTCCGGTTCACGCGCGGAACTGCGCCGCTCGCTGGCCGTATCGGGCGGCACGTCGAACAGCAGCGTCAGATCCGGCTGAAAGCCGCCCTGCACCCAGCGTTCGAGTGCTTCGAGCTTGTCGCGCGGCAGGCCGCGGCCGCCGCCTTGATACGCAAAGGTCGCGTCGCTGAAGCGGTCCGACAGGACCCAGTCGCCGCGCGCCAGAGCCGGCTCGATGACCTCGGCAAGATGTTCGCGGCGGGCGGCGAACATCAGCAAGGCTTCGGTTTCGAGATCCATTTTCCGATGCAGCAGGATCTCGCGCAGCGCCTCGCCGAGCGCGGTGCCGCCGGGCTCCCGGGTCATGACGACCGTCCGGCCGCTGGACGCGATGTGCTGTTCGAGGCGCTCGCGAAACCATGCGAGATGGGTGGTCTTGCCCGCACCGTCAATGCCCTCGAACGTGATGAATTTGCCCCGCGCCATCATTGCCCTCGAATATATTTGTCGACGGCCTTGTTGTGATCGCCGAGTGTGTCAGAAAAAATGCTGCTGCCGTCGCCGCGCGACACGAAGTACAGCGCGGTGCTCTGCGCCGGATTGAGCGCCGCCTGCAAGGACGCAACCCCCGGCAACGAAATCGGGGTTGGCGGCAAGCCCATCCGCGTATAGGTGTTATAGGGCGTGTCGGTCAACAAATCGCGCTTGTGCAGATGGCCCGCATAGCTGTCGCCCATGCCGTAGATCACGGTCGGATCGGTCTGCAGCGGCATGCCCACCCGCAGGCGGTTCGCGAACACGGCCGCCACCATCGGCCGGTCCGACGGCTTGCCGGTTTCCTTTTCGATGATGGATGCCATGGTGAGCGCATCATACGGCGTCTTGTACGGCAGGCCTGGCGCCCGTGCCAACCACGCCTCGTCGAGGCGCTCGTGCATCAGACGATACGCGCGGCGGTAGACGTCGAGGTCGCTGGTGTTCTTGTCGAACAGATACGTGTCCGGGAAAAACAGCCCTTCGCCGTTGCCAACGGACGCTTCCGGTGCCCCGATCGCGGTCAGCAGCTGGGCGTCGCTCATGCCGGCCGTATCGTGCGTCAAGGCCGGATTGGTGTCCAGTTCGGCGCGCATGCGCTTGAAGGTCCAGCCTTCGATGATCGTGGCGACATACTCGTTCACGTCGCCACGCGCGATTTTTTGCAGGACTTCGTACGGCGTCACGCCGCTTTTGAACTCGTAATTGCCCGATTTGAGCTCGCTTTGCAGCCCGAGCAGGCGCGTCATCATGACGAACAGCTCCGGCTCGAGCGGCACGCCGCCGCGATTCAGCTGCAGCGTGACGCTGCGCAGGCTGCTGTGCGGTTTGACGGTGACGTCGAGTTGCGCGGGGTTCAGGTTGACGGGGGTGTTGGCCCAGTGATATCCGCCGGCAACAGCGGCTGCGACCAGCGCAACGACAATCGTGCCGGCAACGAGACATTTCTTCAGAAGGGACATGCGAAACATGGCTGGGGTGGACCCCATATAATACTTGCTTGCCCTAGCTAAAGTCAGAATTGACTGCTCAGTGAATCCATGAATGCACCGCTCGCTCCTGTCCCCGGCACCGTTGCTGCTGCCACACCGGTCTCACTCCCGCCGCTGCCGCGTCCCGCGCGCGCGGAATTCGACGCTGTGACGGAGCACGGCGCGTATATGCCGCTGACGCAATTCGGCGTCATCGACGCAACCGGTGACGATGCAGCGAGCTTCCTGCACGGCCAGTTGACCAACGACACCCAGCATCTTGAAGCGGCCATCGCCCGGCTGTCCGGTTACTGCTCGGCCAAGGGCCGCTTGCTGGCGTCGTTTCTGAGCTGGCGCAGCGGCGAAACGATCCGTCTGCTGGTATCGAAAGACGTCCAGCCCGCCGTGCAAAAGCGTCTGTCGATGTTCGTGCTGCGCGCCAAGGCGAAGCTCACGGATGCCAGCGCCGAACTGGCGGTGGTGGGCCTCGCGGGCGACGTGCGCAAGGCGCTCTCGGGCGTGTTCGACGCGGTGCCGGATGGTGTGCACGTCAAGGTGGACGGCCCGGCGGGCGCGCTGATCCGCGTACCGGACGCGCTCGGACGCTTGCGGTATCTGTGGATCGGGCCGAAGGCCGAGGTCGAAGCACGTTTGCCGGTGCTCGACGGCAAGCTCACGCGCGCCTCCGCAGCCGTGTGGGACTGGCTCGATATCCACGCGGGCGAGGCGCGCATCACTCAGCCAGTGGTTGAACAGTTCGTGCCGCAGATGGTCAATTTCGACGTGCTCGGCGGCGTGAATTTTCGCAAGGGCTGCTACCCCGGTCAGGAAGTGGTCGCGCGCAGCCAGTATCGCGGCACGATCAAGCGGCGCACCGCGCTCGCCAACATCGCGGGTGGGCTCGACACCGTCGCGCCGGGCGCGGAAGTGTTCCACTCGGACGATCCGGGTCAGCCGTGCGGCATGATCGTCAACGCTGCGTCGGCGCCGGATGGCGGCGTGGATGTGCTGGTCGAGGTCAAGCTCGCCGCGCTGGAAACGGGTTCGGTTCATCTGGGCGCGGCTGACGGGCCGGCGCTGGCCTTCCTGCCGCTGCCGTACGCGTTGCCCGCTGAGGTTTGAGACGGCGTGGCGCTGCGCTACGTCGTTGATATACTTTTCGACATGTATATCAACCAATCGGGCGCCTGCCATGCAAGTCTCAAAGTGGGGAAATAGTCTGGCCATCCGGCTGCCTGCTTCGGTGGTCGAAGCGCTGGCGTTGCACGAAGGCGACGACATTGAAGTACGTGTCGCCGACGCCCGGGTGTTCGAGTTGAGCAGGAAACCCGGAAGCGAGGAATTCCTCGCCCGCCTGCGCGCGTTCCGCGGCACACTTCCTGCCGATTTCACGTTCGACCGGGACGACGCGAATGCCCGCGGCTAAAGCGTTCATCGATACCAATGTATTGCTTTACCTGCTATCGGCCGATGCGGCCAAAGCTGACCGCGCCGAGGCCACCGTTCGGGCCGGCGGCCGGATCGGCGTGCAGGTGCTGAACGAAATCACCAATGTCGCACGACGCAAGCTGGCGATGCCTTGGGCCCAGCTCGATGAAGTGTTGACGCTCATACGCTCGCTGTGCGCGGTCGAGCCCTTGACTGTCGAAATGCATGAGCGCGGCAGGTTGGCGGCGCAGCGATATGGGTTCAGCGTTTATGACGCGATGATCGTCGGCGCCGCGCTCGTGAGTGGATGCGAAACCTTGTACTCCGAAGACATGCAGGACGGCCTGCTAGTCGACCAGCAGTTGCGGATTCGCAATCCATTTACCGCACCGCTGTCGCCGGCATCCTGAGCCTGTATCTTGTGCCCGTTTATCGAGGTCCCGGCGCCATGCATGTACCGCTGCACGGCCACATTGAACCTCCTTACCCCACCGCGGGAGACTCGCCCCGATGTGCCTGATCGTCTTCGACTGGCGGCCCGATGCGCTCGATGGACCGCTCTTTACGCTTGCCGCCAATCGCGACGAGTTTCTGCGCCGTACGGCCGAGCCCATGCACTGGTGGCTGCAAGCGCCGGGTGTGCTGGCTGGACGTGATCTGGTGGGCGGCGGCACGTGGCTCGGCATGACCCGCGACGGCCGGTTCGCAGCCTTGACGAACTACCGGGCGCCGCACGAAATGCGCCCTGATGCCCCCACCCGCGGGACGCTCGTCAGCAACTGGCTGCTGGGCGAACCGTCCGCGCAGCGCGCGCCGCTCGATTACCTGCACGAGGTCGCCCAGGACGGCGAGATCTATAACGGTTTTAACCTGCTGGTGGGTGACTGGTCGCGGCGCGAGCTCGGCTGGTATTGCAACCGCTCGACGGCGGGCCCCGCCTTGCTCGCGGCCGGTACGCACGGCATCTCCAATGCGGTGCTCGACACACCATGGCCCAAGCTCGTGCGCAAGCGTGCCGAGTTAGGTGCGCTCGTCGGCGCGGATCCCCTCGTGCCGCTCGAGCGACTCATCGATCTGATGCGCGATCCGCGCCTCGCCCGCGACGACGAGTTGCCGTCGACCGGGATTCCGCTCGAACGCGAACGGGCGCTATCGGCGGCGTTTATTGAGTCGCCGGAGTATGGCACGCGCGGCACGACCGCATTGAGGGTCGTGGCGAACTGCAAGCATGGCGAGCATCTCAGCGCTGCCGTCGCCGAACGCAGCGACGACAACGGCTCGCATCGGGTAGTCCGTCCTGGTGATTTCGAGCGAAGTTTCGCGTTCAATATCGAACGCTGAGGCGGGCTTCGTTTTTGGCTTCGTCTTTGGCTTTGGTTTCGATGCTCAATCCGGGTCGAGCCCGAAAGCCACGCGCAACGCGCCGGCTGCGTCGGCATGCGCTTGCGCCACATCGGCAACGAAGCCGCCCATTTTGAAAAACTCGTGGATCATGCCGGCGTAACGCTTGAGCGTGACGTCGTTGCCGGCCGCACGCAGCTTCTCTGCGTAAGCGACGCCTTCGTCGCTCAGCGGATCGTATTCCGCCGTCGCAATCCAGGCCGGCGCGAGACCACCGAAAGCGGGTGCACCACGCGTGCCGTCGAGCGGCGCAAAGCGCCAGTCGTCGCGCTCGCCGGCATCGTGAAGATACTGCTCGAAAAACCACTGGATCGTGGCCCCCGAGAGCAGATAGCCCTCGGCAAGCCTCGCGTGCGAACCGGTCTGCTGATTCGCGCTCGTGCCCGGGTAGATCAGCATTTGCAAGGCTAGTTTCGGCAGACCGGCATCGCGGGCCAACACCGCGCAGACCGTGGCGAGCGTGCCGCCCGCGCTATCGCCGCCGACGGCGATGCGTCCTGTGTCGATGCCATACAAGCCCGCATTGGCGTGCAGCCAGCTCAATGCATCGAACGCGTCATGCGCGGCAGTGGGGAACTTATGTTCGGGCGCGAGCCGATAGTCGACTGAGAGCACGACGCATCGCCCGTCGCGCGCGAACATCCGGCACAGCGCATCGTGCGTGTCGACGCTGCCGACAGTCAACCCGCCGCCGTGGTAATAGACGAGCGCAGGCGCGGGCTCGGCCCAACTCGCCTCGGACGGCTGATAAAGGCGGGCGCGGATCGTCGCGCCATCGCGCGTCGGCACGCTGAGATCTTCGACGGAAAACATCGGCGCGCCCGGAATCTCGAGAATCGGCGCGCTCATCTCGTACGCGGCGCGCGCCTGTTGCGCGGTGAGGGTGTGGTACGGCGGGCGGTTCGCCCGCGCGATCATGTCGAGCACCTGCTCGATCTTCGGATTCAGCGGCATCGTGCGTCGGGCGGCGCAGACGCGCCACGGAACAAGTGTGCGCCGTATGATGCCATGAAGCGGCTACGGCCCGCGCGCTGTGGCCCGCGTCGGCGAGGCGTTCAGCGATCACTCGGCGCCACTCATGCGCCCTTGACCTCCGGCTTGAGCGACAGCGGATCGGTCGGATTGCGCTGCTGCTCGATATCTTCGTGGCGCAGGTGCACGGTCGGCATGATCGCCGGGTGCGTGACGATGTAGAAGCGCCCTGCTTCAATCGCCGCGAACGTCAGCTCCGCGACATCCTGCGCGCTCAGCTTGCCCGACTGCACCGCCCGCTGCAATTGCTTGCCCGCGGCGAGTTGCGAGCGGGTCGGCGCCGCGTCGTTGCGCAAGGTGTCGGGACGCGCGCGTTCGGCATTGGCGATGCCGGTCGGCACGAACGCCGGGCACAGCAGCGAACATCCCACCTGTCCGCCGGTATTCTGCAGATCGTGGTAAAGCGTCTCCGTCAGCGAAACGACGGCGTGCTTGGAGGCGTTGTAGATGCCCATCGCCGGCGGCGACAAAAGCCCCGCCACCGAGGCGGTATTGACGATATGCGCCGGTTCGCTCTGCTGCAGCATGATCGGCGTGAACACGCGCACGCCGTGCGCGACGCCCATCACGTTGACACCGAACACCCACGTCCAGTCGTTGGCCGTGCTCTCCCACAGGAAGCCGCCCGCGCCCACGCCTGCGTTGTTGAACAGCAGATGGACCTTGCCGAATGCGTCGAGGGCCGCGAGGGCCAGCGCTTCAACCTGGCTGGCATCCGAAACGTCGGTCGGCACGCCGATCGCGTCGGCGCCAGCCGTGCGCAATGCCTCGACGGTCTGAGCGAGCGCGACATCGTCGACATCGGCCAGCACCAGCTTCATGCCGAGCGCCGCACCTTTTTCGGCGAACGCCCGCCCAAAGCCGCTCGCCGCGCCGGTGATGACCGCCACTTTGCCTTCGAACTGGAACATCGAGTGTCTCCGTTATTTATGGGTTGTGCGGGACGCACGCGTGCAGCGGCGCCGTCCCGGATACGACACGCGGCCAATCCGTTCTGACGGACCGGCCGGGCTGTCTCAGATCAGCCTGACCAGTTGCTTGCCGAAGTTCTTGCCTTTGAGCAGGCCGATGAACGCCTCCGGCGCCTGTTCGAGCCCCTGGGCGATGCTTTCGCGGAAGTGCAGCTTCTTTTGCGCGACGAGCATGCCGAGCTGCGTGAGCGCTTCGGGCCAGACTTCCGGATGCTCGCTGACGATGAAGCCTTGCACCAGCAAACGCTGCGTCAACAGGAGCGCCGGGTGTTTGAGCGGCAACGGTTGGCCGTCATAGCTGGCAATCATCCCGCACAATGCGATGCGGCCGAACGCGTTCATCCGCGCCAGCACCACGTCGAGCACCTCGCCGCCGACATTCTCGAAGTACCCGTCGACACCCTGCGGCGTCACGGCCTTGAGGTCCTGATACAGGTTGCCGGCCTTGTAGTCGACGCACGCATTGAAGCCGAGGTGCTCCACCACGTAACGGCACTTGTCCGCACCACCGGCAATGCCGACCGCCCGCGCACCAGCCTGCTTCGCCAGTTGCCCGACGACGCTGCCGACCGCCCCGCTCGCCGCGCTGACCACCACGGTCTCGCCGGCCTTCGGCGCGATGATCCTGTTCAGACCGTACCACCCGGTGACACCCGGCATGCCTACCGAGCCGAGATACGCGGAGAGCGGCACATGCGTGTCGTCGACCTTGCGTACACCGGTTCCGTCCGAGGTGCCGTATTCCTGCCAGCCGAACATCGCGACGACCTTGTCGCCCACGGCGAATTTCGGATGCTTCGATTCCACGACTTCGCCCACGGTCCCGCCGATCATCACTTCGTCGAGCGGCTGCGGCGCGGCGTACGACTTGCTGTCGTTCATGCGCCCGCGCATGTACGGATCGAGTGACAAGTAGTGATTGCGCACCCGAAACTCGCCTTGCGCGAGCGGCGCCAGCGGCGTTTCGACGAGCCTGAAATTATCCGGCGTGGCCGCGCCATCCGGACGGGACGCGAGAACGAGTTGGCGGTTGATCTGGGTCATGACGATCGTCTCCTGGATTTTGGGTGAAACCGGGCAAGCTTCGACCTGCACAGCGGGGCGCGCGAGCGGCGCGTCCCGCTGTTGCGTGTTAACCGTCGCTGGGACCGGGTTTGGCAGAGGGGTCGCTGCGTAGACGCTGATGCGTCACCTCGCGGCCCACGGCAAGACGCTTCATGTACTTGAACGTCCCGAGCGCCTTCGCAACAAAATGGCCTTCGCTATCGCGAATTTCGCCTTCGCAATAAGCCATTGTGGTTGAACGATGCAGCACGCGCGCGAAAGCGCGCAACTCGCCGCGCCCCGGTTGCATGAAGTTGACTTTCATTTCCACGGTAACGACCCCGACGCCGTCGCCCGCGAGACTGCGAGCGGCCATCGCCAGCGCGACATCGGCGAGCGTCATCGTCACGCCGCCGTGGGCAACCGCCCACGTGTTCATGTGATCAGGCGCAAGCGGCAGAATCACTTCGCTGACGCCGTCCGCAGCGGACACCAGTTGCACGCCGAGACGGTCGACGAAAGGACTTTCGAGTACAGCCTGGGCGTGGGAGCCGACGCCGGGCGTGGCCGAGGGTGCGGCGGGATGGGCGGATTCCGGCGCGCCGGCCGCCGGATGGCCGCCCCCCGGAGCGCCGGCCGCCGAGTGGACGCCCCCCACTTTCTGCGGATCAGTCATTGTCGTGGGTCAGACGACGTAATCGACGCAGTCGCGCGATTCACGCACGGCGCCGGCGAAACCCTTGAGCGCCAGGTGCACGGGATGAACCTGGTAGGCGTCGAGCGCCGCCTTGTCGGCGAAGTCGGACACCAGCACGACGTCGTAGGTGGATTCGAAACCCGGCTCGGCAAGGCCCACTTCGAGATGCAGGATGCCCGGGACGATACCGCGGCAGCCTTCGAGTTTTTCCTTGAGCTTCGCCGCGTTTTCCGCGCGGCTCGCGCCTTCTGCCGATTCCTTCAACTTCCACATCACAATATGTCGAATCATAGGGTTCCTGCGGTTCGCGCCAGTTAATTGGCTCAATACCTTACCCTACCTTGATCGCGCCGTCCAAAGTTACGGAAACCCGCTCGTCAAACCTCGATCAGGATCCGTCCGCCTTCGATCTTCGCCGCATACGTCTGCAGTTTTTCGCAGACGGGCGCACACAGCGGCCGGCCATCGCGAACGTCGAAACGGCCGTTATGTTTCGGACATTCGATCTCGTGTCCCATCACGAAGCCGTCGCTCAGATGGACGTGCTCGTGAGTGCAGAGACCGTCGCTCGCATAGACCTGGTCTTCCACCCGGTAGATCGCGAAGGTACGGCCCGCATGATCGAAGCGCATCACGTCTTCGTCCTCGATAGCGTCGAATGCGGCTGCATCGATCCATTGCGTCATGTTGGTCTCCAGAGTTTCTTTGAGGGGCGTGCCGGGTCGTGCGGGGTCAGGCCTGCGCGGTGCCGGGCACCGGCCGCACGACTGCATACGACGGATCGCGGGTCTGCCGCACCAGCGCCGGAATGATCTCCGCGTACGCGGCGAGGCTGCTGCGGTACGGCGGCGGCATGTCCGTCCTGACCGTCTCGTGCAAGCGCGGCAAGGCATGGAACGGCACCATCGGGAACATGTGATGCTCGACGTGGTAATTCATGTTCCAGTAGAGAAAGCGGAACAGCGGATTCATCATGATCGTGCGGCAGTTGCGGCGATGGTCGAGCACGTTCTCCGGCATGCCCGCATGCTGCGTGAGACCGAAATAGAGGTAGAGCCACGCGCCGTAAAGGCTCGGCAGTCCGATATACAACAACGGCAAGATCGAGTGCAGGCCGAGGCACGCCGCGATCACCAGCGCATAGACGAACAGACTGGCGCGCGCCTCGCGGATCACCTTCGGCCATTCGGATGCGGGAACGTAGGTCTCCTCTTCCGCGCCGACCCGGCCAAACGCCGCGCTGACCATCTTCGGCAGTTCGGATGCGACGTGTCTGATCGCGAACACGTTGAGCGCGAGTCCGAGCCAGTCGGTGGGCCGAGGCGCGGCGATTTCCCGGTCGCGCCCGACGACCAGCGTGTCCGTGTGATGGCGTGCATGGCTCCAGCGCCATACCGTTGCGCGGCGAAACACCTGGAATGACGCGATCTGGTAGAGCACGTCGTTCATCCAGCGCGTTTTGAAGGCCGTACCGTGCCCGGCTTCGTGCCAGCGCGAATCGGCGGGGCTGCAATACAGCGTGCCGTACAGCAGGAACGCCGGGATCGCCCACCACGAGTGCGCGTGCCACGCCAATCCGGCGAGTACCGCGCTCGCGAGGATCGCCGCGTACCAGAGCAGCGTATCGCGAAGCGCTGGCGTATCGCTGCGCTGCATCAACTGCTTCATCACCGGACGCGGCACCGGACACTTGTACCACTCGGCATTGACGAGGCCCGCCGCCCGCGCCCGTTCGCCCGCACCGCCGATCAGCCGGTAAGCGTCGCGCGCCGCGCTCGCCGGCGCCTGTGCTTCTGTCTGCGTATTCGCCACCTGTGTCTCCTGGTTCAGGTCGGCTCCGCCTCGTCCGGCGTGGAGCTCGCAAGATGAAAAATAGGCGGGCGGACGGCGTGCCTCAACGGGAAGATTGACGAAATTTCGCCACTCCTCTAGCGTAGCCATGGCGCTGCGATCCCGCACCGCCCCGTCGAGCCGGAGGCAAACCGTGTCCGAGGAAACCCCGCGGTGGCGTAAGCGCACGGCGCGCTTCGTCGAAATCGCGGAACTGGCCGGTGTCAGCACGACCACGGTCGACCGCGTGCTGAACGAACGCGGCAGCGTGTCGGCCAAGGCGCGTGAGCGGGTGGTCGCCGCCGCGCGGCAACTCGCTGTGCCGCGCGTCCTGCCCGACACCCTGCATGGGCTCGTCCATATCGACGTGCTGTTGCCCGCCAACGACCTGCCGTTCTTCAACCGCCTGCGCGAGGCGCTGCAGCGCTCCATGCAGATGCTCGACCGGCGTGTCGTCGTGCACCGGGTGCTGCTGTCCGCCGCCGACGAGGCGCGCCTGCCGCAGACGCTCGGCCGCCCCCGCTACCGGCGCGCGGCGTTGATCGTCACGGCACAGGACACCCCCGACGTGCGCACCGCGCTCGCGGCGGCGATCGCACGCGGCGAAGTGGTGGCGACCATGGTCACCGATATCGGCGGCATCGAGCGGCTGCATTACGCGGGTATCGACAACCTGCGTGCGGGGCGCACGGCCGGCTACTTTATCGGCCGTCTCGCACGGCATCCCGGGCGGGTGCTGCTATTGCCGGGCCGGCTCGACTATCGCGCGCATGTCGACCGCGTCGAAGGGTGCCGCGCGCAACTTAGCGAAAACTTCGGCCATCTGACGTGCGAAATCTCATCCATGGAATCGCTCGATCAGGACGACCGCTGCTATCGCGTCGTAAGCGCAGCACTCAAACGCGGCACGCTGGCCGGCATCTATAGCACCGGTTACGGCTCGGCCGGCATCGAGGCCGCCTTGCGTCAGGCGGGCCTCGCCGGACAGGTGACGTGGATCGGACATGAGATGCTCGACGTGCATCGTCAATACATCGAGGCCGGCATCATGGATATCGTCATCGATCAGGACCCGGACGGCCAGGTGATCTCAGCGTTGCAGCACGTGCTGCATGCCTGCGGGGTCGTCGAGGCCGCGCCCGCGAACGAGCCGGTCGAGTTCCGCGTATTCTGCTCCGCCAATGTCAGGCACAGCCCCTATCTGCGGCCCTGACGCGCGAGAAAAACGATAGTGGCGCGCACGCCCACCTTTGATAAGCTCTTGCCTGCCTGACCATTCGTTTACAAAAAATTCGTCATTCATGAATATCGCCATCGAAGATCCTGCCCAGCCCGACATCATTGCCTTGCTCGAGCATGGCGACGCGGAAGCCGCAAAACTTTATCCCGCCGAGAGTAACCACCTCCTGCCGCTCGATTCGCTGCGCGAACCCAGCGTGCTGTTTCACGTTGCCCGCGACGGATCGGGTGCGGCGCTGGCGACCGGTGCCGTGGTTTTGAAAGGCGATTGGGCGGAAATCAAACGGATGTGGGTGGAACCCGAAGCCCGCGGCCAGGGCCTCTCCAGGGCGATACTCGCGCGACTCGAACGCGAGGCGCGTGCACACGGCGTGCGCTGGCTGCGGCTTGAAACCGGGATCGACAGTCATTCGGCGCTCGGTCTCTACGGCCGCGCGGGCTTCGTCGTCCGCGAGCCGTTTGCGGATTACCGGCCCGATCCGCTGAGTGTCTTCATGGAGAAGGATCTGACTGCGCAGACGAACGCGTCGGCCTGGTAGCGGGCGCGAGGTATTCTTCAGTCCGGCAGAAAGCCTCGCCGCGCGGCCTCCCGCTCAGCGTCCGAGGAACACATCCCGGTAAGCGCCGTAGATCGACAGCAGCGGCACCGCGGTCAACAGCGGCGTCAGCACCAAAGCGCGCAGCGCCAGCGGCACCATTGGCGCGAACAGCACCGCCACCGTCATGGCGGCGAAGTACATCACGGTGACGGGCCAGTTGCGCGCGGCGCCGCTCAGGCTTGCCAGCATCGCGTCGTGCGGGGTCATGTCGTGCAGCATCACGAGTGCCGGAGCGAAGCAGGCGGAGGCAATCGCGACCGCAAAGATCGACGCGCCGAGCAGCGATTCGAGCGCGCCCCGCACGCCATGATCGCCGCCGTAACTGATCGACAGCCTATGCACGCCGCTCGCCGTCACCGAAGCGTCCAGCGAGACATGGAACGTCGCCAGCAGAATCACGTAGCCGACGGCCACGATTGCCGCGCCATACAGTCCGATCACGCATAGCGCGTTGCTGCGCCGCGCCAGTGCCGCGAACGCGTCACGCAGCGATACCGGTTCGCCCCTCGCGGCGCCGTCCTGAAGCACCATCAGCCCGCCCACGACGAGCGGCGCCAGCAGCACCGCCAGCGGACGCAACAGCGGCAGGAACACTAATGCCGTGGCGAAATCGGCGCAGATCAGCAACACGCTGAGCCACAACACCGGCTGAACGCCGGCGGCGCGCAAGCCGCACATCAGCCAGTCGGCAATACGCAGGGGATTGACTTCTCTTCCACCGGAAAAACGCAGTGCCGGTGCGCGATGGAGGCGCGCTCTGCTGGAAGCGATGCTTGGGTAATCGATGTTCATGACGATTTCCTCTTTCAAAGCAAAAAGTGTTTATCCGTACTACTAAGTGTCTGGATACCCGGCACTTCGAGGTCCGGGTATTACCTGCGCTTCTTCAGGACGTCTGCTGGCGGTCGAGACTTTCCGACACCACGTCGATCTGCCGTTTCACGTAGCGTGCCACGCGTCGCCACGTTATCCGTGTCAGCCAGATACACAACGCGAGACCCAGCAGACCGATGGGCAACATCACGATTGCGTAGGTGTATTCGCCTTCCGATGCCTTCACGCGGATCACGTCGTGACCGTCATTGATGGCGACGTTGCCGTTGCTGATGTCCACCGAGTCCTGGCCGCTCTTCGCCGTCAGATGACGGGTCTTGCCACGCGCGTCCTGCTCCAGCTTGACGTTGTCGCCGTCGTCGCTCGAGATGTCCCACACGCCCGATTTGGGGTCACTGGCGGATCGGACAAACGATACTTTCTCGTCGTCGTCTTTCAACTGCAGCGTGACTACGTCGTCGCGAGCGATGCTCCACGTGCCGTCCGCATCGTTGGTCAACAGGTGCCGCGCGGCATCGGACGAACTCTCGAAGCGGAGCTTGCCGCCGTTGTTGCGTATCTGGATCGCGCCGGCGCGCGTGACCACTTCCAGCCTGCTGTCGTCGCTCAGATTGAAAACGAAACGGTCGCCGACGATTTTCAGGCTCTTCAGGTTGGTCGGCGTTTCGTCGTCGCTATCGTCGTCGGCGTCGTCGGTGTCCTTCGTCGCGGAGGCGCCGCCAGGTGCCGTTTGCGCCGTCTGCGCCGTCTGCGCCGTTTGCGCCGTCTCGCTGGCGCTGCGGCTGGTGCTAGTGCTAGTGCTGAAGCTGAACGGCAGCGCATCTCGCGCGGTCTTGCCGAAGAAATGATGGCCGCTTAGTGCGATCACACCCACCAGTCCGGCAACCGTCAGTCCTGCCGACACCACGTAGCCGACCGTGAGCACGGCCAGATACAGTATGAACGGGATCAGCAGCAGGACGTTCAGCAGGCCGAGCGCGGAGATCGACATGATCACGCGAATCAGGTTGCCAAACGAACGGCGGTCTTGCCATTGACGGTAGTTCGCCTGCGCTTTCAGTTCGCGAGCGAGTTTGACCGGGTCGCCAAGCGCCGCGATGACATCTTCCTCGCGCCGTCCGGCGGCCAGCGCGTCGCCAATGTACTCGCGATAATCCGCAATGATTTCATCGACCGCCGGCTTGGGCAGACTGCCCAATTCCCGCCGCAGCGCTTCAATGAATACGTCCTGCTTCATGGGTTTTCCCCTGGGTTCATTTTTGTGGCGGGTTGTTCAAGTACGCCGTTCACTTCGTCCACGAAACTGCGCCATTCCTCTTCCATCTCCAGCAGACTGCTGCGGCCGTTGCCCGTCAGCGAGTAGTACTTGCGCGGCGGCCCGGAGTTCGACTCGACGAGGTAGGTCGACACCCATGCCTCGGCCTGCAGCCGGCGCATCAGCGGGTAGATCGTGCCCTCGCTGATTTCCATCGTCTCGGCGAGGGTCGATACAAGCTCGTAGGCGTAACTGTCCCCGCGAGCCAGGACGGCCAGCACGCACATATCGAGCGTTCCTTTTTTCAACTGCGTTTTCATCGGCTTTTACGGTTTGTAGTGTGCGTTGCAAGGTACCGTGCTATGCACTGTCACCGGACGGACTGATGGCCGCGATGACCATGACTGCAATGTAGCAGCCCCTACTGTTTTATGCAAGGTACCGTTCTATACATATCTCTGGAATTTGCCTGGAATGAGAATTGGCCTGAGGCTGGCGTTACGTGAGCCAGTCCCTTCAGCCGTCGCCGAGTGTCGCGATCGTCGCGTCGAGCAAGGCCCGTAAGCGCCCCACCCGGCGCAGATCGCGGTGGTAGCCGAGCCAGACGTCCCGACCCGGCGGCGCCTCGCCGAGATCGACGCGCCGCAGTCCGGGGGTCGAGTCGCCGAGCAGACACGGCAGCACCGCAAAGCCGCCGCCTTCCGCGCACATCCGCGCCTGCGCGCCGCGGTTGTTGCTGGCAAACGCGATCCGCGCATTCGGCAACATGCGTGTGACCCACGCCACGTCGGGCAGCGTTTCGAAGGCGCTGTTCATCGTGATCAGCGTGTGACCTTGCCCGTCGCCTGGCTGCGGCGCAACCAGATCGAGGCGTCCGTACAAGGCGTAGTCCATGTGCATCAGCTTGCGCTGGATGACATCGGTTTCGTCGAAAGGCGTGATGCGGAACAGCAGATCCGCTTCGAGGCGCGCGAGGTTGTAGCGGCGCGAATCCGTCACCAGTTCGATCGAGACGCCCCGATGCTGCTCGAGAAAGCGGGCGAACACCGGTGTCAACACGTGTATGCCGAACCAGTCCGATGACGACACGCGCAGCAGGCCCGTCAATTGCGCGTCCTTGCCGGCCAGCGCCCGCGTGAAGCCCAGCGCTTCCTCTTCCATGCGCTCGGCGTAGGCCAGCACTGACGTGCCCTCGTCGGTCAGGACGAAGCCGTCGCGGGTGCGCTGGAACAACGCGTGTCCAGTTGCCTCCTCGAGTGCGCGCAGGCGCCGGCCCATGGTCGGCTGGGTCTGGCCGGTTTGCCGCGCCGCCGCGCCCAGCGTGCCGGAACGGGCAATCGCGAGAAACACGCGCACATCACTCCAGTCCAGTTCGTGTCCATTCATTTTTGTTTGACTCGAATTCAATAACGTTGATTTACATGCCTTTTCGCATGAACGAGTATGGACCTGTTGCAATGTTCACTCAACCGGAAAGGAAATCGCCATGTCCATGCACGCCCTCGTCCTCAACCGTTACCACGGCCCGCTCGAACTGACCGAGCTGTCCCGCCCGCGTCCTGCGCAAGGTCAGGTGCTAATACGGATTGCGGCCAGCGGATTGAATCCGCTCGATACCAAGATTCGCGCCGGCAGCGCCGACCACGCGAAGCACCCGTTGCCGCTGGTGCTGGGGATCGACATGGCGGGCGTGGTCGAGGCGCTCGGCGATGGCGTGAGCGGATTCAAGGTGGGCGACGAGGTGTATGGGATGACCGGCGGCGTCGGCGGCATCCAGGGGTCGCTGGCCCAATACGCAGCCGTCGATGCGAACCTGCTTGCGCTAAAGCCGGCGAATCTGTCGATGCGTGAAGCCGCCGCCTTGCCGCTCGCCTTCATCACCGCGTATGCGGGCATCGTGGACCGGGCCCGGCTGCAGGCCGGGCAAACCGTCCTGGTTCAGGGCGGCGCGGGCGGCGTCGGCCATGTCGCCGTGCAACTGGCGCATGCGCTTGGCGCGCAAGTGTTCGCCACCGCGAGCACGCGCGATCTGGATTTCGTGGCGAGTCTGGGTGCGACACCGATCGATCGTCGGGCGCAAACCGTCGAGCAGTACGTGGCCTCGTCAACGGACGGCAAAGGTTTTCAGCTGGTGGTCGATACGGTGGGTGGCGCGACGCTCGATGCATCGTTTGCCGCGGTCAAACATTTCGGCCACGTGGTGAGCGCGTTGGGCTGGGGAACCCATGCCCTCGCCCCGCTCTCGTTCCGCGAGGCGAGCTATTCGGGCGTGTTCACGCTGTATCCGCTCCTGAGTGGCGAGCATCGCGCTCACCATGGATCCATGCTTCGCGAAGCCACACGGCTCGCGGAAGCAGGCAAGCTCAAACCGCGCCTCGATCCTCGCCGCTTCGATCTGGGTTCCGCCGAACTCGCCTACGAGGCCATCACTGGGGGCACGGCGCGCGGCAAAGTAGTGGTCGAGATCGACTGAGGCAGTCGATCCTGCCCGGAGCGCAACCGGCCGCGAGCGGCGGCGACCAGCGGTGACAAGCAGCGACCAGCGAACGGCCTGTGCCTCACGACAGGCTGGCCGCGCTGTGCGCGTCGCGCTCAGATCACCAGCCGTGAAACCTTGGTGCCTTCCAGCGAAATGCCAGCCATCAACCCCGCATTGGTCAGCACGAACGCGACCACCGGGCTCAAGGTCGTCGACGTATCCAGATTGCCGTTCGCGCCGATTTTCGCCAGCGCCACGGTGGCATCCGCGCCGGCTGCCCAGCCCTGGCTTTGCATGAAACGGTCGAGCGCGTCCTGGGTCAGGAAGGCGAAAATGATCGCCTTGGATTGCACGCCGATCTGCAGACCGAACGAACCGGCAACCGTGCTGTAGTAACCCGTCGTCTGCCCGTCGACGCGCAGTCCGCCCTGGCCGTACTGCCCACCGAACCAGAAACCCGCCGCAAACACCGAGGGAAACACCAGCACGCCGCGCGCTTTGGCAAGAATCTCCTGCGAACCCTGCACCGTACCCTGCAAGCGCGTGAGCGTCGAATCGATTCCGGCGTTGATGGTATTGCGCTGTTGCGTGTAGTCCTCGGCGGTCTCGCCTGAGCCGAGCGGCGTAGTGGTGCAGCCTGCCAGCGTGAGTCCGCTCGAGGCGAGCAACACACTGGTGCCGGTGATGAATTGACGTCGGTGCATCGTGGCTTTCCTATGAAGACAGGGTTGATCGATGGCTGTCACGAATCGCGTTAGTACGGCATTGAAGTCCGTTTTCGATCGCTCTGCAACTGTTTCATAGTGCTCGTGGATGGCGGGCGTGCCGGTAGAATGCCGCGTAAGCCCAACCCAGTTCGACACGAGGTGCCCGCTATGCCCTTACTTCGTCTGTTGCGGTCTGGCCGCTCTGCCCGCTTTCTCGCCCTCGGATTGCTCGCGATACTCACGCTAGGCGGCTGCGCCGGGTGGTTTGGGCACGATCCGTTGCGCGTGAGCGTAGCCGGCATCGAGCCGCTCGACAGTCAGGGAATGGAGATGCGTTTCAATGTGAAGCTGCGGATCCAGAATCCCAACGAAGACGCGCTGGATTTCGACGGTGTCTCGGTGGATCTGCAGTTGAACGGCAAGGCGTTTGCCAGCGGTGTCAGCGATCAGCGCGGCACGGTGCCCCGTTACGGCGAGACAATCGTGAGCGTGCCGCTGACGGTGCCTGCCTTTACCGTCCTGCGTCAGGCCTTCTCACTGGCCGGCAGCGATACGCCGCCGGGGCAGTATCCCTACGTCCTGCGCGGACGGTTGGCGGGCGGCCTGACGGGCGGCGCGCGCTTCCTCGATCAAGGCGTGTTGTCGCTGCCCGGACTCGGGCTAGCGGGACAGTGAAGCGTGCCGCAGCCGCGCTAACGTAACCGGTGCCGGCGGCACCCGCGAAAGCTGCGCGTCGCCGGACCCGGCAACGCGCACCCTCGCGCTCAAACCACTTCGAACAGGCCGGCCGCGCCCTGGCCGCCGCCGATACACATCGTCACGACCACCCGCTTCGCGCCACGCCGTTTGCCTTCGATCAGCGCATGGCCCGTCAAACGCGCGCCCGACACACCGTACGGATGGCCAACCGCAATCGCGCCTCCGTTGACGTTGAGCCTGTCGTGCGGGATACCGAGCTTGTCGGCGCAGTACAGCACCTGCACGGCGAACGCCTCGTTCAGTTCCCACAGGTCGATATCTTCGACTTTCAGCCCTGCCTGTTTGAGCAGCTTCGGCACTGCGAAGACCGGCCCGATGCCCATCTCGTCGGGCTCGCAACCCGCCACCGCAAAGCCGCGGAAAATCCCGAGCGGCTGCAGCCCTTCGCGTTCGGCGACCTTCGCGTTCATCACCACGCACGCCGATGCGCCGTCCGAGAACTGGCTCGCGTTGCCGGCCGTGATCACACCGCCCGGCAGCGCCGTGCGAATCTTCGAGACGCCTTCGAGCGTCGTGTCGGCCCGGATGCCTTCGTCGGCGGCAATCGTCACTTCCTTCGTGAGGAGCTGGCCGCTGGCCTTGTCGGCGACGCCCGCGAGCACCGTCATCGGCACGATCTCGTCATTGAACCTGCCGGCTTCCTGGGCTGCCGCCGCGCGCTGCTGCGAGCGCACGCCGTATTCGTCCTGACGCTCCTTCGAAATCGAATAGCGTTTGGCGACCGTCTCAGCGGTCTGCAGCATCGACCAGTAGATCTCCGGCTTGTTCTTGTTCAGCCAGCCTTCGATCATCATGTGGCGGTTCATCTCGTTCTGCACACACGAGATCGACTCGACACCGCCTGCGACGAACACCTCGCCCTCGCCGGCAATCACGCGTTGCGCGGCGAGCGCAATGGTCTGCAAACCCGACGAGCAGAAACGGTTGACCGTCATGCCCGGCACGCTGACGGGCAGGCCGCCGCGCAAGGCGATCTGCCGGGCGATGTTGCCGCCCGTCGCGCCTTCCGGATTGGCGCAGCCCATGATCACATCTTCGACGCGGGCCGGATCGAGCCTGGCCCGTTCGACCGCGGCTTGCGTCACATGCCCGCCGAGCGTCGCGCCGTGCGTCATGTTGAAAGCGCCGCGCCACGATTTGGCAAGACCCGTGCGGGCGGTCGATACGATTACGGCGTCAGTCATGCATGTCTCCTGCTTTCAATGTTAAATGGGGTTCGTCCGGCCCGTTCGCATGCGGCGCGCCCGTTGCCAGCCCCTCGGCTCGCAACGCTTCACGCCTTTCTCACGCCGCGACTTCCGCGGCCTGCACACGCTTGACACCTGCTGCCAGCAGATCGCGCCATGCAGCCTCGAGCGAACCGTTGAGATCGATGGCGCGTGAAGCGTCTTCGATCAGCGCAACTTCAAATCCTGCTGCCCGTGCATCGAGCGCCGACCATGCGACGCAATAGTCAGTCGCAAGGCCGCAGCACCAGACCCGCTTCACGCCGGTTTCACGTAGATAGCCTGTCAGGCCCGTGGGCGTTTTGCGATCGGCTTCGAGAAACGCCGAGTAACTGTCGACCGCGGCGTGATGCCCTTTGCGGATCACCGCCCGGGCATGAGCAATGTCGAGGTCGCGATGCAAGGCCGCGCCCGGCGTGCCCTGCACGCAATGCGTCGGCCACAGCACCTGCTCGCCATACGGCAGCGTGAGCATGTCAAACGGCGCGCGGCCCGCGTGATTGGCAGCAAACGAGATGTGCGAAGCCGGATGCCAGTCCTGCGTCAGCACGACATGACTGAACCCGCGCGCCAGCCGGTTGATGACCGGCACGACTTCATCGCCCTGCGCAACAGCCAATGCGCCGTTTGGCATGAAATCGTTCTGCACGTCGATGACGAGCAATACTTCATCGGCCTCTTTCATCGCGGTACCTCGTGTTGTCTCGCTTAGCTTTTGATCAGCGGGCCGGGCAACCCGGGCTTCACTCGCGTTGCCCGGGTTCAGGCCCAGCCGCTCATCGGTTCAGCCGCTCAGCCGTTGAACCCGCGCCCCTGTTCAGCCCGCTCCGCGATGCTGCGCGCGAGTTGCCACGCATCGCCGTTCGGACGTGCGGCATAACCGCGAATCGCCCGTTCGACGTTGTAGAGGCCCACCGTGTCCGCGTACAGCATGGGACCGCCGCGCCACAGCGGAAAGCCGTAGCCCGTGAGATAAACCATGTCGATATCCGAGGCCTTGGATGCAATCCCCTCTTCGAGAATCTTCGCGCCCTCGTTGGCGAGCGCGAACACCAGACGCTCGACGATTTCCGCGTCGCTGATCTTGCGGCGTCGCGCACCGGTTTCCTGCGAGTACCCGACGATCATCTCGTCCACCAGCTTCGACGGATACGCGGTGCGGTCGCCCGCCTTGTAGTCGTACCAGCCGCCGCCGGTCTTCTGCCCGAAGCGCCCCGTCTCGCACAGACGGTCGGCGATCTTCGAGTAGTGCATGTCCGGATGCTCCAGATAGCGGCGCTTGCGGATGGCCCAGCCGATGTCGTTGCCCGCCAGATCGCTCATGCGGAACGGGCCCATCGCAAAGCCGAACTTCTCGATGGCCTTGTCGACCTGGGCCGGCAGCGCGCCTTCTTCGAGCATGAAAAGCGCCTGGCGAATGTATTGCTCGATCATCCGGTTACCGATAAAGCCGTCGCACACACCCGACACCACTGCGGTCTTTTTGATCTTCTTCGCCAGTTGCATGACGGTGGCGAGCACGTCTTTGGCGGTTTCCTTGCCGCGCACCACTTCGAGCAGCTTCATCACGTTGGCCGGGCTGAAGAAGTGCATGCCGACCACGTCCTGGGGACGCTTCGTGAACGCGGCGATCTTGTCGACGTCCAGCGTGGAGGTGTTCGATGCGAGGATCGCGCCCGCCTTCGCGACTTCATCCACACGCTTGAATACCTGTTCCTTTACACCGAGTTCTTCGAACACGGCTTCCACAATCAGGTCGGCATGCTTCAGATCTTCGTACGAGAGCGTCGGCGTGATGAGCGCCATGCGCTGTTCCAGCGCTTCGGGCTTCAACTTGCCCTTCTTGACGGTGGCCTCGTAGTTCTTGCGGATGGTTGCGACGCCACGATCCAGCGCGTCCTGTTTCGTTTCGAGCAGCGTGACCGGCAGGCCCGCGTTGATGAAGTTCATCGCGATGCCGCCGCCCATCGTGCCGGCGCCGATCACCGCGACCTGCTTGATGTCGCGCACCGGCGTATCCGCAGGCACATCGGGAATCTTGCTGGCGGCGCGCTCACCGAAGAACGCATGACGCAACGCGCGGCTTTCGGGGGTCTGCACGAGTGCCATGAAGCATTCGCGTTCGAACGCGAGGCCCTTGTCGAAGCCCTCTTTCACACCTGCTTCGACCGCGTCGATGCACTTGTGCGGTGCCGGGAAATTCTTTGCGATCGCCGCGACGCTATTGCGTGCGAACTGGATGAACCCTTCCGCATTCGGATGTTCGATCTTGCGATCGCGCACTTTCGGATGTGGCCCAGCCTGTGCGCCGACCTTGCCCGCCAATGCCAGGGCAGCCTCGGCCAGATTGCCTTCCACCACGTCGTCGAACAGGCCTGCGCCGGTGAGCTTCTCGGACATCACCGGAGCCCCCGACACGATCATGTTGAGCGCGGCTTCGAGGCCGATGGCGCGCGGCAGACGCTGGGTGCCGCCCGCACCGGGCAGAATGCCCAGTTTGACTTCCGGTAGCGCGATCTGCGCGCCGCGTGCCGCGATGCGGTAATGCGCGCCGAGCGCGAGTTCCAGCCCGCCGCCCATGGCGACGCTGTGGATCGCCGCGACAACCGGCTTTGCGCTGCCTTCGACGGCCTTGATGACCGTGGCGAGCGTGGGTTCCTGAGTGGCTTTGGGCGTGTTGAATTCGGTGATGTCCGCGCCGCCTGAGAAGGCTTTGCCGGCGCCCGTCAGCACGATGGCCTTGATGGCCGGATCGTTCTGCGCGCGCTCGAGCCCTTCGACGATGCCGGCTCGCGTCGACAGACCGAGCCCGTTGACCGGGGGATTGTTTAGCGTAATGACGGCGACGCCGTCATGAGTCGTGTAGTCCACTGCCATCTGCCTGCCTCCATGCGGTAAGGCAGCGCATCGGACGCTGCCTGTGCCGGTTCATTGTCCGACATTCCGGGTCAACAAGCAGAATACACAAAAAAGCACGCTCGTTCAATTTATTGAAGCGAAGGGTTTGCCCTGGGATGGACGCCCGTGTGGCTCAGAGCGCTCCTTCCAGCGCGGAGGGCAGCACATGGTCGCGGTAGAGCTCGCGTAGCTTGAGCTTTTGCAGCTTGCCGGTAGCGGTATGCGGCAGTTCGTCGACGAACACCACGTCGTCGGGAATCCACCATTTCGCCACCTTGCCCTGGTAGAAGGCCATCAACTCCTCACGCGTGACTTCGGCGCCCTTGCGTCTGACCACCACCAGCAACGGACGCTCGGTCCATCGGGGATGCGAGCACGCAATGCACGCCGCCTCGGCCACGGCCGGATGCGCGATCGCAACGTTCTCGATATCGATCGAACTGATCCACTCGCCGCCCGACTTGATGACGTCCTTGCTGCGGTCGGTGATCTGCAGGAAGCTGTCCGGGTCGATCGTGGCAACATCGCCGGTCGGAAACCAGCCGTCGACGAGGGGCGATTCGTCCTTGCGGAAATACTGGTCGATCACCCACGGACCGCGCACATGCAGATCGCCGAACGCGACGCCATCCCACGGCAGATCCTGGCCGTCCGAACCGACGATCTTCATGTCCACGCCGTAGATCACATGCCCCTGCTTTTCGCGCAACTTGCGCTGCTCGTCTGGCGAGCGTTGCGACTGCTCCCATGTGAGCTTCGCCAGCGTACCGAGCGGCGACATCTCCGTCATGCCCCAGGCATGGATCACCTCGACGCCATACTCTTCCTGGAAGGTGCGCAGCATGGCGGGCGGACAGGCAGAGCCGCCGATCACCGTGCGATTGAGCGAGGAAAAGCGCGCGCCGGCCTGCTTCATATACGTGAGCAAGCCAAGCCAGACCGTCGGCACCCCGGCCGAATACGTGACGCGCTCGGCCTCCATCAACTCGTACAGGGACTTGCCGTCGAGGTCCTTGCCGGGAAACACCAGCTTGGCGCCCGTCAACGGCGCGGCGTGCGGAATGCCCCATGCGTTGACATGGAACATCGGCACCACCGGCAGCACCGAGTCGCGCGCGGACAGGCTCATCGCATCCGGCAGCGAAGCGCCGTAGGCATGCAGGACGGTCGAGCGATGCGAGTACAGCGCGCCCTTCGGATTGCCGGTCGTACCGGACGTGTAGCACAGATAAGAAGCCGTGCGTTCGTCGAGCAGCGGCCAGTCGTACGCGCCGTCCTGCGCGGCGAGCAGCGTCTCGTAGCTGAGCACCGGCGTTTGCATGTCGGGCAGATGCGCGTCGTCGGTCAGTGCGATCCAGCCGCGGACTTTCGGACATTGCGGAGCCAGCGTGTCGACCAGCGCGGCGAACGTGATGTCGAACAGCACATAGCTGTCGTCAGCGTGATTGACGATGTAGGCGATCTGTTCCGGAAAGAGCCGCGGGTTGATGGTGTGACACACGGAACCGAAGCCGGTCGTGCCGTAGTACGCCTCCAGATGCCGGTACCCGCACCATGCGAGCGTCGCGACCCGTTCGCCCGGCTGCACACCGAGCGCGATCAGGGCCTGCGCCAGTTGCTTTGCGCGCTTTTCGCAGTCGCGATAGGTATAGCGATGCACGTCGCCTTCGATGCGCCGCGAAACGATTTCCGTGTCGCCGAAATGCCGCGCGGCATGCGCCAGCAGCGAAGACACAGTGAGCGGCATGTCCATCATCTGGCCCAGCAACGGCGTCGTCATAAGCAGCGGTCTCCTCGCGGTGATTCCGTCTTCTCTCTCAGGTTGGATGCCGCGCGGCGCCGGGCTGGCGGCCGGCCAGCAGCGCCGCGGGCGCCGACTTACAATATCGGTTAATCCAGAGGCGCTCAACATGTCGTTTTCCCCAAGCATTGCCGGCCTGTCCGGCTCGATCGCGGCGCTTGCCGAAGCGCTCGGCAACCCGCGCAATGACGCATTTGCACAACTCGGCAGCGTGTTCATGACCCGCCTGCCGGCCCAGCCGCTCAGCGCGCCGTATGTCGTGGGCTTTTCTGCCGATACCGCCGCCCTGCTCGGTTTCGACGCCACGCTGGCCGACGACCCCGCCTTCGCTGCGTTCTTCAGCGGCAACACCACGCGCGAATGGCCTGCCGCGGCGATGCCGTATGCATCGGTGTACTCCGGCCATCAGTTCGGCGTGTGGGCCGGCCAACTCGGCGACGGCCGCGCGCTGGGACTCGGCGAAGTCGAGCACGGCGGCGCACGGTATGAGTTGCAACTCAAGGGCGCGGGACGCACGCCCTATTCCCGCATGGGCGACGGGCGCGCGGTGCTGCGCTCGTCGATCCGCGAATATCTGTGCTCGGAAGCGATGCATCACCTTGGCATTCCCACCACACGCGCACTGTGCGTGACCGGCTCCGATCAGCCGGTGCGGCGCGAGGAAGTCGAAACCGCGGCGGTGGTCACGCGCGTGGCACCCAGCTTCATCCGCTTCGGGCACTTCGAGCATTTCTATTCGAACGACCGGGTCGACGCGTTGCAGTCGCTGGCCGATCACGTGATCGAGCGCTTCTATCCGCACTGCAAGGAGGCCGAGGATCCGTATCTTGCGCTGCTGAACGAGGCGGTTGTCTCGACCGCTGACCTGCTCGCGCAATGGCAGGCGGTCGGCTTCTGCCACGGCGTGATGAATACGGACAACATGTCGATCCTCGGCCTCACGATCGACTACGGTCCGTTCGGTTTCCTCGACGGCTTCGATGCCGGCTACATCTGCAATCACTCCGATTCGCAAGGCCGCTACGCCTACCGGATGCAGCCGCAGATCGCCTACTGGAACCTCTTCTGCCTCGCCCAGGGCCTGCTGCCGCTGCTCGGTCAGCAGCACGAGGAAAGCGTGCGCGGCGAGGCGGCGGTGAAGGATGCGCAGCGCATCCTCGAAGGCTTCAAGGACCGGTTTGCGCCCGCTCTCGAAGCCAGAATGCGCGCCAAGCTCGGCCTGCAGACCGAACGGCCCGGCGACGACGCACTCGCCAACCGCCTGTTCGAAGTGATGCAGGCGAACCGCGCGGATTTCACGCTGACCTTCCGCAATCTGGCGCGCGTGTCGAAGCACGATGCGAGCGGCGATGCGCCGGTTCGCGACCTGTTTCTCGACCGCGCCGCGTTCGATGTGTGGGTGAACGAGTACCGCGCGCGGCTGTCCGAAGAAACACTCGACGACGCCGAGCGCGCCATTGCAATGAACCGCGTGAACCCCAAATTCATTCTCCGCAATCACCTGGCCGAAACGGCAATTCGCCGCGCGAGGGAGAAGGACTTTTCGGAAGTCGAGCGGCTGGCGGCGGTGCTGCGCCGTCCCTTCGACGAACAACCGGAGCACGAGGCGTATGCTGCGTTGCCGCCCGACTGGGCGAGCTCGCTGGAAGTCAGTTGCTCGTCATGAGGCCTCACGCCCGCATTCGCCCCTAACCAGCGCCAGATAGACACCGAACCCGAGACAGGAACCGAACCATGAACCCAGACGACACCCACACCCCCGCTCCTGCCGTGCAGAAAGACGACGCTGAATGGCGCAAGCAGCTGTCCGAAGTGCAGTATCAGGTGACCCGTCACGCCGCCACCGAACGCCCGTTCACGGGTCAGTACAACGATCATTGGGATCGCGGCATCTATGACTGCGTCTGCTGCGGCACGCCGCTGTTCGAATCGGACACCAAGTTCGACGCCGGCTGTGGCTGGCCGAGCTACTTCAAGCCCATCGACGGCGAAGTGATCGCCGAGAAAACCGACCGCTCGCACGGCATGCTGCGCATCGAGGTGCAGTGCAAGAATTGCGGCGCGCATCTCGGCCACGTCTTCGAAGACGGTCCGGCGCCGACCGGACTGCGCTACTGCATCAATTCGGCTGCGCTACAATTCGAGTCCAAGTAACGCAACACGGGTCTGGCGGCGTTGCTGGGCGGCACGCGGCCGCTCAGCGGCACAATCCTTCATCCAGCTTGCGAACCGGCGACCTGGCGCCGGCCGCTAGCCGGCCGCCGCGACGGTTATACAGAGCACACATACGATGGACGCTGCCGTGGGCATGACATGCCTTGCAGCCCGCGCCCATTTTTGGCTTATTTTCCAAGTCCCCGCTCAGATAATGAAATTCCTGTTCGATCTGTTCCCGATCATCCTGTTTTTTGTCGCGTTCAAGCTGTGGGGCATTTTCCCGGCCACCGCGGTGGCGATCGTCGCCACGCTGGTGCAGATCGCGTGGGTGGCGTTCCGTCACCGTAAAGTGGACGCGATGTTGTGGGTGAGCCTCGGCATCGTCACGGTGTTCGGCGGGGCCACGCTGGTGCTGCACAACGACACCTTCATCAAATGGAAGCCGACCGTGCTGTACTGGGCGTTTTCGGTCGCTCTGATCTTCTCGCAGCTGGTGCTGAACAAAAACCTGATCGAAGCCATGATGGGCAAGCAGATCACGCTGCCGCACCGCATCTGGAGCCAGTTGAGCGTGATCTGGGCGGTGTTCTTCGTGCTGCTCGGCATCCTCAACCTGTTCGTGGCCTACCATTTCTCAACCAACGCCTGGGTGAACTTCAAGCTGTTCGGCGCGACCGGGTGCCTCGTGGTGTTCATTGTCGGCCAGAGCCTGTGGCTTTCGAAGTACATGAAGGAAGAGGAGTGACATGAGCGACGACATCTTCCTGCACGCCACGCCGGCTGAGCGCCTCGCGCTGATCGAAACGCGCCTCGCCGCGGCGCTCGCGCCGATTGCATCGATCAGCGTGCGCGATGACAGTGCACAACATGCGGGACACGCCGGGGCCTCGGCAGGCGGTCATTACAGCGTCACGATTGTTGCAGTTGCATTCGCCGGAAAGGCCCGCGTAGCACGGCACCGCTTGGTGTATGATGCGCTGGCCGATGCCATGCAGCGCGGCATTCACGCCCTCGCAATCACGGCGTACACGCCCGAAGAATTCGATTTGCTGTCCCGTTAGGAAACTTCCGATGACCTTGAAGAAAACCCGTCTCTGGGTATTGCTGGCCGCTTTTGCGGCTGCGCCTGCATTTGCACAGAACATCGCCGTCGTGAACGGCACGCCGATTCCGAAAACCCGCGTCGACGCGCTCGTCGAGCAACTGGTCCATCAGGGTCAGCAGGACTCGCCGCAGTTGCAGGCCGCCGTGCGCGAAGAACTGATCAACCGCGAAATCCTGATGCAGGAAGCGTCTCGCCGTGGCATCCCGGCGCGTCCGGACGTCAAGGCGCAAGTCGCCGTCGCCCAGCAGACCGTCGTGTTGCGCGCTTTGATCGAAGACTTCCTGAAGAACAACCAGCCCACCGACGCAGAAATCAAAGCCCGCTACGACTCGCTCGTGAAGGACGCTGGCGGCAAGGAATATCACCTGCACCACATCCTCGTCGACAACGAAGACCAGGCCAAAGACCTGATCGCCAAGATCAAGGCCGGCGCGAGCTTCGAAGATCTCGCCAAGCAATTCTCGAAGGATCCGGGATCGGGCAAGAACGGCGGCGACCTCGACTGGTCGGATCCGAAGGCGTATGTGCCTGAATTCGCCGCGGCGGCCGAAAAGCTGGAGAAAGGCCAGATGACTGACACGCCGGTGCACACGCAATTCGGCTGGCACATCATCCGTCTCGACGACACGCGCGCCATCACGCCGCCGCCGCTCGAGCAGGTTCGTCCGCAGATCGTCCAGCAGATCCAGCAGGAAAAGCTGCAAGCCTTCGAAGAAAGCCTGCGCAAGAACGCCAAGGTTCAGTAAGCGGAATCGGGCGCCGGAGCTATGCTTTGGCGCTGCCGCGTATCTGAGGCTTGATGGACCAGGCAGTGGGTTTCGCCTGATCCGCAAACAACAAAGCCGCCCTCGGGCGGCTTTGTTGTTTCTGACGCTCAGCGCTCAGCGAAGCGTCATGCGATGCGGATCAGCCCAACCAGCGCCGCGCGTTCTGGAACACGCGCAGCCACGGGCTGGCGTCATTCGCGCTCCAGCCTTCCGGATGCCAGCTCATTTGCACCGTGCGATGCACGCGCTCGGTGTGCGGCATCAGAACGGTGAAGCGGCCATCAGGTGTCGTCACGGAAGTAATGCCTTCCGGCGAGCCGTTCGGGTTGAACGGATATTGCTCCGTCGCCTCACCACGGTGATTGACGAAGCGCATGGCCACTGCTGCCTTCGAAGCGTCGCCTTGCTGCGAGAAGTCTGCGAAACCTTCGCCGTGAGCGATGGCCACCGGAATACGCGAGCCTTCCATGCCGGTGAAGAACAGCGACGGCGACGGCTGCACTTCGACCAGCGAGAAGCGCGCCTCGAACTTTTCCGATTTGTTGCGGGTGAACTTCGGCCACGCCTCGGCGCCCGGGATCATCGACGCGAGGCTGCTCATCATCTGGCAACCGTTGCAGATGCCCAGCGCGAACGTGTCTTTGCGAGCAAAGAAAGCCGCGAACATATCCGCCAGTTGCGCGTTAAAGCGGATCGTCTTCGCCCAGCCTTCGCCCGCACCGAGCACGTCGCCATACGAGAAGCCGCCGCACGCAACCGCGCCGGCGAAGTCAGCCAGCGTGGCACGACCGGACAGCAGATCGCTCATGTGCACGTCGTAGGCGTCGAAACCCGCGCGATCGAACGCGTACGCGGTTTCGAGGTGCGAATTGACGCCCTGCTCACGCAGGATCGCGACACGCGGGCGGGCGCTTTTGTTCAAAAACGGCGCGGCCACGTTTTCCGACGGATCGAAGCTCAGATGCGGCGTGATGCCCGGATCGGCGGCATCGAGCAGCGTGTCGTATTCCGCATCCGCGCAAGCCGGGTTGTCGCGCAGGCGCGAAATGCGCCAGCTCACTTCGCTCCATGCACGATGCAGTTCCGTGCGCGTCGCTTCGTAGATCTTCTTCGCGTCGCGGTAGATTTCGATCGCATCGCGTTCGTTGAGCTTGCCGATCACATGCGAGCACGTCGACAGGCCATGCTCACGCAGCGCGGCCAGCACCGCGTCGCGATCCTGTGCCCGCACCTGGATCACCGCACCCAGTTCCTCGTTGAACAGCGCGCGGATCGTGCGGTCTTCGCGGCGGCCGCTGGTCTGCTTGGCCCAGTCTTTGGCGTCGCCATAATCGAACTCGTGATGCGGATCGAGCGTCAGCATGTCGACATTCAGCGACACGCCAACGTGGCCCGCAAACGCCATTTCGCACACCGTCGCCCACAGGCCGCCGTCCGAGCGGTCGTGGTAGGCGAGCAGCTTGCCGTCGCTATTGAGCGCCTGGATCGCGGCGAAGAATTGCTTGAGATCTTGCGGATCGTCGACGTCCGGCGTCGTGTCGCCAACCTGCTGCGTGACCTGCGCGAGGATACAGCCGCCGAGGCGATGTTTGCCGCGGCCCAGGTCGATCGCGATCAGCACCGAGTCGCCCGCTTCTTCGACGCGGCGCAATTGCGGCGTCAGATGGCCGCGCACGTCTTCGACCGGTGCGAAGGCCGAAATGATCAGCGACACCGGCGCGACCACTTCCTTCGCCACGCCCTGATCTTCCCACTTGGTGCGCATCGACAATGAGTCCTTGCCCACCGGAATGCTGATGCCGAGCGCCGGGCACAGTTCCATGCCGATCGCCTTGACCGTGTCATACAGCGCCGCGTCTTCGCCCGGGCTGCCGCAGGCGGCCATCCAGTTGGCCGACAGTTTCAGCTTGTCGAGCGAGGCGATCGGCGCCGCGGCGATGTTCGTCACCGCCTCGCCAACCGCCATGCGGCCCGAGGCCGGCGCATCGATCACCGCGAGCGGCGTACGCTCCGCCATGGTCATGGCTTCGCCGCGGAAACCGGCGTAGTCCATGGTGGTGATCGCCACGTCGGCGACCGGCACCTGCCACGGCCCGACCATCTGGTCGCGCGCCGTCGTGCCGCCCACCGAGCGGTCGCCGATGGTAATCAGGAACGACTTGCTCGCCACCGTCGGGTGACGCAACACGCTCACGGCGATTTCCGACAGGTTGACGCCGGTGACATCGACCGGCAGCAGCGTCTTGCCGACGTGCTTCACATCGCGGTGCATGCGCGGCGCCTTGCCGAGCAGCACTTCCATCGGCATGTCGACCGGCTGGTGCGCGCTGTCATCTTTTTGTTCGGTGTCGAGCAGTTTCAGCTGACGTTCGCTGGTCGCCGTGCCGATCACCGCGAACGGGCAACGCTCACGTTCACACATGGCTTCGAATGCCGCCAGATCAGCCGGGGCAATGGCCAGCACGTAACGCTCTTGCGCTTCGTTCGACCAGATCTCGCGCGGCGACAAGCCGCTCTCTTCCAGCTGGATCTTGCGCAGTTCGAAGATCGCGCCCTTGCCCGCACCGTCCACCACTTCCGGGAAGGCGTTCGACAAACCGCCCGCGCCGACGTCGTGAATACTCAGGATCGGGTTCTTTTCGCCAAGCTGCCAGCAGGCGTTGATGACTTCCTGCGCGCGCCGTTCGATTTCCGGGTTGCCGCGCTGCACCGAGTCGAAGTCGAGCTCGGCGGTGTTCGTGCCCGTTGCCATCGAACTGGCCGCACCGCCGCCCATGCCGATGCGCATGCCCGGGCCGCCGATCTGGATCAGCAGCGAGCCTTCCGGCAAATCGTGCTTATGCGTGTGCTGATCGGAGATATTGCCGATACCGCCGGCGATCATGATGGGCTTGTGATAACCGCGCACCACCCCTGCCACGTTCTGCTCGTA
This sequence comes from Paraburkholderia sp. GAS41, assembly GCF_050436545.1. Lineage (NCBI taxonomy): Bacteria > Pseudomonadati > Pseudomonadota > Betaproteobacteria > Burkholderiales > Burkholderiaceae > Paraburkholderia > Paraburkholderia sp. GAS41. Next base: position 137,589 of record NZ_JBNDMK010000004.1, read on the forward strand.
GGCCCGGAAATAACCGCCCAGATTGGGCCGGCCAAATTCGTTATTGAACGCCGCGCCGCCGAGCGGCCCGTCGATCATGATCTGCAACGGCGAGGCGATGCGGTCGGGGCGGCCATACACGTCCTGCGCGTCGTCCGGGTTGCGGTGGCCGACCGGCTGCACGGCGTCACGGGCGTTTTCCCAAGCTTCGCGTGCGTCCGGCAAGTCGAGGTTCGACACCGTGAAACCCGCCAGACCCGCCTTCGGACGCGCGCCGCGGCCCGTTGCGCCTTCATCGCGGATTTCACCGCCGGCGCCGGTCGCGGCACCCGGGAACGGCGAGATCGCGGTGGGGTGATTGTGGGTCTCCACCTTCATGAGCGTGTGCGTCAGCTCGGTGTGGCGGCCGTAGTGCTCAGCGAGCTCGCCTGCCGCGCCCGGCTTGCGTGGGAACCAGCGCTCCGCGACGCCGCCCGCCATGATGGCCGAGTTATCCGAGTACGCGACGATCGTGCCCTGCGGATTCAGCTTCTCGGTATTGCGGATCATGTTGAACAGCGAGATGTCCTGCTTCTCGCCGTCGATAGTCCAGTCCGCGTTGAAAATCTTGTGACGGCAATGCTCGCTGTTAGCCTGCGCGAACATCATCAGTTCGACGTCGGTCGGGTTGCGGCCGAGCTTCGTGAAAGCGTCGACCAGATACTCGATCTCGTCGTCGGCGAGCGCCAGACCCAGTTCGGTGTTAGCGGTTTCCAGCGCGCCGCGGCCGTGCCCCAGCACGTCCACGGTTTGCAGCGGCCGCGCCGGCAGTTCGTCGAACAGATGCATGGCGTGGTCGCGCGACGGCGCCACGCTCTCGGTCATACGGTCGTGCAGCGCGGCCACCACGGCCTCGCGAGCTGCGTCGGAGAGGGCTTTCTTGCCGCCCAGCAGACCGCTCTTGAGCGTGACCGTGTATTCGACGCCGCGCTCGATACGCCGCAACTGCGTGAGACCGCAGTGATGCGCGATGTCCGTTGCCTTGCTGGCCCACGGCGACACGGTGCCGAAGCGCGGCACCACGAGGAAGGTCTCCGCGCTCCCGCGCTCCTTCGCATCCGCGAACGGATCGCCGTAGTGCATCAGCGCCTCGATCTTCGCGCTGTCTTCAGCCGCAAGCGGCGTCTGCGAATTGACGAAGTGCAGATACTGCCCGCGCACGCCGGTGATGTTGGGATCGATGCGCGTAAGCGTCTCGAGCAGGCGGGTTTGACGGAAATCGGAGAGGGCCGAAGCGCCGGGGAAACACGAGAAGTGGGCCATGGACTTGACGTTGCGTCTATGAGTCGCGCGTGCAGGCGACGTGAGGCGAAAGGGAAGTCCGAGATTATACCCCGGGAAGACCCTCCGGCGGCCTTGGCAGACGCGTCCAGATGGCATGTCGAGGGCATTTTGGCGTGCTTCGCAAGGGCCGGCCGGCCAATTCCGGGATACGCCGGCGCCTGCGCATCGGGCCTGTTTGACTGCTATCATTCGCCCTTTCATCAGATCGGCGCAGCCAGTCTTCGCCTGCGCCGCATGTCACGCCTACGGGGAACGCCACCATTTCGCGTTCTGCCGGCAAATCGAATCAAACATGGATGTCATCGTCATTGGCGGCGGAATTGTGGGCGTCGCCACCGCTTATCAGTTGCGTGCTGCCGGTCACCGCGTATGTGTGGTCGAACGCTTTGCGACCGTCGCGCAAGGCGCAACTTACGGCCACGGAGGTACCGTGCTGCCCACGCCGCTCGACGTCTGGTTCGGGCCGACCTTCATGCATAGCCGGCAAGGCGCGAAAAGCGGCGTGATCCGCAAGACCGGGTTCAACGGCGCTGCACGTCTGTTCGAAAAACAACTCGCCAGCTGGCAGGAGCCAGGCGCCTTTAGCCGGCAATACGGACTGCTGCGGCCGCTAATCGAAGCCTCGCGCGATGCCATGGCCGACATCGAAGCCCGCTTCGGACTCGAATACGAACAGTCGGAAGGCGTGCTGTATCTGACGCGCTCCGCGCAGGAATGGCAGCAGACCCAGCCGGCGCTCGAACTGCTGCGGCAATACGAAGTCCCGCATCATGTGCTGACGCCCGCCGAGTGCGCGGCCTACGAACATTCAGTCCCAACCGATCCCGAATTCGCGGGCGGCGTCCTGTTCGACCACGAACGCACCGCGAACTGCCCGCTCTTCGCCAAGCTCGTCAAGCAGACGCTCGATACCGAGGGCGGTGTCCAGTTCATGCTGAACCGCGAAGTCGCAGCCATCCGGCTCGACGGGCAACGCGCTGCCGTCGAACTGGCGCCGCGGCTGGGCGAAGTCACCTCGAGCCGCGAAGTCGACGTGATCAACGCCGATGCCGTCGTCGTCGCGGCCGGCACCGGCACGCTGCCGCTGCTCGAGCGGCTCGGCTTGCGGCTGCCCTTGCACCCGCTGCGCCTGCATACGTTGTCCGCGCCGATCGCGCATGAGGAATGCGCGCCGCATGTGGCCATCGTCGACGCGGTGAAGCGCATCACCATCACGCGTATGAACCATCGCCTGCGCATTGCGGGCGGCGCGGTGCTGCAAGCCGCCGGGCAAACCGACAAGCCGCTCTCCGAAGCGGTCACCAAGGATGCGCTGGCGTTGCTCGGCCAGGCCACTCACGACTGGATTCCGGGTGCCGCGAAAATTTCTGCGGCGCTGTCCTGGGACGGCCTCAAGCTGCTCTCGCCAGACGGGCTGCCGCTCGTCGGCAATGCGCTGCATCCGCGCCTGTTCGTCAATGCCGGACACGGCCCGGCCGGCTGGGGGCTCGCGTGCGGCGCCGCCAGACTGGTGGCGGATCTGATCAGTGGCAATACACCGGAACTGCCGGCGGAAACGCTCACCGCCTTGCGACCGGAGCGCTTCGGGCGCTGAGCCTGGCGCGCGCCGAGCAATTCAACCGGCCCGCGCGCATTCAAACTACCATGACAGTTCCACGCCCTCAGGGGACCTCGCTTGAGACTGCCATGACTGAAGCTACACCTGCAACGCATGCCACAGCCGTGGCGCCCGCAGCATCGTCCCATGACGCCGAGCCGCCCATTCTGCTGAGCCCGGATGACCGCCCGCTCGCGCTCCTCTCGCTTGCCAATCTGCGCACGATCGAGACCGACGCCATGGCCGGCTTGCCGCCCCATACGCTGATGGCGCGTGCCGGGCGCGCCGCCGCCCGCTTTCTGCGCGAACAGATCGCTTTGGATCCCGCCGCGGCGCCGCCTGCCACGGTCTGGATCGTCGCGGGCCCAGGCAACAATGGCGGCGACGCGCTGGTGGTCGCCAGCGAACTGCAGCGCGCGGGCATCCCCGTAGAAGTCTGCATGCCCGTCGAAGTCAAACCGGACGACGCCCGCTGGGCGCTCGCCGAAGCACGCGCCGCCGGCGTCGCGATCACCGGCACGCCGCCAACGTCATTCGAGCGCTATGGCTGGCTGGTCGACGGGATGTTCGGGATCGGTCTGTCGCGGCCGCTCGAAGGCGTCTTCGCGACGCTCGCGCACCACCTGTCGCAACGCGCGAAACAACAAGGCCGGGTTTTGGCGCTCGACGTGCCGAGCGGCCTCGACAGCGATACCGGCAACGTGGTCGGCGCAGGCAATGCAGGTAGCGCGGTACGCGCCTCGCACACCGTCACTTTCATCGGTGCGAAACCGGGTCTCTTCATGGCCTCGGGACGCGACCTGGCAGGCACGGTTATCGTCGCGCCGATCAGCGTGGAGAAGGTGGCGAGCACCGTGCGCCCCGCCATGCAACTGAATGCCCCGGCGCTGTTCGCGTCCTTCTTGCCGGCGCGCGATTTCTCGACCAACAAGGGCTCGTTTGGCAGCCTCGCGGTGGTCGGCGGCGACACCGGCATGTGCGGCGCGCCGATTCTTGCTGCGCGCGCCGCGCTCTATACCGGCGCGGGAAAAGTGCATGTCGCGCTGCTCGGCGCGGGCGCCCCGCCCTACGATCCGCCGCATCCCGAACTGATGCTGCACCCCGTCGACGATCTGCCGCTCGACAAGATGGACGCGCTGGCGATCGGCTGCGGCATGGGCAGCCGCGAACGCGCCACTCAGGTGCTCAACGACGTGCTCGCCCTCGACGTCCCCAAGCTGCTCGACGCTGACGCGCTGAACCTGCTGGCAGCCGATGCCTCGCTGGCAGCCAGGGTCGCCGCGCGTGGCGCGCAGGGTGATCCCTGCGTCCTCACGCCTCATCCGCTTGAAGCCGGGCGCCTGCTCGGCTGCGATGCGCCCACCGTGCAGCGCGACCGCCTCGCCGCGGCGCGTGCCCTGACGGCGCGTTTTGCCAGCGTAATCGTGCTGAAGGGAACCGGCACGATCGTCGCCGCTCCGGACGGACGCTTCGCCCTCAATCCGACCGGCAACGCCGCGCTCGCCACCGGCGGCACCGGCGACGTGCTCGGCGGCATCATCGGCGCCTTGCTGGCGCAGCGCCTGCCGCCTTACGAGGCGGCCTTGGCGGGGGTGTACCTGCACGGCCTCGCCGCCGACACGCTGACGGCACAGGGAGACGGACCGGCGGGCCTCACCGCTGGCGAACTCGCACCCATGGTTCGCAAGCTGTTGAACCGGATGTTTTACGCGGCGTGAACACCGGCGAGTGGTGCTCGTGTGCCACCCGAATACCGCTCGCGCCTCGCATGACCGGCGCCCGCGCGCCTTGCGCAGCGATTCCATCCCGCTATCTGGATGCGCTGCCCAACTCCCTGCGCGCTTGCCGTCAAGGCCGCTATACTGAATAACTGCGCTGGCCAGCCGGGAACCCTTGCGAACCCGAAGCCCGCCAGCGTGCCGGAACCTCCCCGCGGCCGCGCTTTGCGCACTGCCTTTCACTCGTGCCCCTACGTTAGACGGACGATCCCATGACGTTGAACTCGCTCCCCGCCTGGTCCTCGCTGCAAGCCCATTACGAACAGATTCGCGATGCGCACATGCGCGACTGGTTTGCCCCGGCAAACGATCCCGCTCCCACCCGTGCCGAACGCTTCGCGTTTGCCGGCGGCGGTCTCGCGGCCGATTTCTCGAAACATCGCATCACCGACGAAACCCTCAAGCTGCTCGTGCAGGTCGCACGCGAAGCCGGTGTCGAAAAACGCCGCGACGCGATGTTCGCCGGTGAGATTGTCAATCCGACCGAAGGCCGCGCCGTCCTGCACACCGCCTTGCGCGCGAGCGATCCGAAGGCGCCGTTCCATGCCGAGGTCACGGCCGAACGCGCCAAGATGGCGGCCTTTGCCGATCAGGTCCGCAGCGGCGCCTGGACCGGCTACACCGGCAAGCGGATCCGCCATGTAGTGAACATCGGCATTGGCGGCTCGGATCTCGGTCCGAAGATGGTGGTGCACTCGCTGCATCATCTGGCCGCGCCGGAGATCGAGACCTACTTCGTGTCGAACGTCGACGGCGCCGATCTGTACCGCGTGATGCAGCAGATCGACCCGGAAGAGACGCTCGCCATCATCGTCTCGAAGACCTTCACCACACTGGAAACCATGACCAACGCGCGCTCGCTGCGCGACTGGTTCATTGAAAAAGGCTGCCCGGAAAGCGCGCTGGCGAAACACTTCGTCGGGGTGTCGGCCAACCCGGCCGAGGTCGTCAAGTTCGGCATCGCGAAAGAGAACGTTTTCCAGATGTGGGACTGGGTGGGCGGCCGCTATTCGCTGTGGTCGGCGGTTGGCCTGTCGATCATGATCGCGATCGGCCCGAAACAGTTCGACGAACTGCTCGCCGGTGCGAACGATATGGATCAGCACTTCCGCGATACGCCGCTCGAACGCAATCTGCCGGTGCTGATGGGCATGATCGGCATCTGGTATCGCAACTTCTTCGGCTCGCAAAGCTATCTGGTGGCGCCGTATTCCGAGGCCATGCACTATCTGCCGTCGTACCTTCAGCAACTGGAGATGGAGAGCAACGGCAAGTCCGCGCGACTCGACGGCGCGATGGTCGACTACCCGACCTCCGCCGTGACGTGGGGCGAACCGGGTACGAACGGCCAGCACGCGTTCTTCCAGATGCTGCACCAGGGTCCGACAATCGTCCCGATCGACTTCGTCGCCGTGCTCACGCCGGAACATCCGCTCGCAAGCCACCATCCGAAGCTGCTCGCGAACTGCTTTGCGCAAAGCGAAGCACTGATGCTAGGCCGCACGCTGGAGGAAGCGAAGAAGGTGGCCGGTCCCGACAAGCCGGAACTCGCGCCGCATCTGGTGTTCCCGGGCAACCGCCCCACCACCACGCTGATCCTCGAAGCGCTGACGGCGCGCTCGCTCGGCGCGCTGATCGCGCTCTACGAACACAAGGTACTGGTGCAGGGAACGGTGTGGAACATCAACTCGTTCGACCAGTGGGGCGTCGAGCTGGGCAAGATCCTCGGCAAGGTCGTCGAAACCGACCTGACCTCGGCAAGCGTCGACAGCGGCAAGCACGACTCGTCGACCACGGCATTGATCGCACGTGCGCGTGCGGCTTTGAAGCGCTAATCAAGGCGCGGCGTTTGAGGTGAAGTGGGCGACGTGTCGTGCTTGCGTCAGCGTCGCCACTTGACTGAACGCTGAAGGAAACCGTGTGAAGCGGGCCGTCTACGGCCCGCTTTTCTTTTGTGCGCCGTCAGCCTCAGGCGAGACGCCCTGCCTCGATCGTGACCGTCGTGTCGCAACGACGCGCAAGTTCGATGTCGTGCGTGACCAGAATCAAGGTCGCGCCGTTGGCGCGATTCATCTGGAACATCAGGTCGATCACCGCATGTCCGGTTGCGGCATCGAGACTGCCGGTCGGCTCGTCGGCAAACAGGATGGCAGGATGAGTGACAAAGGCCCGCGCCAGCGCGACGCGCTGCTGCTCGCCACCCGACAACAACTTCGGATAGTGACGGGTGCGCTGCCCCAGTCCAACCTGTTCGAGCAGGCCCCGTGCGCGCGCCGCCGCGTCGCGCGCCACGATACCGCCTTGCAGCTCGAGCGGCAAGGTCACATTCTCGAGCGCCGTCAAATGCGGCATCAATTGAAACGACTGGAACACGAAGCCGACTGAGCCATTACGCAATGCGGCGCGCTCATCCTCGCTCAAGGTGGTGAGTTCCTGACCCAGCAGCCGAACCGACCCCGAGGTCGCGCTGTCCAATCCTGCGAGCAGACCTAGCAGCGTAGACTTGCCGGACCCGGATGCACCGACAATTGCCACGCTGCTGCCGCCTTCGATTGAAAGATCGATATGGTCGAGAATCGTCAGCTCGCCCGTCGCATCCTTAACCCTCTTGCACAACCCCCGCACTTCGATGACTGGATCAGTTTTCTTTTGCATGGTGAGGCGTAGATTGAAAGTGCGCCTGGCGGCACGTGGCGCCGCTGCGTTGAACACAGCCCTCGGCGTGATCATGATGGCGGCGACGCTGCCGCTTGCGGCTCATGCCGCCGTGCCATCGGAGCCGGCCAAACCCGTCATCGTGGTGCTCGGCGACAGCATCTCCGCCGAGTACGGCCTACCGCGCGACACGGGTTGGGTCGCGCTGATGCGCCAGCGCCTCTCCAGCGAGCGCATTGATTATAGCGTTGCGAATGCAAGCATCAGTGGCGACACCACCAGCGGCGGACGTGCGCGCATGCCCGAACTGATGCAGCGGCTCAAACCCAGCATCGTGATTGTCGAACTGGGTGCCAACGACGCCCTGCGCGGCGTGCCGATCGCCACGACCGAAGACAACTTGCGCACGATCGTCGAAGTGGCGCAGCAAGGTCATGCGAAGGTCGTGCTGGTCGGCATGTACGTGCCACCCAATTACGGCCCGGACTACACGCAAAAGTTCCACGCGGTATATGGGCAACTGTCGAAGGAACTGCACACATCGCTCGTGCCGTTTCTCCTTGCGGGCATCGCGGACAAACCGGAGATGTTCCAGTCCGATCAGATGCATCCCACCCAGCAGGCACAAGGCGTGCTACTCGATAACGTGTGGACGACATTGAAACCCCTGCTGCACGACAGCCCCTCACACTGACAAGGCTCTTACATCTTGTTGCGAACCGACTGGGCACGAGCGTAGGGAATGTCGCTCAGACATTTTCGCTGACCGCGAAATCCGGCTCGTCCCGAGCGCCTTTGTGAGGAGATAACGTGAAATTCCTACCCCTTATCGCTTTGACCGTGGCCATTTCTGCCTGCGCCGCTCAACCGCCGGCTGGCGTGCAATCGGTTGGGCAAAGCAAGCAACCCCCTAAAGCCGTTGCGCAATGTATCGCCCAGAAGTGGGCTGACGGATCGCAGCAGCAAGTCGTCTCGCAAGACACCATGGCCAACGACCAGGCCATGGACGTTTATGTACCGGGCCAGCAACCGCCTACCGGCGCCGCGGCCGTGGTGCGTCCGGCCTATAGCGGCTCCGGCACATGGGTTGGCTTCCGTTCCAACGGCGGTGCCAATAGCGACGCCACTGGCGCGATCACCGGTTGCCTCTAAGGTAGCCTTTTCTGTCTATCGGTCCCGCGAATTGCTCGCCGGATAAGAAAAAACCCCGCAAATTGCGGGGTTTTTTGTATCGCTGACGTGCGCCGCTTACGCGGCCGCACGTTCTCGGGATCAGTCGCCGCCCGTTTGCCCGCTATCCAGCGAGCCATAGAACTTGAGCTTCGACCGGGCGCGCAGCGCCTCGACATACGCGCCGACGTCGGACTGCGCTTCAGCCTGAGCGATCTGCTGTTGCGCAGCGGCCAGACGTTGCGGATCGATCGGCGCACCCGGCACGACGGCATTCACGCGATACACGGCATAGCCCGCATCGCCCAGATCGACGCCCACGTAAGCCGGCAATTTCTGCGAGTCGGCCTTGTAGATTGCGCTCAGTGCGGCTGGCGGCAAGCCCTGCGCATCATTGCGCGAAACCTTCACAGGCGCCGAGAACCCAGTGGTGGCATTCGATTTCTGCAACTCGGCGAGCTTCGCGATGCCGTCTTTGTGCGCCAGTTCATCGGCCTGAACCGCAATGACCTTCTGACGCACTGCATCCTTGATCGACTCCAGCGGCGGCACGGCGGCCGGCTTGTAGTCGGTGACGTGAGCGGCAACCAGCGTGCTGTTGCCCACATCGATGGCTTGCGTGTTGTTATGACTCTGGACCGAGTCGTTCGCGAACACTGCGCTCAAGAACTTTGCGTTATTCAGCGGACTGTCCGGCGGCAGCGCAGCGTTGGGCTGCGGCGTCACCGTGGCGGTCTGGATCTGCAGCTTGTATTTATCGGCCGCAGGTTGCAGGCTCTTGGCCTGTTCATAGACCACCGAGGTAAAGCCATCCGAATCTTCGCTGAATGCCCTGGCCGCCAGTTGCGTCTTCAGGTCCTTCGCGATCGAGTCTTTGACCGTGTCGAACGGCTGCGTGACCGAAGGCTTTTCGTCCGTCGCCTTCAGGATCAGCAAGCCCACGTCTGTCGGCACGACATCGCTGATTTCATCCTTCTTCAGCTTGAACGCGGCGTCATCAAAGGCCTGACCACCGGCCATCATGCCGCGGCCGAAATAGCCAAGATCCCCGCCCTTCGACGCCGAAGCCGGATCCTGCGAATTCTGCTCGGCAATCTTCGCGAAGTCGTCCGGATGAGCCTTCGCCTCAGCCAGCAACCCGTCCGCCTTCTGCTTCGCCTTGGCCTTGTCGTCCGCACTTGCGTTCGGTGCCACTGAGACCAGGATCAGGCTCGCACGCATTTGCGCAGCGGTCTGATAGTGCGCGATGTTGTCGTCGTAATACTTCTTGAGGTCCGCATCCGAAGGCTGCATACCCGCAGCCAACGCGGCCGGCGACATCACCAGGTACTGGATGGTGGCCGTAGCGGGCGTGGCGAAATCGTTGCGATGCGCATCGTAGTATGCCTGCAATTGCGCATCCGTCGGCTGCACCTTTTCCACATAGTCATGCGGATTGAACGCGAGACTCTGCACTTCGCGCTGTTGCTCGGCGAGTGCGGTCAGGGTTTGTGCAAGCGTCTTCGACGTGAAGGCACTACCCTCGATGCTGCCCGGCAATTGCTGCGTTGCCAGCGTATAGCGCACGCGCTCGTCATATTGATCGGGCGTCATGCCCTGCATGGCGAGCAGTTCCTTGTAGCGGCTCACGTCGATCGAACCGTCAGGATTCTTGAGCGATGAAATGACAGGATCGCTCATCAACGTCCGGCGCACTGCGTCGTCGGAAGCGGTCAGATGCAGGCGTTGCGTTTCGTCGACCAGCACGCGCTGTTCAATCAGGCTATCGAGCAACTGCTTGCGACGCTCAGGCGTGTCGAACATCTTCGCGTCGAACTGCGCACCGAGCATCTGGCGTGCGCGATCCAGTTGCTGACGCATGGCGTCGTCATACGCGGCCCGGGTGATTTTGTGCCCGTTGACACTCGCGACGTTTGCGCTCTCGTCAAAGAAGCCCCGGAAGCCTTGAATACCCACAAAACCCAACCCCGGTACGATGACCAGGATCAGCATGAACATCATCAGGCGTTTATGATTGCGGAAGAAATCGAGCATGCGTTAAGGATGCCAAAAACGGAACGCCCGATATTACAACAGCGGGCAATAAAAAAGGCGAACCGGAGTTCGCCTTTCAAGGATACTGGCGGAGTGGACGGGACTCGAACCCGCGACCCCCGGCGTGACAGGCCGGTATTCTAACCGACTGAACTACCACTCCTTATACTACGTGTGCTGCATGCCGAACCGGGAACTGGTGGGTGCTGAGAGGCTCGAACTCCCGACCTACGCCTTGTAAGGGCGCCGCTCTACCAACTGAGCTAAGCACCCGCTCCGCGATTCTATAAGCCTTTCGGCCTATCTACTGTGCTCCGTTCCGCGTCATGGGACACAGCAGGGACACGAATTATGGCAACCATTACAAAGCGCGTCAATAGCAAGGGCGATGTATCGTTTCAGGTGAAATGTCGGAGGCTAGGCTTTCCCCCGAAATCGTCAACATTCAGTGTACGCGCGGACGCTGTCAAATGGGCGCGATCCGTCGAGCGGGAATGGGATAACGGACCTGTCGAGCCGGCCGCCCCTGTGCAGACTGAGACATTGGGCGATGTATTGAAGCTCTACGATCAGCGTTGCGTCCCGGCGCACAAGTCGAGCGCTGACGAATCAAACCGGATCAAACGATTTCTGATGCATCCGATCAGCAAGGTACGCGCGGCCGATATCACCCCCGCCACTCTCGCGGCTTTCCGCGATGAAAGGTTGGCACTCGTCAAGCCCGGTACGGTCCTGAAAGAACTGAACATTATCCGCGCTGCGATGAATCGGGCGATCGATTGGGGTATCGCCGTGCCTGTCGTCAAGGTCAAGCGTCCAAAGGCGCCGGCCGCACGGGATCGCGTGCTCAGGGAAGACGAGGAAGGTCCATTGCTGGCGGCCTGTCTCGCGTCGACAAACGTCTACCTGCACGGCGCCGTAGTGTTTGCGCTCGAAACAGCCATGCGCCAGGGTGAGATTCTGAGTCTTCGCCGCGACTCGATCGACTGGGATCGGCGCACGTGCCGGCTTCACGACACAAAGAATGGTTGCGCTCGGGACGTGCCGCTGTCGAGCCGCGCACTAGCCGTGCTTCGATCCCTACCCGGCGGATCCGATTGTATGTTTGATACCCTGGACCTGTCGCACGCGTTCATACGCGCCGTGCGGGCCGCGAAAATCCCTCATATCCGGTTTCACGACCTACGGCATACCGCCTGCTCACGCCTCGCGCGCAAGTTAACGACGGTGCAATTGCAGGCGGTCTCCGGTCACAAAACGTTGGCGATGCTTCAGCGATACGTCCACCTCCGCGCGGACGACATTGTCTCGTTGCTCGATTAAACGCCTCTCAAAGGCGTAGGAAGACCCGTCAGATAAGGCGTGGGACATGAGATAAAGCCGAAAATGCATGTCGTGCCTTCAAAGTGCATATTATGCTTGTAAAAATGCACGACATGCCATATTCTCTAGTCACCTGATGCATTTTCGCGGACGGACAACATAGGACGAATCATGACTGAAAACCAAATCGGCGCCGCTATCCGGGCTTGGCGCGTTGCATGCGGGCTTACCATCGCGGAACTGTCGGAAAAGGCTGGCGTGTCGACCCTGAGCAAGATCGAGACTGGCGCGGTATCGGCTACCGGTCCCGTGCTCGAACGCCTGGCCGCTGTGATGGGCCTGACGCTTTCCGAAATGTTCACCGTTCCGGCCGGCGATAGTAGAGCGCTCGCTGCATTTCGCAGAGAAAACATTGATGCTCGCGAGCCAACGTCTAAGGCTGTCGCCGCGACGCCGGATCGGGCGCTTTTCAATGCGATCGTTGGCGGAATCATCGCCAATACAGAGTGGTCAAACTCGACCCATGCAACAGCAGAGAAAAATGGCATGACCTTCGCCGAAGTCGTAAAGTCTACTGCACTCGACCTGACGTTGCAGATTCAACTCAGCTAACCAGCACACGCGCTCGAACATTGGCGCGTTTTCAATATCCAGGATAACTAACCATGTTTAAGAAAATTCTCATCGTTGCTGTCGCCTTGCTCGCGCCCATCGGCGCCCATGCTCAAAGTGACTATTCGACTGATGCGGCGCTCGCCAGTCAAAGCGGTGGCACAGGCCGCAACGCCGCTGCAATCGGCCTGTATAACCAGGCGGTCGCGCCGCGCATTGATGCATACGGAAACAGGCTTCCGTCCATCGCCGAACGGTGCCGTCAATCGCTCGCCAATGGCGGCGTTCTTACAGGGCCATGCGTGGACGTTCAGCTTGTGGCGCGGCTCGCGGGTAAGCCTGACCCTACCCTTTCGCAACCCGTACCGGCGGCGCGCGACTCCGAAGGTATGCCGGCGGGCCTTGCCTCTTTCACGGCCAACCAAAGCGAATACGAAACGGCCGCGCTTCGTCACGTCGCGGGAACGCACGTCGAGATTTCAACCGTTCATTGTCTGGACGGACAGGGGTTTCTATCCCGCAACGCGCAAGCCGGTTCGACCACGTTCGGTTGTGCGTATCCGACCAATCATTGGGGAGCGTTTATCGTTCATTGGGATAGCGGGAACGACCGGACGTATAAGGTTTTTTGACCCGCAGTTGTCCCACGCGATAGCCGCGCCTTGTGTGGCAACGAAGCGGGCGCCCTTATGAGGCGATTGATACCGCGTATCGCCTGGTACACAGAAAATATATAGGATACCTAATCATGTATAAGAAGATCGCTTTAGCTGCTGCGCTGATCGCGTTCGGATCGGCCTTCGTTGTATGGTTCGCACACGCCGTACAGCCGGCGCCTACCCCGGCAGTAGTACCGCAGGTATCGAGCGATACCGCGACGCCCGTATCAAACCCATGGGTTCAAACGTGGACCCGCACAAATACCGATGACAATGGAAATGATCACGTCGAGACTGAATATGTCGACACGGCGCATATTACGCGCAACGATGACGGTTCATTCTATGTAACCGTGCGCACAGAATACAGCGACGGCAATCCGCTTATTCGGCCTAGCGGAAGCTCTCAAGACCTAAGTCCGGCGGATACGATTTACAACCAGTTTGTGACTTGGCGCCTGAAGGGCGAATGTAGCGCGTTGCAGTTTGAGATTGGGGGATCCTCCTACTACGCGAAAGACGGCCACAAGGTATTCAGCGAGCCAAACGCGGGGGAGTTCTCAACCGAATACAGCGAGTTTGGCGCGAAAACCGATGATTACATGACCTTCGTAGAAGCATGCGAGGATGCAAAGAAAGTGAAATAGCCTCTCAGTTGTCCCATGTGATCGCCGCGCCTTTACGGTAGACGAAGCGGACGCCTTTATAGAGCGTCCGCTTTTCTTTTGGGCTTCAGGACAAAACCGTATAAACGGTATATACGGTTTATCGTTTCACGTGAAACGCTTAGGACTACCCGCCAAGGATCTTCGACAGCCAATCGAGACCGCGCAGGGCTCGCGACTCCTGCTCTACCCTCTTCGCTTCCCGCTCTGCTGCGCGCGCCTGGTTCAACGCCTCATCATGCCTCGATCCGCCGTGCGTGCTGAAGTGCATCGGGCCGTTACCGCGCAAGCCTAGCGAGTTATACAAACCCGGCCGGCGGAACGTGTCCGACTTAGTCGCATTCGTTGGCTGTGCGTCACCGTACCCTTGAATCTGCGATGCACGCTCAAGCATGCGATGCACGGCGACGCTCGGCCGCTCGATTTCGGTCTGTAGCTGCACGCCGGATTCGACGGCCGGCGCGGTATCAATCGCCTCTTCAGGGCGCGGCTTGGCGCTTGATTTCCGCCCTTTGGCGCCTTTGGGACTTTTGCGGGTCTGCGTACCCTTCGGATCGCTGAAGAACGTTGCAGCGGGCTCGCTCGCGGGCTTCGTGCTCAGTCTCTCGACAAGCTTTTCTCTCAGGCTCATTGTGTGGGCTCCAGATCGTTCGTTTTCAGTTTCAGATCAAGGGCAAGCTCGACAGGGCTCAGCGGGTCGCCCGCCTGCTTTGCCGGATCCGGCCAGCGTCCATTCCTTTGATGCTTCAGCGCAAACGGCCGTGCATCGTTGATCGCCTCGCAAATCGCAAACAAGTCTTCGAGAAACGGCTCATTTTCCGGCGACGATTCCAGAACGGCCAAAAGCGCCTTCTGCTGGCTTCGTTCGTCTGCCAATACCAGACCCTCAACAAAGGCGCGCCAGGCTGGCGTAAGGTCTGCTGGCGTCCAGTCGAAGCCGCCTAGTGTGGTGCGAATCGCGTTGCTCATCCATGTATGGTTCGCCTCGTAAGCGACGCCAAGGTCTGACGCTATGTGTTGGGTCTCTTCGGGCTCGTCCGCCGGGTTCTGACGATAGAACGAATCGACGCCACCGCGCTCTAGCTCGGGATCGCGCAAGCACATGCGATACAGCGCACGCTCCGCGACGTGCTCGCCGTGCTGTTCCGCAATCTCGCAAAGCAGCACGCGCGAGCCTTCGTCTAGTTCGATACTCACGACCGCTTCCCCGCCGCCAATACGCCCTTCAGGAATGCGTGCGGATCCTTCACGCCTCGCGGGTTTTCATCCGGGTTCTGCGTGCCGATATGACCTTGTAGCTGCGACATAAGCGCCAGTGCCGTTACCTTGGTTTTAGCTGGCACCAGCGGGTCATTGATGATACCGGCGAGCGTCACCACGCTATGACCTTTCGTCCAATACTTCGTAACGTTAAGCCGGCCGAAAAACTCACGGCGGCGAAACTGAACGTATGGGTCTGCTTCTGCGGTCTCAACCCACGCCAAGATCCCTTGCATTGGGACGCCACAAGCGGAGGCCGCCTGGACGTCAGACCGGCCGCGAAAGATCGCTTCAAGGTACTTATCCAGAATCGCGTGCTGATCGGCTGTCAGGTGGCGCGTGGGGGCGCCTTGCTCGACGGGTAGCGCGGTAACGTTGGACATGGTTTATTCCCCGTGGAAATGTGACGACATTATACGGCCTAAACACACAAATATCAATCTGTCAAGCTCGGCGGCAATAGGAAAACACCTAGTCATACTGGCACGCTAATACCAGTCCAGTTAGAGACTGCACCGCCGCGACAATCGCCTAATTGAGGCGTGGGAGCCCTGACCTAGCCGCGCCAGTATTTGGCGTGGGACTCGCGCGGGCCTTGCCGCGAGTTGGTCGCAATTCCTTAGTGCTACGCCATTGGTTATAAAACTGTAAGCACTAAGGAATTGCACTAAGGAAAAATCGCTGTGAGCCGCGCCAGTATTGACTTCCATCACCTTACATTTACCCTTAGTGCTTTAGTGCTCTAGTGAAATGAATTTATATATACACACAGGAATACAGGTCTTAATGCTCTATGCGCGGCGAAATCACTAAGCACTAGCACTAGCACTAAGGGGCAAAATCGCGGCTAGAGCCTTTACTGGCGGGCATTTGCGGCCGATACCCTTAGTGCTACCTCGTTAGTGCACTAAGCCGCACTACGCGCCGATCGGTGATCCAGAAGCGAAAACGGCGCACCTTTAGGGATGCGCCGCGTGGGTGTTACTCTGCAAAACCGGTCTTAGAATCCTTCCACCTTCCTTACAGTTCCGGAGATTACCCTAGCCTCGTCCGCTTCCCCGTCCGCACCGATAGCCGTGAGCAACGCCGCTTTGGTCTGATGGTCATAGAAAGCGAAGCCCGGTACGCGTCCGGACTCCCGTTTAGCCGGAATCCCGCCACCTTTCATACCGCACGCTTTGGCAAGGTCCATCAAAAATCGCCGTTCTTTCGTCGGATCGAGCGGCGTTGCGGCCGCCTGAATGGCCGTGATCAGGTCGGAGCGATCGTAAAAAACGAACGTCTTACCGGATCCGTCGCGCGCCTTGATTTCACGACACGGTGCATTACTCAAAGCCGCGATGATATGCGGTGCAACGCTGTCGTCACGAATCGTCCCGCGATCGTTTTGCACTTCGTTCTGGCTGTGCTCAAACACCATTTTCGAAGCGCTACGAACCATGTCGCGATAGCCGTCAAGGCCGCCATTGTTTTCGAGCCAGTGCCGCGCTTCTGCCATGAGTTGCCACAGGCCACCGTTTTTCAGTTCGTCGAAGTTAGCCTTGAAACCTTGGATCTGCTGCGGTTGGCCTTCGATATCGTCGCCTTGTCCGCAGTGCATAACGAACAGTCGGCGATTGCCGCTAGGATCACGATAGACCGCTTCGTATTTGTTGATATCGCCGATACAGATCCACTGGCGCGGAGTCAACAGCGAGCCTTCAAATTTAAAGCTGAACGAATCGTGTGTGCGCGTAATGAAATCTTTTGTGCGGTTTAGCTCGGCACGGTTGGCGCCAGCTAGCTCGCCAAGGTTACACACTACCGACTGGCCGGTGATATCGCGAAGGAAGTCGATCCGGTTGCTGTCGAGATTGAACTGAATCGAGTCGGCTTGATCGTCGCCGGTCAACATGCGCGCAAGCAATTTGCCAAAATAAGATTTGCCGCAATCCATCGCGCCGCAGAGTACCAGGACGATCGGCGCGAGCTCACCCGGAAACATCATGCGGCAATAGAGCGACGTCCAGAAGTACAGGCCGAAAATGCGATTCTGCTCCGTGTCGTGAGACCCGAACATTTCAATCAACGCTGTCGACAGTCGCTCTTTACCATCCCATTCAATATTAGAAACAATTCCGTCTATGCGCTCGGAAAGGTCGTTCTGGCGATGGTCGAGCGCATAGGCGCGCACGGCCTCGATCACTTCCTTAAGCTTAAGCTTGCGAAGACCCACGGCGTTATAGGCGTTCAGGAAGGCCGTACCGCTGTAAAAGTCATCTACGATCACGCCGGCATGATCAACGATGCGGCCGCGAAATTTATCGAAGTGCGGCTTGGCTTCGGCACCCTTGAACAGATAGTCGAGCACCACGCGTTTATTCGTATCCGTCGGCTCAGGCACGGCAACGTATTGATCTCCCATGCGGACCTTTCGCACGTCTGAAAACTGAATGACGTCTTCGAGTTCTTTCGCGCGCTCTACGATATCGGGAATCTGAGCCGCATTTGCAGCGATCAGCGCCTTTTCTTTGAACGTCTCGACACTCGAAGCCCGGATAGCATCGGCTTTTTCAAGCGCGGCCGCGCTGAAGCCCTGCATTTCAAGCTGAAACTCTTCCGAGTTCACTTCGGCTTCTGTCGGGGGCGCGATTTTCTTAGCCATGGTGACCCCCGATCTTAAGGGCCGTTCTCACCATATAGCGAACGCCCGTACCTTCGACGTTGGGGATCTTGCCGGCCGCGATCGAGGCGCGCGCAATGATATAGGCGCCCACGAATTTAATTACGACTTCGCCGCTGAAATCGCCGTGAATAAGGTCGACGCACGCAATCGCGTCCGAGTAGTACTGGGAAAGGGTGTTTTGCAGGCTTGTCCGATTGCGAAAAAGCCGCTTGTTTACGGATGGGGAATCTGACATACTGAACACCTCAGATATCTTTGGCCCACGGCGTTGACAGCGCTTAGTGGGCCAATTTTTTGGCCGCTGCAATTGCCTATCGCAGTTGCGCCACCTGGCGCACCGGATAGAGCCCCGGCCTTTCTGAGGGTCGAAATGTTTCGAATGGCTTCGAACGATTTCGACGGATTGACTATATAGGGTTTACCCCCGGTAATCAAGCAATTTGACCCTAGTAGTGGAAACCTATTTTTATCATGGTATCAAAACCACTAGGATATCAACCGCATTAAGCCGCGCGGCCCGCACTCCTCTTCTTAAAGAACCAGTGACCGAAAACCATAAGGTCATAGGCACAGAAACCGGCGCATACGATGTTTGCGATTGTGTTCAACATGGTTGGTTATCCTATTTAAAGATGGATTAGAACGCGAGAACAGCATTCGCAGGCGGCACGGCGTCAACCGTTAGATAGAAAGCCTCGTCGCGCGACGTCAGGTCATACTCAAGACTGAACGGAACCCATCCAATGCTGTTAAACCATGGGCTTTGTGTCGACTGGACCTGAACGTTAGAAATCAGGCGAATGCGCGGGTCAAGAAGCGTCTTGAAACGAATCCCCTGCTCTGTCGCGCCCACCTGGCCGATAAACTCATCCACGGTGATAGCGGCCTGATTTGCGATGGTGGCGCCAAGGTCACGCGCGACTAGCGTGCCGTCCATATCAATGAAGACTTCGACACGCGGCCCGATCGCCGGCACTAACGCAGCAAGCTCTTTAACCAGTTGACCGACATAGATCGCACCCGAAAAAGGATTCGTAACGAGCACGTCATTAACCGACGTGTTGCAAATGTAGTTGCAACCAATCTGACTCGCTACCCACTGCACCATATAGGCGAATGTCTGTTGACCCCCAGGCCATGCGGTTGGAACGCGAGTCTTGTCGACCTGATTTGTCGCGGCCAGAATGTTCACACCCATGTTTGGAAAATCCCCTATCGGCCGCGACAGGAATGCTTGTCCAGTGAAGATAGGTGCCGCGTTGGTCGCCGTCTGGTAGCTCGCACCTACGGTCGTGTTAGACGGTTGTGCGTACCCCGCGACGATTTCAACGGGAATCCATGCGCTTTCTATCTGCGCGCCGTTGGCCGTGCCGATTTGTACGCGATTGTTTGTGTACGCATTGATCCGTGACAGTAACGTTTGACGCAGCGTTTGCGACAGGTTCGTAACGGTAATGTCCGCCACCGTCTGAGTCACGTACGCGTTTCGTTTGATATGTACGTGCAGATCCAACGTGTCGTCAAGCGTCACAATCGAACCATTCGGCATTGTGAACTTGACCTGAAGGGTTCGCTGACCGATTGGCATGATTGGCATTCCTAACGTTTAGTTATCCCCAGTGTATCAAAAAGAATCGCAAATTGCTATAGCAATTTAGAAACGCCATGTCTATAATGGTAAACACCAACCCGGCTCACATCACAAGGATACTTAGTTATGCTAAACACTATCCGAATCAAAGATGACTCGAATACCTATACGGCCGCCGAATTGCTCGACGATCCCTTGACCATTCACGCGATCGTATCGCGCGCTTCGCTGTCGACCTATTGCGCGTTACGCGTGCTCGGTTTCTCGACGCGTGAAGCCGCATGTACGGTTGACGAATTGAGCGGTCACCCTGACGCCGTAGAAGCGCTTATGGCGGGCTTCGAACTAACAACCCAATTCGCCGGCATGGTCGAAGACGTGATTGCGGCTGTAGGCGCTAAGAACATTCTGAAAGAGCAAACCCGCGTTCGGGATCGTATCGCACACGCCTGTACCGAATCGCTGTTGATGCTCAATACGAAATGCAGGCTCGACGCTGGCGAGCAATCGACGTTCCAGAAGGCACGCTCAGACAAGGCACTCGCGGCGCTCCGTTCGCTGAAGTTTACGCAATTCGAACAGGGTCGCATTGAACGTGCGCGCGTCGGCTCTTGCCGGCCTAATTTCGACTAACCCGGAACTAAGCAATGGTTCGCTCACGAATCACCGAATGGTGCGGCGAAGATGGAAAGCTTCTAACCGTGAAGCTTTACCGCGCCCTACCCGCGATCATCGCGGCAACGCGAATGCGCCGTAAGCGCGATACCCTTGAGATTAACGTACATGGCCGCGACGTTCGCACGGTTGCACAGTCTCAGGGATTCAACAGGATCCCGAAGAACGTTCTGTCGCGCGCGATGATCGCGGCCGGCGCTACCCCATGGGAGTTTACCGGAGGAAGTCGCCAGTACATATTCAGGGGCGCCATGCACGCGGCCGAAGTGGTCGCCATGGTATCGAAAAACATCGATCAACATTTCACACAGGAAAGCGAGTGATGGAAGCCGCGAACATTGTAAAACTGGCCGATGGCCGCGAAGCGACGCTAGGCGAGTTCAACGCGCTTGACGGGTTCGAAATCAAACACCAATGGCTCGAAGTGCATGAGACCAACGATGACGTCAAGCGCCGCCGGATCATCGTTCGCGTGCTCGCTTATGTATCGATCGATGGTCGACCGCTTGCCGGTGAAGGAGCGATTAACGCCGCGCTGAAGTCATGGCTTGACGTGGATAAGCTGGTTGAATCGTGCCTTGCGTTCAATAGCATCACGTCGAAGGTGGTAGACGATGCATTGGGGCCGAAGTATGCCGCGATCGGCGAACAGATGGGCGCCGGCTTCCTGGGCGAAGTCGTTCGCATGTATGGCCCGATGCTCGAATTGATGGCTAAAAATATTGAGGAGTCCAAGTAATGGCCGATGATCTCGACAAGTTCGTACTTCAGTACACCGTGGAGCTAAAAGACTCGATAGATCGGCTCAACAAGCTCCGCGAGAAGATGGACGGCGTTGATAAGACACACGAAAAGTCTTCAAAGAACCTGAAGGAGTTTACGCAACACTTCAAGGGCTTGACGTCCGAGATTGGCGGCTCTATCGGTTCACTGGGGAAACTGGCAAGCGCGGCCGGTCCTGTTGGCGCGGCAATCACGGCTGTAGGGCTCGCAATCAAGTTTGCATCCGATCAGGTAGGCGAATACAACGCCAATCTTAAGATTGCCTACGGAACAGGTGTAAGCCTTACCAACCTGGAAGGTCTTCGGCGCAGTCTCACCGCAAGTGGGAATGTTGATCGAGCAACGGTCGACAACAGTCTAAGCAGTATGGCGAACCTGGTTTCTGCCGCGCGCATTGACCCGACAGGCGCCGAAGCGCGCAAGCTCGCAATGATGGGCGGCAACGTGGGCTCATCCGTTCAAGACAATCTAGGCTTGATCGGGCAGCGCTTTCAGGGTATGGACAAGGGGCAAGCCGAAGCACTCGGTATGACGTATGGCGGCCTTGACCCGCGCATGGTTGACGAAATGCGCAGCAAGGGTGCGGACGCCGGCAAGATCAACATGAGCGATGATCAGATCGCCAACATTCAGCAGTACAACCAGAATCTTAAGGATTTGAACACGACGTTCAACGAGGGTAAAAGCGCCATCAAAGAGTTCTCTGTCGGCTTCGCCGCGACGATGGTTGAGATGGGAAAGGCGACAGGTAAAGCTCTTAGCCCGTCCGCGAATGGTGGTTGGCTCGCGTGGATGAAAAAGATGGGTGACAGTGCCATGCTTGCGGATGGTGGTCCGGTTGACCCCAACAATAGCGTACTGAAAGATACGCAAGCGGCGATCGCTGGCGTCGCAGAGCAACGCGAAAAACTCGTCGAAGATGCGAAGAAAGATAAGGAAGCTCAACAGACGACGTTTGACGCTTCGACGGAATTTGCGCGCGCCGCTGCACTGTTCCAATCGTCAGTGAATGCCTTCACTACCACGCTCGACGAAAAGACCGTGGACGCTACCCTAGCCGGCGAGTCAGGCGCGGCCGGTGGTATGGGCGGCTCTGCATCCGGCCGCGTCGCGCAAGGGGGCGGAACAACCTTTACTCCGGGTAGTGGCGGATCCGGTGATTGGAAGTCGAGCCCGTATGCCTCGCTTATCGAAGCGAGCGCGAAGAAATACAACCTTGATCCCGCGCTTATGTGGTCCGTCCTGATGACCGAATCAACCGGTGAAAACGGCAAGACGAGCCCGACAGGCGCAAAGGGTTTGATGCAGATCAATCATGGCAACTGGAAAGCATACGGTAACGGGCGAGACATTATGGACCCGGCCGCGAATATCGAGGTAGGCGCTCGCGTGCTTCGCGAATCAATCGACCGGGCGCACGGCGATATCACTGGCGGCCTCAACAATTACAACGGCAACTCAGACCCCGCCTATGTCGCAAAGGTTAACGGCTTCTACCGTGGTTCGATGGGTACGGGTCAATATCACCCCGTCGCGAATGCGAACAACTCGACAATGGGTAAGACGGCAAGTTTTGCGCAAACGCGCCTTCGTGACGTTGCCGGTGCGATCGCGGCCGGCATGCACGGGCAAGGCATTACGCCCGAAATGCTTTTGCGCGGCACGTACAACAAAGGCGACGTAAACATTGGCTATCAGCGTGCCATGTCGGACGCGAAAGTTGAGTTTATGAACGCGTATCAGGCCGCGAATGCTGGCGGTATGAATATCGTTCAGAAACAGGCCGCCGCGCAGCGATTGAAGACCGCAGCGCTAAACGAACGCAACCTTGAAGCGAACGGCGCTGAAGTGTTGGCCCGCTCGCGTGAAGGCGGCCAAACGTCACTCACACAGGGGCAAACGATCGCGATCGGCTCGCCGAACATTGCGGTCAACCTCAACGGCTTCAAGGGCTTTGACGAAAAAGAATTCGAACGCAGAGTGGAAGACGTGCTCGGCAAGACCTTTCAGCAGGTTCTTAACGATATGAGAACGGGGGATAAAATCTAACCATGGCGCGCAAACTGAAAACCTTCGAAGTCCTAGGTTTGCGCTTCCGCACCACTCAAACCGGTGCTGTAAGCGCATTCGAGGAAATCAACCGGGCCGGCCCGCCTGACGCTATGGAAGTTTGCCGGTTGCTGGAAATCCAGACTGGCGAAGATGAATGGCTTAGGCTCGACACACGCGCCAAGGTTAACGAGCACATAAAGGAGCGTACCGGCTTCGTCCCTGCGCACGCCGTGCTGGAAGCGGTCTTGCTCGCATGGTCGGAAGTCAACACGGGCTTTATGCGCGACTGGAAGCCGCTCAAGGTTCCCGGATACCTGCGCGGCGACGTTGAAGCCCGCGTTGCGCCTGGTATCGATCCGATCATCGCCAGCCTGATCAACAGCGGTAAAGCCAATTTGCGCGAGCTAGAAGAGTACTACTCGCTAGAAGATGCGATACGCCTCTTTGACGTCAACATGGCCGCCAATATCACGCAGGCAGACGCCTCGTATCGGGCCGCCAAGGAAGCGAAGTCGCGGCGCTAAAAATATTCCGGCCTAAGAATAGCTTTTTGCGATTTAAGGGTTTATACTTAGGCCGTATCCTCACCAACTTAAGGGGGCTCGACCCATGTCGAACCACAAAGAAATCCAACACGCGTTCTTTATCGTCAACAAAACGTTGCACCCTAACGGCGATTTAAGCGTAGACGTGGACGACCTTATCGAAACGATCAGGAAGACTGCGAAAACCACGGTTGCGGATCGCGCTGCGCTGCGTATGGCAATGCTGAATATGCGCTTTACCTACCGTGAAGGCCGGTTCGTTATCACCATGGCTGACTTTGAGGCAATGTGCGCGAAGACCCGCGATGATTTTGTCGCGGCATGCCAGGCGGAAAAAGAGGAAGCCTAATCATGTTCGGAAAAGAGGAAGTAAGCATGTTGATCGCGGCTTGCCTGACTTATGGTGTCACACGCAACGCCGGCCAATCCGAATTGACATACGGATATGAAGACCTGAAGGCGGCCGCCGAACTGCTCAAGCTCGACGACTTCCCTTCAGCAAAAATTCTCTTCGGGATCATGCGCGAAATGGGGTTTCGAAACACAACTAGCGGATCCGCCGTGCGCATGGCCGCGCCTATGTTGACCGTGTTCAGTATCGTTCAGGGCGTAGCTGAAGAAGTCCGCGACGTTCTGGCCGAGGCTAAAAAATCCGAAAAATAAGTAGTAGGGTTTTCCCCTAAATAGCAAATTGTGATTTATACTGTATGCAAATCACTCAGGAGTGCAAACAAATGTCCGCATCCAATCGTCACCCTACCCGCGCGAACAAGGGTTTCGCTGTAGCCGACAAGCGCGTAGGTGTGCGCGTGCAACCTACCGTCAACGGTATTCCTGCGGTGAAGCCCGATGGTGATCGCGGCTCTAACGCGGGATCCACGCAACGCGCCGCGAAGTCTTCGACCGTCAAGGGTGAGAAATTCACGGGCAAAATGTCGCCTGCAATGGCCGCCAAAACGCTCGACTTCGCCATAACTGCATACAAGGTATGTAATGGCCTTTCGTATGTTCGCGATGTTCGCGCCAATTTGCTGGCACAGGATGCGGCCGGTGTCGATATTCCGCCGGAACTGCAAGGCAAGGTCGAGGAATGTTGGCGTGCCGCCTGCGCCGCAGTACAGCAAGTTTTGGCGCAGTGTAATGGTCTCGCTCGCGAGAACGAGGCCGAAAAGACCGCAGCAGCGCAGGCGGCACAAGCCGAAGTCGTGCCTACTGCCGAAAGCGTCGCGGCGGGTGAGGAAGACGACACGATGGAAACGAACAGCGGTCAGGTTCCGCACAGTGGCGCTACTTCTGGCGCGCTCGACGCTGCGGCAACTGATGCGGGCCGTAAGGCCATTCTGGCACACGCTCAAAGCGTATCTTCTTTGCACGTTCCGACAGTCGACGCTGCAACGCGTTTGCAAATCGAGCAAGCGAACGCGCGTAAACAGTCACTGCAACGGGCGATAGCGAACGGCGATGAGCTCGAAGCGATCCGCCTTCGATTCGGTCTCGACCGGACCACGTCAACCGATCCGGTCGGCGATTTCATGCGCGCACTTAAAGGCTAACAACTACCTGAATACGCGGCTGTCATCACGAAGCCGCAACCCTCTCACCAAACCATCACTTTAGGAAACCTGATCATGTCGACCATCCCCGAAGCCAACGAAGCAACGCAGGCAGTAGCCGAAGCGACGAAGCCCGTCGAGCCAGAAGCCAAACCCGTAACCGTCAATACTGGCGCGACACTCGCCGAAGCCGCAGCGCTGTTCAAGACGAAGCCGCGCCTGAAGGGTCAACAGTAATCGAGTACTCGCGGCGCCAGCACGGGCCGCGCACTTTCCAATTTCAACAGGATAACTAAACATGGACACGCAAAAAATCAATTGCCGGTCGCGCGAAGACGGCGCGGTCGAGTTCGCCAGCGTTGCCGACTTTGAAGCGGCAATAAGTCTTCTGGCTGAAGATTCTACGTTGCCGAAAGCAGAACTCGCGGAACGTGTCGCCGCGCTCACGGCGAAGATGCTTACCGGAAAGTAACGCCTGTATCGCGGCGCCAGCACGGGCCGCCTTCAATCTTCAACATTAAATCTGGAATCCTTATCATGTGCAAAACTCAATTGGTAGGCAAGATGAATCGTCGAGACGCCGTTCTCTACGTTCTCACTTCGTGCGCCGATTCGACTATATCACTTGAGAACGTCGAAGCCTTTTATCACGTCATGAAAGACGGTCGCGGAGTTCGTCAGTTTTCCGCACATTTCACAAGGGACGGCATCGTTAAAAACCCACATATGCTCGCATTCGTTGCAGGTCCGTTCGGGGTGCCGATTTCAAACGCCCTTTCGAGAATGTGTGTAGGGGTCAAAATGGGGCCGCACAAACTAATACGGATTATGCTCGCTGGCCTGATGTACCTGCATTCGCGCGACCTGATCAGCGACGCGACTATCGATAAGTCGATTGAAGCAACCCTGGACACAGCGCGGGCTCGCGAGTTTCCTGGATGCGAAGAAATCATAGACGGTTACTGCGATTGGGCGGCCGCTCACCTTCGTGCATCGAATCTACCGCCTGACGTGATTGAGCGCGCGATCGAAGACGTAGAGTGCGCTATCGGACGGGTGACCGCGTGAACAACGATCAAGGCACAGGACCGCAACTGCCTAGTACTTTCATTGCCGATGCACTGCATACCCTAATGCTGGCGTGGGCGATGTTCAGGACGTGGGCCGCGAGTAAAGCCCTGTTCAAACACCTTAAAGAGAAATTCAAGAGGAAAACGAAATGATCCGCTCCGACGATATCAACAACTACGCGACGCCTAGCCGCGAACAGTTGGCGAAGCTTGCTATCAAAAATTTTCTTGAGACCATGTCGCCGGCCGTGCGCCTCGCCAACTATCGTTTGATCACCGGTTCGCAAACGCGCGGCCGTGCGTCAGGCGTCGAAACTGCTGGCATGGAAAGGCTTCGTAAAGAGCTAATGTCGAAGCGCTGACTAGTTGCGTACACCATAGGGTTTACTCTATACTCGCCTTTCACGTCACGGGCCGACCCGCTGGCGCTACCCAAGTCGCGATCCTCGCGCAGTTGACCGGCAGACCGGCCAGCGAAACAGCCTAGCACTACCCTCGCCAGAACTCGCGAGACTCCCAAGCCTTAGTTGGAGCCTCGCGCATGTCAAAACACAAGTCGCCCCATAACAAACCGAATCCCCTGCGAACCGTCGCGGCTGTCTATCGTATCGTCGCTCCGGACGGTCGTTTCTACCTTGGCGCGTCCAAACGAGTAGGCCGCAGGTTCAGCGATCACCGCAGCAAAGGCCGGCGCGGCTGTCACGAAAACGTAAACCTTCAAGCCTCGTTCGATACTCACGGTATCGACGCTCACCAATTCGTTTTGCTGGCGCGCGTCTATGAACTGGACAAGCTGGAAGCGACGGAACAGACCTGGCTATCGTTCTTTCTCGACGAATGTCCGGAGAAGCTTTTGAACCGCTCGCCGACAGCAGGAAAAGCAAACACAGGCATACGCCGCACAGAATCGGTCAAGGCGGCGCGGCGCGGCGAAGGTAATGCCAACGCATCACTTAGCGCGGCCAGCGTCGCCGCGATCCGCTCGACACTATCTGAACGCGGATCCGAATGGGGCTTACGGTCGAAGCTGGCGCGCGAGCACGGCGTATGTACTGCGACAATCTCGAAGATCGAGCGCGGCCAGCGATGGGGCTCTATTTCCCCAGTCGTCAAAGAGGCGTTAGAATGCGCTTCAGCGGCTTAGACGTGGGACGAATGATGGGACGCCGCGAGCACAGAAAGGCTAGAAATGAAAAAAGGGCTTACAGCATTGAAAGCCGTAAACCCTTGATTTTGCAGCAGAATCTTTGGAACGCCAGGCGGAAACCTTAGACGGGATCGCCTTGTAAGGGCGCCGCTCTACCAACTGAGCTAAGCACCCGCTCCGCGATTCTGCCTGCTGCTTATACGGTGCCGCGCTTTTCAGATTTCTCAATCTTCTAAACCGCATCACCCTCAAGCAGCAAGTCGATTAGTTTAGCGCATCTTTTAGCGCTTTGCCAGGCCTAAATTTCGGCACTTTTGCAGCCTTGATCTTGATCGCTGCGCCCGTGCGTGGGTTGCGGCCCGTGCGCGCCGTGCGCTTGCCGACCGCGAACGTACCAAAGCCCACCAGTGTCACCGAACCGCCCTTCTTCAACGTACCCTTAACGCCATCGATCACGGCATCCAATGCACGTCCTGCCGCCGCTTTCGAAATGTCGGCTTGTTGTGCAACGTGATCGATCAATTCCGTCTTATTCATTCCAACCCCCGAGAATATTTTTGGGCAATCGTAAAGGCGCTTTTTAGCGCCAAGTATCCATGCGGCACGGCAAGGACGCCGAGCCAGTCAATTAGAATTGGCCGAAACCCTTGTGTCAAGCGGGGTTGCGCCGGATTAGAGGGGACTTTTTCGCATCATTTGATAACCAAATCTTGCGGCTGCTGAATATGAGGACGATTCTGCAGTTTAGAGCGAAGGCATTGACCCATAGAGTGGGAAACGCCCTTCGGAAGCATGGGGAATGCATCCGTGAATTCACCTCAGATAATAAAAAACCCGCGGACCATGCCGCGGGTTTTTATTGATCCGAAGACTAGCTACGGCATCAAATGACTTAGTGCTTCACCACATCCGTTGCGGCCTCTTTACCGGGCTCTGCCGCGACGGGCGTGGCAGGCTTTGGCTCTTCTTCCACTAACGCTTGCGGCACACGTTCGAGCGCAAGTTCGAGCACCTTGTCGATCCAGCGGACCGGCACGATTTCAATTGCGTTCTTCACGTTGTCCGGAATCTCCGTCAGATCCTTGACGTTTTCTTCCGGGATCAGCACCAGCTTGATGCCGCCGCGATGCGCTGCGAGCAGCTTCTCTTTCAGACCGCCGATTGGCAGCACTTCACCACGCAACGTGATTTCGCCAGTCATCGCCACATTGGCACGCACCGGAATACCGGTCAGCACCGACACCAGCGCGGTCGTCATCGCGATACCGGCCGAAGGACCGTCCTTCGGCGTCGCGCCTTCGGGCACGTGGATGTGGATGTCCTGCTTCTCGAACGCTTCGTCCTTAATACCGAGACGGCGCGAGCGCGAACGGACCACCGAACGTGCCGCTTCGACGGATTCCTTCATCACGTCGCCGAGCGAACCCGTGCGGATCACGTTGCCCTTGCCCGGCATCACGGCGGCTTCAATGGTCAGCAGATCGCCGCCCACTTCCGTCCACGCGAGACCCGTGACCTGGCCAACCTGGTTGTCCTTCGCTGCCAGACCGAAGTCGTACTTGCGTACGCCAAGGAATGTGTCGAGATTGCTACCGTCGACCTTCACGGCGCCCTCTGCCTTCTTCAGCAGAAGCATCTTCACGACCTTGCGGCAGATCTTCGAAATTTCACGCTCGAGCGAACGAACACCCGCTTCACGCGTGTAGTAACGAATGATGTCGCGGATTGCAGTTTCCGTGACATCGACCTCGCCTTCCTTCAGGCCGTTGTTCTTCTTCTGCTTCGGCAACAGATAGCGTTGCGCAATGCTGACCTTCTCGTCTTCGGTGTAACCCGACAGACGGATCACTTCCATCCGGTCGAGCAACGGCGGCGGAATGTTCAGCGAGTTCGACGTCGCCACGAACATCACGTCCGACAGATCGAAGTCGACTTCGACGTAGTGATCCGCGAACGTATGGTTCTGTTCCGGATCGAGCACTTCCAGCAACGCCGACGACGGATCGCCGCGGAAATCCTGACCCATCTTGTCGACTTCGTCGAGCAGGAAGAGCGGATTGCGCACGCCGACCTTGGTCAGGCTTTGCAGGATCTTGCCGGGCATCGAACCGATGTAGGTCCGGCGATGGCCGCGAATTTCGGCCTCGTCGCGCACGCCACCGAGTGCCATGCGGACGAACTTGCGATTCGTTGCGCGTGCAATCGATTGACCGAGCGACGTCTTACCGACACCCGGAGGCCCAACGAGGCACAGGATCGGCGCTTTCACCTTGTCCACACGTTGCTGGACAGCAAGATATTCGAGAATACGTTCTTTGACTTTCTCGAGACCGAAGTGGTCTTCGTCGAGTACGCGTTCTGCATTCGAGAGGTCGTTGTTGACCTTGCTCTTCTTGCGCCACGGCAGGCCGATCAGCGTGTCGATATAGTTGCGCACGACGGTGGCTTCGGCCGACATCGGCGACATCAGCTTGAGCTTCTTCAGCTCGGCATCAGCCTTCTTCTTGGCTTCCTTCGGCATGCGCGCGGCCGTGATGCGCTTCTCGAGTTCTTCGAGATCCGCACCTTCTTCGCCTTCGCCCAATTCCTTCTGGATAGCCTTGACCTGTTCGTTCAGGTAGTACTCGCGCTGGCTCTTCTCCATCTGGCGTTTCACACGCCCACGGATGCGCTTTTCAACCTGCAGGATGTCGATCTCAGCTTCGAGTTGCGCGAGCAGATGCTCGAGGCGCTCGATGACCGGGAACATCTCGAGGATGTGTTGCTTCTGGTCGAGCTTGAGCGGCAGATGCGCTGCAATCGTGTCGGCCAGACGGCCGGCTTCGTCGATGCCCGCAAGCGAGGTCAGAATCTCCGGAGGGATCTTCTTGTTCAGCTTCACGTATTGGTCGAACTGCGACACGATCGCGCGACGCAGCGCTTCAGTTTCAGCGCTGTCGGCGTGGTCCGGCTCGAGCGGCATGACTTCGCACGAAAACTGCGTTTCCTGCTCTTCGATCGAGAGCGTCTTCGCGCGCTGCAAGCCTTCGACGAGCACCTTCACGGTACCGTCCGGCAGCTTCAGCATTTGCAGGATGTTGGCAATACACCCTACTTCGTACATGTCCTTTTCGGTCGGCTCATCTTTCGCAGCCGTCTTCTGGGCGACGAGCATGATGTGCTTGCCGCCTTCCATCGCTGCTTCGAGAGCCTTGATCGACTTCGGGCGGCCTACGAAGAGCGGAATCACCATGTGCGGGAAAACGACTACATCACGCAGCGGGAGCAGCGGGAGCGTAGTGCGTTCCGGCGGGAGGAGTTGGGTTCCTGACATTTCATTTCCCCATGAGTGGTATCAGTTCGTTCGATAGGTGAGGCCTGCAAAAACGATTACAAGGCCTCCGCGTGTGGGAAAAGTTCAGTGACTCCAAAGGAAACACAACCATCCTAACCCAAGATAAACAAAAAAGCCGTTCACGCTGCCATGAACGGCTTTTTTCGCAAAACCTTTAAGCCGATCAGTTCGAGCCAGCAACCTTCGGCGCGTCTTCGTAGATCAGCAACGGTTTCCCGTCGCCGTCGATGACGTTGTCGTCGATGATGACTTTGCTGACGCCTTTCATCGCCGGCAACTCGTACATGACATCAAGCAACGCCTGTTCCAGGATCGAGCGCAGACCGCGCGCGCCCGTCTTGCGACGGATTGCCTTACGCGCAACCGCCTGCAACGCCCCCGGACGAATCTCGAGCTCCACGCGCTCCATATTGAACAGCTTGTGATATTGCTTCACCAGCGCATTCTTCGGTTCGACGAGAATCTTCATAAGTGCCGCTTCGTCGAGCTTGCCGAGCGTGGCGACCACCGGCAGGCGACCGATCAGTTCAGGAATCAGACCGAACTTGATCAGATCTTCCGGC
The DNA here is from genome assembly GCF_050436545.1 of Paraburkholderia sp. GAS41. Lineage (NCBI taxonomy): Bacteria > Pseudomonadati > Pseudomonadota > Betaproteobacteria > Burkholderiales > Burkholderiaceae > Paraburkholderia > Paraburkholderia sp. GAS41. The sequence goes on from NZ_JBNDMK010000004.1 coordinate 168,622, forward strand.
TCCACTTCACGCAGCACTTCGCCGGCGTCACGGTCCTGCTTGCTCTTGACGCTCGCGCCGAAACCAATGCCCGTCTTTTCCGTACGATCGACGATGACCTTTTCGAGGCCATCGAACGCGCCACCGCAAATAAACAGAATATTGGTGGTGTCGACCTGGATGAAATCCTGATTCGGATGCTTACGACCACCTTGCGGCGGCACCGACGCCATCGTGCCCTCGACCAGCTTCAACAGGGCCTGCTGAACACCCTCGCCCGACACGTCACGCGTGATGGACGGGTTGTCCGACTTGCGGCTGATCTTGTCGATTTCGTCGATGTAGACAATCCCGCGCTGGGCCTTGTCGACTTCGTAATTGCAGTTTTGCAGCAGCTTCTGGATGATGTTCTCGACGTCTTCACCGACATAGCCGGCTTCCGTCAGCGTCGTTGCATCGGCAATGACAAACGGGACGTTCAGGAGTCGTGCGAGCGTTTGTGCGAGCAGCGTCTTACCTGAACCGGTCGGGCCGATCAGCAGGATGTTGCTCTTCGACAGCTCGATTTCATCCTTCTTGTCGAGGTGCTTGAGGCGCTTGTAGTGGTTGTAAACAGCGACCGCAAGAATCTTCTTCGCGCGTTCCTGCCCGATGACGTACTGATCGAGAATCTCGCGAATTTCCTGCGGACTCGGCAGATCGGACTTGGACAAGCCCGCTTCAATACCCGCGCCCGCGGCTTCATCACGAATGATTTCGTTGCACAGGTCGATACATTCATCGCAGATGAAGACCGATGGGCCTGCAATCAGCTTTTTGACTTCATGCTGGCTCTTGCCGCAGAACGAGCAATACAACAGCTTTTCGCTGTTTGAACCTTTCTTGTCCGCCATAGATGTGCGAGCCTCCGGACACTCGATTACATGATACGCCGTTTGCCCCTGCCTCGCAGTTGGGGCGAATGAGCAAAGGCAGTGACGGCGCTTGCCGCAGGCGTTTGGACGAATCTGATTATTTCACACCAAAAACGCGGTCGTTCCCGCCCTTCAAATAGGGCGAGAACGCACCGGATCATGGACGCTTGTGCAGCACCTGGTCGACCAGACCGTACGCCTGAGCATCATCGCCGGACATGAAATTGTCGCGGTCGGTGTCGCGTGCGATACGCTCGACAGGCTGGCCCGTATGATGCGCGAGCAGTTGATTCAGCCGCTCCTTCAAATACAGGATTTCACGTGCCTGGATCTCAATGTCCGACGCCTGACCCCGTGCGCCACCCAGCGGCTGGTGAATCATCACACGTGCATTCGGCAGCGTGAAACGCTTGCCTTTTGCGCCGGCCGCCAGCAGGAACGCGCCCATGCTGGCTGCAAGACCCATGCACAGCGTCGACACGTCCGGCTTGATGAATTGCATCGTATCGTAGATCGCCATCCCGGCCGAAACCGACCCGCCCGGGCTGTTGATGTAGAAGCTGATGTCCTTGTCCGGATTCTCGCTTTCAAGGAACAACAACTGTGCCACGACGAGATTGGCCGTCTGGTCGTTCACTTCACCAACCAGAAACACCACGCGCTCTTTCAGCAGACGCGAGTAGATGTCATACGAGCGCTCGCCACGGCCGCTCGTTTCCACGACGATCGGCACCAGTCCGAGCGCCTGCGCTTCGAGATCCCGTGACGACTGGGAGGTCAACGTGTCCAGCATTTGGGCGCGAAAGGTCATGCAATGGATCCTTGTCTGGGGATATTTATTCGGTACCGGACAGGTGAGTACGACGACGTAATATTCAAGTGCGTAAAACCCGACGCAATGCAACCAACGCGACGCTTAAGAAAAAAACGGCGTGCGGGCCGTCGCTCCGACAGCCGGCACGCCGCTACAGCGACGCTTACGATTGCGCCGTTGCGCTTGCCAACTCTTCGAAGCTCACTTCCTTGTCCGTGACCTTGGCCTTGCTGAGCACGAAATCGACGACGTTAGCCTCGACGACGTAGGCTTCCATTTCTGCAAGGCGCTGCTGGTTGGAATAATACCAGCGGACGACCTCCTTCGGGTCTTCGTAGCTTTTCGCGAATTCGTCCACTTCGGCACGAATCTGCTCCGGCTTCGCCTGCAGGTTGTTTGCCTTGACCAGTTCGGCAAGCACGAGGCCCAGCTTTACGCGGCGCTCAGCCTGTTCCTTGAACATTTCTGCCGGGATCGGCGCGTCCGCGGCGTTCGGCACGCCACGCTGCGTCAGGTCCTGACGCGCCATTTCGACGAGGCGCTCCTGGTCCTGACCTACGAGGGCGTTCGGCACGTCCAGTTCCGAGATCTTCAGCAACGCGTCCATCACCTGGTTCTTGACGATGGATTGCGTGCGACGCTTCGCTTCGCGCTCGAGGTTGTCCTTGATTTCGGCGCGCATCTTGACCAGATCACCGTCTTCGATACCGAGCGACCTGGCGAACTCACCGTCGATTTCCGGCAGGTGCGGCCACTCGATCTTCTTCATCGTGATCGTGAACTGCGCCGTCTTGCCCGCGACGTCCTTGCCGTGATAGTCGGCCGGGAATGCCAGATCGAATTCCTTGGCTTCGCCGACCTTCAGGCCGAGCGCTGCCTTTTCGAATTCCGGCAACATGCGGCCTTCGCCGAGCACGAACGCGAAATCGTCCGCGGTGCCGCCCTGGAACACTTCACCTTCGATCTTGCCGACGAAGTCGACCGTGACGCGGTCGCCGTCTTTCGCTGCGGTGTCCGCACCGCCGTCGCCGTGCTCGCCCGATTCGCCGCGTGCGTGGAAATGCACGCGTTGCTTGCGCAGGATGTCCAGCGTGCGGTCAATTTCCGCCTCGCTGATGGTGGTCGTGGTGCGTTCGATTTCAGCCGTGGCGACGTCGCCCAGCTTGACTTCCGGATACACCTCGAAGGTGGCGTCGAAAGCGTAGTCGTTTTCTGCCGCATCGACCTTGGGTGCGAAGCTCGGCTGGCCGGCGACGCGCAGGTTTTCAGTGCGGCTGATGTCGAAGAATTCCTTGCCGACCTTGTCGCTCAGCACTTCGGCTTCCACCTGGCCCGAATACTGTTGCGTGACCATCTTGAGCGGCACCTTGCCCGGGCGGAAACCCGGCATGCGCACGTTCTTCGCGAGTTGGCGGATACGCGAGTCCACTTCCTTCTGCACTGCGTCCTTCGGCAGGGAAATCGTGACGCGGCGTTCGAGCTTGCCGAGGTTTTCAACAACGTTAGCCATGGCTTCAATCGTCCTAAAATTATTCGAGCGAATCAGTTATCTTCTTCGTGCCGCTTTCGATGTCGCTTGGCATCGCGCGTCCCATCAATTCGGCGCCTGCGCCGCGGGCTTGCAGGCCACCGGCAGCACGGTTTGGGTCTAAAGAGCCGAATATTTTAGCAAACTATTCGCACGCTTAGCCGGGATTCGATGTTTCGCGCCTGTTTTTGTCGGTTTTGGGGCTGCTTTGAGGGCGGTTTGAGGCTGCTTTGGGTTTGTTGGGGGCCCTGCAGCCGTCGCCGCCACGGTGCGAACGGCGTCCGTCGCGGTCCGCGCGTTCGATGCCGGCTATGCCGTTCGACATATTCAGCCGCGCGCGGCATGCTGATAAGCTAACGGACGCGTTCGGGCCCATGCCCGCCCGCTCCGCCATCGCCTCGCATCCAACTATCAAGAGACACCATGCCGAACCCGTCGTCCGCGCCCGTCGTCGTCATTGCTCCCGATTCTTTTAAAGGTTCGCTTAGCGCCGAACAGGTCGCGCAGGCCATCGCAACCGGCGTGACGCGCGCGCGGCCGGACGCCACGGTGCGTATCTGTCCGATGGCCGACGGTGGCGAAGGCACGCTCGACGCCATGCTGACCGGCGGCGGCGAACGTCGCGTGCTTACCGTGCGCGGCGCCGCAGGGCCCGTCCGGGAAGCGGCGACGGGACTGTTCGCCGACGGTAGCGCGATCGTCGAAACGGCCGAGATCGTGGGCATTACCGACCCGGTCGGCATGGGCGTAGCGGTCGAAGCGCGCAGCTCGCGCGGCATGGGCGAAGCGATCCGCGCGCTCCTCGATACCGGCGTGCGGCGGTTTTTTATTGCGCTAGGCGGCAGCAGCACCAATGACGGCGGTGCAGGCCTGCTAGCCGGCCTCGGCGTGCGGCTGTTCGATGCAGGGGACCGCGAACTCGAGCCAACCCCGGAGCAACTGGCCCGCGTCGCTCGCGTGGACGTGTCGCAACTCGACGCGCGGCTAGCCGACGCGTCGTTTGTCGGCATGTCCGATGTGGACAACCCACTCACTGGAGAACACGGCGCCACCGCGATCTTTGGACCTCAAAAAGGCGTGCGGCCCGAACAGATTGCAAGCGTCGACGCGGCCCTTGCCCACTTTGCCGACCTGCTCGAACCGGCTTTTCAACGCACCGCGCGCGACCTGCCCGGCGCGGGTGCAGCGGGTGGCCTCGGCTTCGCCCTGCATATGCTCGGCGCGCAGTTCGAACCTGGCGCGGAAACAGTCGCGCGACTGATTGGCCTCGACGCCGCGCTCGCCGGCGCAGACTGGCTCATCACCGGCGAAGGACGCTCAGATGTGCAGACCCTGCACGGCAAGGCGCCGTTCATCGCCTGCGGCCATGCGCGCGCCGCGGGCGTGCCGGCCACGCTGCTATCCGGCGGGGTCGACCCAGCCGCGCTGCCGCGCCTGTCCGAACACTTCAGCGGCTGTTTCTCGCCGGCGCCCGGTCCGATCACGCTCGAGGTCGCGATCCGCGACGCGGCCACCCTGCTCGCCAACGAGGCCGAGCAACTAACACGCCTGAAGTACGGCACGCGTTGACCGGGGAGACGGTTGCGGCAACAATCACAGCGCCACTTCCGCCTCCACTCGACATCGGGACGACCATGAAGGCCTCCGCCAAAGCCGGACTCGAACAGTTTTTGACGTATCGCCTGCATGTCCTGAACAAGCTCGCCGAGCGCGGCATCGGCGAGCGCTATCAGGAGAAACTTGGCGTGACCGTACCGGAGGCCCGCGTGATTGCGTCGGTGGGATCGTTCGGACCGTTTTCCATCATGGATCTGGCGCGGCACGCCAACCTCGACAAAAGCCAGGCAAGCCGCGCGGCTGAAGCGCTCATCAAGCAAGGGCTCGTGCAGCGGGAAGCCAGCGAGGAAGACGGACGCGTCGTGCTCATTTCCCTGACTTCTGCAGGACGCGAGCTATATCGCAAGGTCATGCCGATCGCCCGCAAGTGGAACGCCGATCTGTTCGATTGCCTCAGCGAGGATGAGAGAGAGGTCCTCGGTGCCGCGCTCGACAGAATTATCGAGAGCGCGCAGGCGCGTACCGAATAGTGTGAGCGTGTCGCCGGCACGTGGAAGATCAGGCCGTACTGGTTGTGCGAGCAACCCGTTTGGAATGTGATGCCGCACCGGCCTGGAGGTGACTGTCCACGCGGCAAATTGCCTTGGGCCGCGCCGCACGCCTTACACGACCGCACACACGCACACAGCTCCACGCCGCCGCAAGCAAAAAACCCCGCCAGTCGACGACTGGCGGGGTTTTTCACAAATACGTGGTGCGAGGAAGGGGACTCGAACCCCTACACCATTGCTGGCGTCAGGACCTAAACCTGGTGCGTCTACCAATTTCGCCATCCTCGCAGCCGGGTGAAGCGTTTGCACGCCGCGCCCGATGTCTGGCTAGCCAACGTTCGCGCCCCGCCGATCAAGCTGGTCAGGCACACGTCCGAAAGCGTAAGCGCGAGATTCTAACCGATAGATTTGCGCTTGTCTGCATTTGGCCGGCACGCGTCGATGCTACAATTTTTGGCTAACGTCCGCACGGCATACACGTCGTGCTGCTCCGGCTTCAGCCTCCCCACATTCCATTCAAGTGAATTTCGACGAATATTGCCAGCAGAAGGCGGCGCTCCCCGGTTCGAGCAGCTATTACGCGCTGCGCCAGGCGCCTGCGGGACGCCAGCCGCTCCTGACCGCCCTGTTCGCGCTACGCCGCGAATTCGAGGAAACCGTGAAGGAGACCAGCGACCCGGCCATTGGCCGCACCAAGCTCGCCTGGTGGCAAAACGAAATCGCGGCGCTGGCTGCGGGAACGCCGTCGCATCCGGTTTCAAAGGCGCTCGCAGCCCACCTGGATGACGGCGCCAAGGCTGAATGTCCGGCGTTGCAAACGCTGCTGGCGGGGTTCGAAATGGACCTCGACCAGGCCCGCTACCTCGACTTCCCAAATCTGCGCCGTTATTTGCACGGCGTCGGCGGCACGTTTGCCGCGCTGATCGCACGCGCGACCGCCCAGAATATCGCCGGGGCCGCTGATTGGGCCGCGCCGCTCGGCCACGCGCTAATGCTGGCCCAACTGGTTGCCGAGCTTGGCGACGACGCGCGGCACGGGCGCATCTATATTCCGATCGACGAGATGCAACGCTTCAACGTGACAGCAGCCGATCTGATCAACCGCAAATACAGCGACGCGTTCGTCGAACTGATGCGCTTTCAGACCCGCCGTGCCCGCGACGCCATCCAGACCGCGCTCGCCGCGCTGCCGGCTGGCGAGCGGCGCACCCAGCGCACCTTGCGGGCGCAAGCCGCGCTGGCACTCGCGCTGCTGGATGAGATTGAACGGGACGGCTATCACGTGCTGCATCAACGTATTGCGCTGACGCCCGTGCGTAAGCTGTGGATCGCGTGGCGCGCCGCGCGCCAACGCTAGACGCTGCTCTGCAGTACGACGCGGCGCGGGCGCAGGCCAATGATACGCGGGCGGCGTCGACGCACCGTTCACGCACGCGACAAAGGCACCGCACCGCTCACGCACGCAACAAAGGCACCGCACTGCTCACGCACGCAACAAAGGCACTACCTCGAAACGCTGTTGCAGCACGGCCGAGGCATCGAGGCCCCACCACGGTCCGAGGATGGTTGCATACAGCTGGCGGAAATCGACACCCACCGGCAAGTTACCGCTCCCGTCGAGTTGGGTCAGAACCGGCGGCACGCCATACAATCCGCCGCGTACCCGTCCACCCATGACGAAATGCGGCGCGACGGTGCCGTGATCCGTACCGTTGCTCTGATTTTCGCGCGGCCGGCGGCCGAACTCCGCATAGGTCATGACCAGCGTATTGTCCCAGCGCCCCAGTTCGACCAGCGCCGACTTCAGCGACGCGAATCCCTCAGCCAGTTGTTTGAGCAACGCGGCTTGCTGGCCAGGCTGATTCTGGTGCGTATCGAAGCCATTCAGCGTGAGCCGGATCACCGCCACACCTTGTCCGTGCAGCGGCCGGCCTTGCGGTGTGTCACCGGCGGCAAGCACCTGCATAGCGGTCCTGATCGAGCTTCCGAACGCGCCCGCAGGAAAATTTGTCTTCAACGGAAACTGCCCTTCACCCGGACGCAGCCGGGCTGCCGCCTTCACGATGTCGTTCTCGACGTCGAGAATATGCGCGAGTTCAGGGTTGCGCTCATGCAGCGACACCGGCATCGCGAGGCGCGACGCCTTGACGAACTGCGCCGGGTTCACCAGCGCAATTGCCCGCGCGCCGTTGGCGAGCGGCCCCATCTCAGCGCTACCGATCACCACGCCATCCGCCACGAAGCCAGGCGGCACCGCGCGCTGCGCGAACGCTCGCGTCAGCCACCCTTCGCGCAGGTATTGGTCCGAGCGCGAGGCCGTGTCCCAGATCTCGATCGAGCGGAAATGCGACAGGTTCGGTTGCACATAACTGACGCCCTGCACGATCGCCAGTTGCTGGCTCTGCCACAGCGGCATCAGCGGTTGCAATGCAGGGTGCAAGGCCGTGCGCTCATCGAGCTGGATCACCTGGTCACGCTTGATGCCAATGTTCTTGCGCAACTGATAATAGGTGGGATCGGCATACGGAATCACGGTATTCAAACCGTCGTTGCCACCCTTTAACTCCACGAGGATCAGCAGATTGCCGTAGTCGCCAGTGCCAGCGCGCACCGAACCGGCAGGCTGGCCCGGCGTCTGCGCGCCGAACGCACGCGGCAACCAGAAGGCGGCGCTTGCCGCGGTGGCCATCGAAAGAAAGTCGCGCCGTTTCATGCTGCTCCTCGTTCGGTTATAGCGACGCCAGATGCACCTCGCGGCTCTTGCCGCTTCGCTTCACTGCGCATGACCACTTATTTCAGCTGGTAGGCCGGATCCATCAACAGCGCCTCCAGATAAGCGCTGGCGGTCGAATCGGTCTCGATCGCGTCGACCGGTGCGAGCGGCAGTACCGCGTGCTGCAATTGCAACTCCGCCGACAAGCCCGCTTTGGCCGCTGGCGCGGTGTTGTACTGGGCGAGCCACGTGTCGATATCGAAGCGTACTCCGCCCTGACCCACTCGCGCCATGGCACGCTGCAGCATCGCTGCGTTCTTTGGATCCAGGTTCATGCCATTTTTGACGTGCTGAGGGGCGGCGGCTTCGGTGGCGCGGAATAACTGTTCGACGAACTGCTTGCGCGCGAGCAGTGTCGAGCTGTTGATCCAGTCCGTGCCGCCGGGCCAGCCCTTGACATTGGGTGGATAAAACAGGTTTTCGCCCAGGCTGCGAATTTCGCCGGCGAACGGCGCCGTGTTGTCATAGCCGACGTCGAATTCGCGCAGCGTCCCCACCACGAACTCGGCCGGCGACTTCGCCAGCACGCCGCGATTGCTGTCGTCCCAGAACGCATCGCTCAGGAAGAGTCCGCGCAACGCGACTTTGACGTCGTAATGACTTGCGCGAAAAGCGGCTGCGATGGGCGCGACCTGCGCCGGGTCGGGTGTGTCGGAAACGAACTCGCGCCACAGCTTGGTCGTGACGAAGGTGGCGGTCTCGGGTTGGGCCAGCAGAATGTCGAGGACCTGATCGCCGTCAAACGGTCCGCTCTGGCCGAGCACGGTCTTGACGCCATCGTCGTGCAGGTTGGCGCGCCAGAGATAGCCCTGGGTGTCCGGATCGAGCGTCCATCCGGTATAGGCGCGCGCGGCTTCGGACACGTCCTGCTGCGAGTAATGCCCCTCGCCTAACGTGAACAGCTCCATCACTTCGCGGGCAAAGTTCTCATTGGGTTTGCCCTTGCGACTCCCCGCGCCATCCAGGTACTGCAGCATGGCCGGGTCTTTTGCGACTTCGTGGAGCAGTTCGCCGAAGTTGCCCAGCGCCTCGCGGCGAAACAGGATGTTCTGCTGCGCCATCAACTGCGGATAGCCGACCTTGTCCTGCCCGGAGGTGAAATGGTTGTGCCAGAAGAGCGTCATGCGCTCGGTCAGCGGCGACGACGTGACCAGCATCTCGCGGACCCACCACGCGCGCAATTCTTCGTAACGCTGGTTGCGCGTGCGTTGCTCGGCCTTGCGCTGATCCGGGGTCCAGAGCTTGCGCTCGTCGCGCGTCGGGATCGGCTCCAGCACCCATGCGGGCATCGGTGTCGAGGCTTCGGTGTGCGCCGCCAGTGCCTTGTCGACCGCCTGCACGCGCGTCAGGCCGACATACTGGACGGCTTCAGCGTTGTCGGGTGCGAAGCCCACCCGCGTGAGGAAAAAGCGCGCGTCGTTGCCGTCGAGCAAGCTCCCGGATGAATCCTCCGCACTGACCGCCGGCGGATGGCGTTTCGCGCGCAGGGTGTGCGGGGTACCCTGGATATGGGCAGTGCTGCTGTTCTGCGCCACCGCCGGCAGCGGGCCCGCAAGTGTCGCAACCGCGGCCGCGGCCGCGGCAAGCAACGGTACCGAGTACCCGCGAGTCAACGTGAACGGCATTTTCATTGTCAGCTGTCCGTGGTCGGGTGGTGGCGGCTTGAACCTGCCCACCTCCATGCAATGGTCCCCTCTGCCGACTCAACGGCAGATCAGGCGGGAAAGTTGACGGACGAAGTGCAACGAAATTTTTCACGCATGTTGCGGCACGCGTTAAGGGGCGCTGGGAACAGGCGCCCTAGCGCTTGTACAACTCACGCACGGCGTCTTCAATATGCTGGCGCAGCAAGCGGCGTTCTTCCGGCGTCATATGACCGTCGCGACGACGTTGATCGAGATCGGGGGGAACTGCAGTGCGCATCATGGCGTCTGAAGCAGGGTGATCGACGTCGGGAGTGTGAGGCTGGTGGGGTAGTTTGGGGCCTCGGGAATGAGGCGCGTGTGCGGACGATGCCCGTTCGTCGGTGGACTGGGCATGGGCGAGCGTAGGGTCTAATGTGGCCGCGAGGCTACCGGCCACTGCCAGCGCAATCACGCTTAGGCGCAGATTCGGCCAAACCCCTCCCTTCATCTTGTTCCCTTCGTGGTGCGGCAACCGGCTACCCTAAATGCGTGTACAAACCCCGGAAAGAAGCCGGGAGCGAGAATTTTAGTCGAGTGAAGTATCCACCGAACAGCCGCATTCAGTAAAGCAGTCTACCTGCCACCGCTTTACGCCGTGCCACAGTGCGGGTAAATTTTGTAACTGACTGTAACCCGCGAATTGATGCAAACTCGCGCCCCTTTGTAATCGCGCTAAGATGCCGACCATGGAAACCAAAAACCCTTCGAAAATCCTCGTCGTCGACGACGATCCGCGTTTGCGCGATCTTCTGCGCCGTTACCTTGGCGAACAGGGCTTCAACGTCTACGTCGCCGAAAACGCGCCGTCCATGAACAAGCTGTGGGTGCGCGAGCGTTTCGACCTGCTGGTGCTCGACCTGATGCTGCCGGGTGAAGACGGGCTCTCGATCTGCCGGCGTCTGCGCGGCAGCAACGACCGCACGCCGATCATCATGCTCACGGCCAAAGGTGAGGATGTGGACCGTATCGTCGGCCTCGAAATGGGCGCGGACGACTATCTGCCCAAGCCGTTCAACCCGCGCGAGCTGGTGGCCCGGATTCACGCGGTGCTGCGTCGCCAGTCGCCGTCCGAGTTGCCGGGTGCGCCGTCCGAGACCACGGAGGTGTTCGAGTTCGGCGAATTCGCGCTCAACCTGGCCACTCGCACGCTGACCAAAGCCGGCCAGGAAATTCCGCTGACCACCGGCGAGTTCTCCGTGCTGAAGGTGTTCGCCCGTCATCCGCGCCAGCCGCTGTCGCGCGAAAAGCTGATGGAACTGGCGCGCGGCCGCGAATACGAAGTGTTCGACCGCAGCCTCGACGTGCAGATTTCGCGTTTGCGCAAGCTGATCGAGCCCGACCCGGGCAGCCCGCGTTTCATTCAGACCGTCTGGGGTCTTGGCTACGTGTTCATTCCCGACGGCGCAGCCTGAGCTTGTCCGCGCTTTCCGTTTCTGTTCTCAGATAAGAAGGGCCCATGCGGATCGACCGGCGCCTCCTGACGCTCGCGTTCGGCGGCCTTTTCTGGCGGACCTTTCTGTTGATCGCATTGTTGATCGCAGTCAGTCTCGCCGCCTGGTTCCAGAGCTTCCGCGTGATCGAACGCGAGCCGCGGGCGCAGCGCGTGGCGCTGCAGCTCGTCGCCATCGTGAAGCTCACGCGTACCGCACTCCTCTATTCCGATCCCGACCTGCGGCGTGCGCTGCTGCAGGATCTGGAGAGCAATGAAGGGGTGCGCGTGTATCCGCGCGAAACGACTGACAAGTACAAACTGCAACCGGACGAGTCGCTCAACCGGTTGATCGAACACGACATCCGCGGACGGCTTGGCGACGACACGGTGATCGCGCAATCGGTCAACGACATTCCCGGCGTGTGGATCAGTTTCAAGATCGACGATGACGACTATTGGGTAGCGCTCGACCGCGACCAGCTAGACAACGCCACGGGACTGCAATGGGCCGGCTGGGGGGTGTTCGCGCTGGCGCTGTCGCTGTTCGGCGCAGCTTTTATCACGAGTCTCGTGAATCGGCCATTTGCACGGCTCGCCATGGCCGCACGCAAAGTGGGCTCGGGACAATCGCCGGAACTACTGCCCGAACGCGGCATGGGCGTCGCCGCCGAAACCAATCGCAGCTTCAACCAGATGGTGCAGGACCTCGAACAGCTCGAGGCCGACCGCGCGCTCATGCTCGCCGGTATCTCCCACGACCTGCGCACCCCACTCGCCCGCTTGCGGCTCGAAACAGAAATGAGCCCATCGGACCAGACGACCAAGGACGCGATGGTCGACGACATCGAGCAGATGGACATGATCATCGGCCGGTTCCTCGATTACGCGCGACCGGTGCAACGGGTCCCCGAACCGGTCGACCTTTCCGTGATCGCACAGGAACTGGCGGCGCGCATGTCGTCTGAAGATGGCATGCGGCTGATCACGCGGCTTGCGCCGTCAGCGGTCATTGAAGCCGACGAGACCGATATGCGACGCGTGATCGGCAATCTGCTCGAGAATGCGCGCAAGTACGGACTGAGCGAAGGTGACGGCATTCCGCACGTGATCCTCGAGACGCGGGTATCGCATGCGCGCGTCGAGCTGTCCGTGGTCGACGAAGGACCGGGGATCCCGGAAGATCAGCTGGCGCTCGTGACCCGGCCGTTCTACCGCGTCGATTCGGCGCGCACGCAGGCCAATGGCACGGGTCTCGGCATGGCGATCGTGCAGCGCCTGGTGGGCCGCTATCGCGGCGGTCTGCGCCTGCGCAACCGGACTCCTGGACCGGGCCTCGAAGTCACGATCGAATTTCCGCTCGCCAAGGGCGCCTAGCGCGCCGCCTGCGTTACCCGGTCGCATGCTGCAGCGCACGACCGCCCTCACCCTCCGCGCAACGCTCTTGCCGCGAAAGCATCGGAAGCGGTGACATTTGAACAATCTATCGACGCAGTGAAGAATAACTATCCGGTTTATTAGTTAAAAACTATTGATGCGATGCATCAATAGAGTTATAATTTCTCCTTTGTAACGCATTCGTTACAGCAAGCAGGTAGCTTGAACAGGCTGTTTTATTCACTCATTGGCAACCTTTCACAGGGAGTATTCCGCATGAAAACCGTTGGCGACAAACTCGAAGCGTTCACCGTCACCGCAGCCAAGCCGGGCTTCAACAATCACGAAGAAAACGGCGTGTCGGCGTTCGAAGAAATCACCGAACAGTCGTTCCCGGGCAAGTGGAAAATCATTTACTTCTACCCGAAAGACTTCACTTTCGTGTGCCCGACGGAAATCGTCGAATTCGGCAAGCTGGCGAATGATTTCGCGGAACGTGATGCTGTCCTGCTGGGCGGCAGCGTGGACAACGAATTCGTGAAGCTGGCATGGCGCCGTGAGCACAAAGACCTGAGCAAGCTGAACCATTACGCATTCGGCGACGTCAAGGGCGAACTGATCGACCAACTGGGCGTGCGCGACAAGGAAGCAGGCGTGGCGCTGCGCGCAACGTTCGTGGTCGACCCGGACAACACGATCCAGCACGTTTCGGTGAACAACCTGAACGTCGGCCGTAACCCGGAAGAAGTGCTGCGTATTCTGGACGGTCTGCAAACGGACGAACTGTGCGCATGCAACCGTGCCGTTGGCGGCGCAACGCTGTAAGCGTTGCAGTGGGAAGCCCGCTAAGCTTGAAAGAGCCAGCGGGCTTTTTTATCGGCAACCTGATAGGAGATATCAATGGAATTCTTGTCTGCGATTAAAGCGCTTGTTCCTGATTACGCTAAAGACATACGTTTGAATCTGGACGGCACGATTGCGCGGTCTTCCCTGGAAGGCACGGATGCGGTGGGCGTTGCGCTCGCGGCGGCGTTTGCTGCGAAGAGCCCGGTGCTGGTCGAGGCGATTCGCAATTCGGGGGTGTTGTCGCCTGAGGAGATCAATGGCGCGCTGACGGCTGCTGCCTTGATGGCGATGAACAATGTCTGGTATCCGTATGTCGAGATGACAGACAATGCCGATTTGAAATCGCAGCCGGCCGGGTTGCGAATGAATGCTTATGCTTCGCATGGCGGCGTCGACAAGCGGCGGTTTGAGATGTATGCGCTTGCCGCTTCTATTATTGGTAAATGCCATTTTTGCGTTAAATCACATTTTGATACGCTTGTTGGTGAGGGGATGAGTTCCACTCAATTGCGGGATGTGGGCCGCATCGCGGCGGTTGTTAATGCGGTCGCGCAGGTTGTTGTGGCTGAACAGAAGTAATCTGGTTTTTTTGTATTTTGGGGTTGGGGCGCTGCGCGGGGGTTTGCGTGGCGTCTTTTGCGGTTTGGCTGGTTTTTTTGCCTGCCGGCGCTTGGGATTTTGTTGTTGGTGTGTTTGCTTGCGGCGCTTTTTTGGCTGGTTTCTTGCGGTGTTGGCCTTTCCTTGTTTTGTTAGTGGTCTATTCGCTTCGCCCCTGTGCGGGGCAGCACTCACTTTCTTTGCCGCCGCAAAGAAAGTAAGCAAAGAAAGCGGGCTCATATCGCCAGCCAATAGTGAGCCATCTCTTTTGTGTACCGGAAACGGCCCAACACGAGACGTGCCCTCGCACCACCCACGCTAGTGACGCAGCACTCATCCGTTCCAGCGTTGCGCTACGCGCCCCGCCGTTGGGCATAACGGCATCTGCAAAGTCTGTAGGTATCCGAACTATTCTTGGAATTTTTCAACAACATTTTGCGGCCTGGATATCTTGTGTTCCGGCAAGCCAAATGGCACACGCTATATACTTCGCACGCCTACCTTTCCGGGCAAACCCGACGGCGGGGCGCGTAGCGCTACGCTGGAACGGATGAGTGCTGTGTCACTAGCGTGGGTGGTGCGGGGGCGCGTCTCGTGTTGGGCCGTTTCCGGTACACAAAAGAGATGGCTCACTACTGGCTGGCGGTGTGAGCCCGCTTTCTTTGCTTACTTTCTTTGCGGCGGCAAAGAAAGTAAGTGCCGCCCCGCACAGGGGCGAAGCGAATAGACCACTAACAAAACAAGGAAAGGCCAACACCATAAGAACCCAGCCAAACCGCCGCGCAGGCAAAAAACCAATCACCTCTTGATCAACAAAACCGCAGCCTGAGCCTCAATCCCCTCAGCCCTACCAAGATACCCAAGTTTCTCATTAGTCTTGGCCTTAACATTAACCCGGTCAAGCGGCAGCTTCAGATCTTCAGCAATATTCACGCGCATGGCTTCAATATGAGGCGAGAGTTTAGGCGCCTGCGCAATCACCGTACTATCCACATTCCCAATCGCAAACCCAGCCTGAGCTACCCGGGCCGCGCACTCGCGCAACAGCACACGGGAATCCACCCCGGAAAACTTCGCGTCGGTATCAGAAAAATGCCGCCCAATATCGCCCAGCGCGGCAGCGCCAAACAGTGCGTCGGTAATGGCATGCAACAGCACATCCGCATCCGAATGCCCCAGCAAGCCCCTCTCGTAAGGCACCGTCACGCCGCCAATAATGAGCGGCCGCCCTTCCACGAGCGCATGCACGTCATACCCTTGTCCGATTCTGAAATCCATAGCTTGAAGTCCGTTATCAACCATAAAACTCGTCAGGAAGCCGCCGGCCGGCTAAGAATCGCCTCGGCCAGGTCGAAATCTTCCGGATACGTAACCTTGAAATTGCGCAAGCTGCCCTGCACCAGCCGCGGCGCATGGCCCAGCCACTCGATCGCGCTCGCCTCGTCCGTCAGGTCGTGCCCGTCCTGCTGCGCCCGCAAGATCGCCTCGCGCAACATGCCAATCCGGAACATCTGCGGCGTCTGCGCCTGCCAGAGCCCGTCGCGTGGCTCGGTCCGCTCGATCCGCGCACCGCTGTCCGGCGCAATCCGCTTCAAGGTGTCCGCCACCGGCAGCGCCATGATGCCTCCCACCGCGTCATCCTTGAGCGCACCCGTCAATGTGCGGATCAGCAACGGGGTGATCCCCGGCCGGGCGGCGTCGTGGACCAGCACCCAGTCGTCGTCGAGGGCGCCGAACTCCGCCAGCGCGTGCAGGCCGTTCAGCACCGAGGCCTGGCGCGACGCCCCGCCACAGCGGCGCACAGCGAACCGCAGGCCGGCAAAGCGGCGGGCGTCGAAATGCTGGTCGTCGGTGGCGATCACCAGCAAGGTCTGGGTGAACTCGCTGCAGGCGTCGAACGCGGCCAGCGAATAGTGCAGCATGTCGCGACCGGCTACAGTGCGATATTGTTTGGGCATCGTGGCGCCGGACCGGCTGCCGGTGCCTGCACATGGAATCAGAGCAAAAAGACGTGAAGTCACTGGTGCGGACGCCGCAAAAGTCAAAGTAAAGGACGGATTTTATAATAGGTCCTTCGCATCCACGCCATGACACGCGTAAACTTGCCGCTCACGTGTGACCCACCGGCCGCCTTTTCCCCTTTATGCCAGACATCGCCGCATCATCGCAGTCCTCTCCGCCCGTCGCGCTCGTCAAGGCCGGCCAGCGTTTCGCCTTCGACGGCACGCACGGCTCGTCCGACGCCCTGCTGATCGCCCGCTACCACCTGGCCTATCGCGAACAGGTGCCGCTCCTCGCGGTCGTCTGCTCGAGCGCGGTCGACGCCCAGCGGCTCGCGCAGGAAATCAGCTTCTTCGCCCCCGAAGCCCGCGTGCGCCTGCTGCCCGACTGGGAAACACTGCCTTACGATACTTTCTCGCCGCACCAGGATCTCGTCTCCGAGCGCCTCGCCACCCTCCACGACCTCGGCGAGGGCCGTTGCGACATCCTGCTGGTGCCCGCCACCACCGCGCTCTACCGGATGCCGCCCGCCTCGTTCATGGCGGCCTACACCTTCTCGTTCTCGCAGGGCGAGCGTCTCGACGAGGCCAAGCTGAAGGCCCAGTTGACACTGGCCGGCTACGAACACGTCAGCCAGGTGGTGCGGCCAGGCGAATATTGCGTGCGCGGCTCGCTGCTCGACCTGTATCCGATGGGCTCACCGCTACCGTACCGGATCGACCTGTTCGACGACCAGGTCGACTCGATCCGTGCATTCGACCCCGACACGCAGCGCAGCCTCTATCCGGTGAAGGACGTGCGTCTGCTGCCGGGCCGCGAATTCCCGTTCGATGAAGCCGCTCGCACCGCCTTTCGCAGCCGCTGGCGCGAAGTGTTCGAAGGCGACCCGAGCCGCGCCTCGATCTATAAAGACATCGGCAACGGCGTGCCGTCGGCGGGCATCGAATACTATCTGCCGCTGTTCTTCGAAGAAACCGCGACGCTGTTCCACTATCTGCCCGAGCGCGCCCAACTGGCGTTCGTCGGCGATCTGGATGCGGCCATCAAGCGCTTCACCAACGACACCAAGCAGCGCCACAATTTCCTCTCGCACGACCGGGATCGGCCGATTCTGGAGCCGCAGCGCCTGTTCCTCTCGGACGACGACTTCTTCACGCTCGCCAAGCCGTTCGCGCGCCTCGTGCTGCCGGCCAATGCCGGCGGCGGCTGGTCCACGCCGCTGCCGAACCTGGCCATCGACCGTCACGCGGACGACCCCATTGAAGCGCTGCGCGCCTATCTGGAGACGACGCCGAATCGCGTGCTGTTCGCCGCCGAATCGGCTGGCCGGCGTGAAACGCTTCTGCAATTGCTGGCCGACAATCGTCTGCGGCCAACCTCGAGCGACAGCTTCAACGACTGGCTGAGCGGCGACGAACGCTACGCGCTCGGCGTGGCACCGCTGTCCAGCGGCTTTGCGGTGCCGGCCGAAGGCATCGCCATCGTCACCGAAACCGAACTGTACGGCCCGCTCGCGCGGCGCGCCGGACGGCGTCGCCAGGAACAGGCCAGTAACGTCGATTCGATGGTGCGCGACCTGTCCGAGCTGAAAGTGGCCGATCCGGTGGTCCATTCGCAACACGGCATTGGCCGCTACATGGGCCTCGTGACCATGGATCTCGGCGAAGGCGAAACCGAATTCCTGCACCTCGAATATTCGGGCGAGAGCAAGCTGTACGTGCCGGTGTCGCAGTTGCACGTGATCTCGCGCTACAGCGGGGCCGATCCGGAAAGCGCGCCGCTGCACTCGCTCGGCTCGGGCCAGTGGGAAAAGGCCAAGCGCCGCGCTGCCCAGCAGATTCGCGACACCGCCGCGGAACTGCTGAACCTCTATGCACGCCGTGCCGCCCGCGAAGGCCACGCGTTCAAGCTCGATCCGCGCGACTACGTGAAATTCGCGGAAAGCTTCGGTTTCGAAGAAACCCCCGACCAGGCCGGGGCGATTGCCGCCGTAATCGGCGACATGACGAGCGGCAAGCCGATGGACCGCCTCGTCTGCGGCGACGTCGGTTTCGGCAAGACCGAAGTCGCGTTGCGCGCGGCCTTCATCGCCGTGATGGGCGGCAAACAGGTCGCGCTGCTGTCGCCGACCACGCTGCTCGCCGAACAGCATACGCAGACCTTCACGGACCGCTTCTCCGACTGGCCCGTGCGCATCGCCGAACTGTCGCGCTTCAAATCGACCAGGGAAATCAGCGCCGCGATCCAGCAGATCAACGACGGCAGCATCGACATCGTGATCGGCACGCACAAGCTGTTGTCGTCGGATGTGCAGTTCAAGCGTCTGGGCCTCGTCATCATCGACGAGGAACACCGTTTCGGCGTGCGCCAGAAAGAAGCCTTGAAGGCTCTGCGTGCCGAAGTCGACGTGCTGACGCTCACCGCCACGCCCATCCCGCGTACGCTCGGCATGGCGCTCGAAGGCCTGCGCGACTTTTCGATCATCGCCACCGCGCCGCAAAAGCGCCTCGCGATCAAGACCTTCGTGCGCCGCGAGGAAGACGGTGTGATTCGCGAAGCCATGCTGCGCGAATTGAAGCGTGGCGGCCAGGTCTACTTCCTGCACAACGAAGTCGAGACGATCGAGAATCGCCGGCAGATGCTCGAGGCGCTCGTCCCCGAAGCCCGCATTGCCGTCGCGCATGGGCAGATGCACGAGCGCGAACTCGAACGGGTGATGCGCGATTTCGTCGCGCAGCGCGCCAACGTGCTGCTCTGTACGACCATCATCGAAACCGGCATCGACGTGCCGAGTGCCAATACGATCCTGATTCACCGCGCCGACAAGTTCGGCCTCGCGCAATTGCATCAGTTGCGGGGCCGTGTGGGCCGCTCGCATCACCAGGCGTATTCGTATCTGCTGGTGCACGACCCGCAAGGCTTGACCAAGCAGGCGCAGCGCCGTCTCGAAGCCATCCAGCAGATGGAAGAACTCGGTTCGGGCTTCTATCTGGCCATGCACGACCTGGAAATCCGCGGCACCGGCGAAGTGCTCGGCGACAAGCAATCGGGCGAGATCCAGGAGATCGGCTTCCAGCTGTATACGGACATGCTGAACGACGCCGTGCGGGCGCTCAAGGAAGGCAAGGAACCCGATCTCACAGCGCCGCTCGCGGCCACCACCGAGATCAATCTGCACGCCCCGGCGATCCTGCCCGCGGACTACTGCGCCGATGTGCAGGAGCGCCTGTCGCTCTACAAACGGCTCGCAAACTGCGAACATAACGATTCGATCGATGGCATCCAGGAGGAACTGATCGACCGCTTCGGCAAGTTGCCGCCGCAGGCTCATGCGCTGGTCGAAACGCATCGTCTGCGGCTCGCCGCGAAACCGCTCGGCATTTCGAAAATCGATGCCGGCGAAGCGGTCATCGGCCTGCAATTCATTCCCAATCCGCCGGTCGACGCCATGCGGATCATCGAAATGGTGCAGAAACACAAGCACATCAAACTCGCCGGCCAGGACAAGCTGCGCATCGAGACCCGCACCCCCGATCTGGCCGTACGTGTAGCTACAGTGAAAGAAACGCTGCGGGCACTCGGCACACCCACACGCGGCACGACTGGCGCTGCGGCGCGCTAGAAGACAGCCCGGCCAATCACGATGCTGCGGTGCGCAAGCCGCACCCGGCATCGTGGTGGTTTAGCCCGGCCCCGGGTTTTTTCGGTATGATCGAAAGACTTAAAAGCCGGAGTCTTGTCATGTCTCACGTCGCTGACTCAGCGCCTCTCGCACAAACGCCCGCCTCTTCCGCCGCACCTTCTGCGCACGCTTCCTCTCCCGCTTCGCTCCCTTGGGTTACACGCCTCGTATCGATGGATACGGTAAGCCGCAATCCGAATCTCGGCCTGATCGAAACCGTGCGCGACGAACTGCGCGGCCTCGGTATCGAAGGCATGCTCACCCACGACGCGAGCGGCAAGTGGGCCAATCTGTTCGCCACCATTCCTGCCCACGACGGCGAGACGAATGGCGGCATCGTACTGTCCGGCCACACGGATGTCGTGCCGGTCGACGGACAGAACTGGGACAGCGATCCGTTCAAGCCCGAAATACGCGGCGACAAACTCTATGGCCGCGGCACCTGCGACATGAAAGGCTTCATTGGCGCGGCGCTGACGCTCGTGCCCGACATGCTGCGTACGAGGCTGGCCAAACCGCTTCACCTCGCGTTGTCGTTCGACGAGGAAGTCGGCTGCGTGGGCGCGCCGCTTTTGATCGCAGACCTGATGAAACGCGGCATCAAGCCGGACGGCTGCATCGTGGGCGAGCCGACCAGCATGCGTCCGATCATTGCGCACAAGGGCATCAACACCTACCGGTGCTGCGTGCGCGGCCAGGCCGCCCATTCCTCGTTGACACCGCAAGGACTGAACGCCATCGAGTACGCGGCGCGCCTGATCTGCTACATCCGCGATATGGCGGACCAGTTCCGCGAGCAAGGCCCGTTCGACGAACTCTACGACGTGCCGTTCACGACGGCGCAGACCAGCACCATCGAAGGCGGTAACGCGATCAACACGGTGCCGGCCGAATGCCGCTTCCAGTTCGAGTTCCGCAATCTGCCGACACTCGACCCGGAGCCGATCTTTGCGCGCATCGATCAATACGCCCGCGAAACGCTGCTGCCGAAAATGTTGCGCGAGCATCCGTCCGCGGCGATCGAGTTCTCGAAGATTGCCGCGGCGCCGGGGCTCGATTCGTCGGAGCAGGCTGCCATCACCCAGCTCGTGCGTGCCTTGACCGCCGACCAGGACAAACGCAAGGTCGCCTACGGCACCGAAGCGGGGCTCTTTTCGCTGGCAGGCATTCCGGCCATCGTGTGCGGGCCTGGCGACATTCAGCAGGCGCACAAGGCCAATGAGTTCGTTGCGCTCGAACAACTCGCCGCCTGCGAACGCTTCCTCGGCAAGGTCATCCACAGCATGTCGGTCGACGCACACGCGCATTGAGTCCGTGCAATCCAGATTGAAGCCGCGCTCGAGTGCGCGGCTGAATCGCTCTGCGATTGCATCGAAGCCAGCCGGCCTGAATGGACCGATCTGAACTGAACTGAATCAGGGCCGCCCGACTCCAAACATCACGAACGCTATCTGCCCACGCCATGTCCACCGCCACGCCGCAGCATACCGACCACACCATCGACGGCGAGCCGATTCCCACGCTCGACGACATCGCCACGCAGCATTTTGCGTTGACGCCGTGGGTTGCACGCACACCGGTGTTCGACAAACTGGACTTTTCGTCGCTGGAAGGCACCGTGGTGAACTTCAAGTTCGAACTGTTCCAGGCAGGCGGCAGCTTCAAGACACGCGGCGCGTTCACCCACCTGCTAGCACTCGATGAAGCGCAGCGCACGGCGGGCGTGACCTGCGTATCGGGCGGCAATCATGCGGTCGCGGTTGCTTATGCCGCCATGCGGCTGGGCATCGGCGCGAAGGTCGTCGTATTCCGCTCAGCCAACCCCGCGCGAATCGCGCTATGTCGTCAGTACGGCGCGGAAATGGTGGTGGCCGAGAACGGTACCGAAGCGTTCGAGATCGTACGCCGCATCGAAGCCGAAGAAGGCCGTTACTTCGTCCATCCCTACAACGGTTACCGTACCGTGCTGGGCACTTCCACGCTCGGTTACGAATGGGCCACCCAAAGCCCGGATCTCGACGCGGTGATCGTGCCGATTGGCGGCGGCGGTCTCGCTGCCGGCGTCTCGACGGCCCTGCGGCTCGCCAATCCGCGCATCCACGTGTATGGGGTCGAGCCGGACGGCTCGGACGCCATGGGCAAGAGCTTCGCGGCGAACCATACGATTCAGATGGGGCACATGTCCTCCATTGCGGATTCGTTGATGGCGCCGCATACCGAACAGTACAGCTACGAATTGTGCCGGCGTCACATCGACCAGCTGGTCACCGTCACGGACAACCAGTTGCGCTCGGCCATGCTGACGCTCTTCAACCAGCTGAAGCTCGCCGTGGAACCGGCCTGCGCAGCCGCCACCGCGGCGCTGCTCGGGCCGTTGCGCGAAACGCTGCAGGGTAAGCGCGTCGGTGTGCTGCTGTGCGGCACCAATATCGATCCGGTCAGTTTTGCGGCGCATATCGAACGCGCCCGCGCCCTTGGGTCATAGTTGCTTCAGCCCAGGGAATCAGGACCAAAGCACTACCCTATCCTCCGGACGTTGGCTATCATGGCGCCATCGACTTCATGGAGGAATCCCCGATGAGCATGGTCAAGGAGTTCAAGGAGTTTGCCCTCAAGGGCAACGTAATGGATCTCGCGGTCGGTGTGATTATCGGCGGCGCATTCTCCACGATTGTTAATTCCATCGTCAAAGATCTGATCATGCCGATCGTCGGCGTCGCTACCGGCGGGCTCGACTTCTCCAACAAGTTCATCCGCCTGGGTGAGATTCCAGCCAGCTTCAAGGGCAGCCCGGAGTCGTATAAAGACCTGCAAACAGCGGGCGTGGCTGCAATCGGCTATGGCTCGTTCATCACGGTGCTGATCAACTTCATCATCCTCGCGTTTATCATTTTCCTGATGGTGAAGTTCATCAACAACCTGCGCAAGCCGGCTCCTGTGGAAGCACCGCCGCCCGCTCCGACGCCGGAAGACGTGCTGCTGCTGCGTGAAATCCGCGATTCGCTGAAGAACGCGCCGCGCTGATGCGTCTCTGAGCCCTATCAGGGCTTTGCGGTTTACAGGCGCAAACAAACTCAAAAAGGCCTGCTGCGAGATATGTCGCAGCAGGCCTTTTTTGGTTGCCCATTGAGAATCAAACGCGAGCTACGCGTACCAATCCTTCGCACTACGTGGAATCAGCACCCGCGGATTTTTTGGCTTTCTGATTCGCCGCCGTCTCGATCAACTGTTCGAGCTGCCCGAAATTGACCGGCTTGGTCAGATGCGAGGTGAAGCCTGCACTGATGCAGCGGCGGACGTCCTCGTCGGTGCCAAAGCCGGTCAAAGCCACCGCCGGCACATCCGAGTGCTCGCGGAAAGCCTTGATGAAATCGAGCCCTGTGCCGTCCGGCAGGCCCACATCGCTCACGATCAGATCGAAGGTTGCCGACTGCGTGGCGGCCAGCGCGTCGGCGACGAGCCCGACGACGCTCACCTCGTGTCCGAGACTGCGGATCAGTTGTGCCATCACCTCGGCCGTGTCCACGTGATCCTCGATCAGCAGGATCGTCAGCGGGCCGGCGGGATGCCTGACTGACGGCGCCGGTACCACCGCTTCCTCCGCGGGCTTCGCGGCCGTCGGCAGGGTGATGATAAAGGTCGCGCCGCAGTGCGCCCCCGGACTTTTCGCCAGCACCGTGCCGCCGTGGACATCGGTCAAGGCTTTCGTGATGGCCAGTCCCAATCCAAGCCCGCCGAATTGCTGGGTCATGTTCTGGTTGCCCTGCTCGAACGCATTGAAGAGCTTGCCGATCTGCTCGGGCTCGATGCCGATTCCCGTGTCTTCGATCGAGATCTGCACGTGCATGCGTTCGTCGCGCGTGCGCACGTAAATGTGGCCGCCGTCCGGCGTGAACTTGGCGGCATTGCGGATCAGGTTCCACAGCATCTGCTGCAGCCGCGCGCGATCCGCCAGCACATAGTGGTGCTGAGCGGCCGTGTCGACGTGGACATCCTGCTGCTTGACCTGAATCTCGCTGCGAAACAGTTCCAGCACGCTGTCGATGACCTCATGCACATTCACGGTTTCGAGCGACAAACGCAGCTTGCCGTTCGCCACCCGGGTGAGATCCAGCAGGTCGTCGATCAGGCGCGCCTCGAGTTCCACATTGCGGCGGATCATCAGCACGCACGAGCGGGCCTGCTCGGGCAGTTCGGGGATCAGTTCGAGCACGCGCGCCCCGGCCAGCAC
Source organism: Paraburkholderia sp. GAS41 (assembly GCF_050436545.1). Taxonomy (NCBI): domain Bacteria; kingdom Pseudomonadati; phylum Pseudomonadota; class Betaproteobacteria; order Burkholderiales; family Burkholderiaceae; genus Paraburkholderia; species Paraburkholderia sp. GAS41. The sequence continues at coordinate 192,586 of NZ_JBNDMK010000004.1, forward strand.
CGGCGTGAGCGGCGTGCGCAGTTCATGCGAAAGCATCGCCAGAAACCGGTCTTTGGCGCGATTCGCTTCTTCCGCCGCGTGCCGCGCGGCCTGCTCCGAGGCGAGCAGACGTTCGCGCTCCTCGATCGCCTCGCGCTGCGGATGGATGTCCGTGCAACTGCCGAACCACTTTCTGACCACGCCATCGGAATCGCGCATGGCGACGATTCGGACGTCGAACCAACGGTATTCGCCGTCGTGACGGCGAATACGTAATTCATGCCGATAGTCGCCCGCGTCGCTTCTGACCGCCTTGAGCCAGGTCCGGCGGATTTCCTCGCGATCGTCCGCGTGAACCGCTTCGAGCCAGGCGAGACCATACGAGTGACCTTCGTCGAGACCGGTGTACTCGAGCCATTGCTTCGACAGGAAATCACAGTCGCCGTTGGCGCCGTAGGTCAGCACGAGGTGCGGCAGCGCCTCCGACAAGGTCCGGTAATGCAGTTCGCGATCGCGCAACCACACGGCTTCCGCGGAGGCCTTTTGCAGGCGCACCTGGGAAAGCACGCGTTCGACGGCCTCCGGCAGATAGTCGAGGTAATCGCCGGACTTCGGCACCACGTCCGATACACCTGCGCGCAGCGCCTCGATGACGCGCGACTCGTCCGTGAAACCGGTGACGAGAATCGCCGGAATCCGCACGCCTTCGGCGCGCAGACGGCGGAAGAAGTCGAGCCCGGTCTCCGGACCGTTCAACTGGTAGTCGAGCACCAGCAGATCCGGCTCGCCGCCGGTGATCCGCTCGCGCGCGCTCACGACGTCCGCACAGAGCGTCACGCGGCAACCGGCCCGTTGCAGCGATTTGCGCGCAAGACGCAAGATGCCCTCGTCGTCATCGACGAGAAGCACGTAGGCTGCTGACGGCGTGGATACGTCTTCGGTCATGCTGGCTCTTTGATGGCTAGGTCCACTCTGGCAGACTTCACGCTGCTATGCCTCTTACGATGCGGCCAGCCGCTGGCCCTGCGGCAGCTTCACCACCTGCAGGAAGAAGCCGAGCCGGCGCACCGCCTCGATAAAGGCGTCATATTCGACTGGCTTCGTGATGTAGACATTGCAACCCAGTTCATAGCAGCGTTCGATTTCTCGCGGGTCGTCCGTGGTCGTGAGGACGATCACGGGCACGGCTGCCGTCTGCGGGGCTTCTTTCAGGCGGCGCAGCACTTCGAACCCGTCCACGCGCGGCATCTTCAGATCGAGCAGCACCACGAAGTTCGTCAGGTCCTGGCGCGGCGGAAGCTGGCTGGCCGCGTCGCCGGCCGGCGGATCGCCAAAAAAATAATCGAGCGCCTGCTGTCCGTCGGCAAACCGCAGAAAACCATTCGAAATACCCGCGCGGCGCAGGTTGCGTTCGACGAGGGTCGCATGTCCGTCGTCGTCCTCGATCAGAATGATACCGACCGTTTCCCCATTCTTCATACTGCCTCCGTGCCTGCACTTCGCAGGTGCGTGACTTTTTGTTTATGTTGCATGTTTTCGGTCTGGACGCCGCGGCGCAGCGCCGTTCCGACCGGTCCGGTTCACAGGCGCGCCGGCTGTTCGGGCAGCACGACGAAAAACGTCGAGCCGGCGCCCTCTGCCGATTCTACCCAGACCCGCCCGCCGTGCCGTTCGACCAAGCGCCGCACCAGCGCGAGGCCGATGCCGTCACCTTTCGCCACTTCGCCATGCAGGCGCTGGAAGGCCCGGAAAACTTTGGACATATAGGCTGCGGGAATACCGAGCCCGTTATCGCGTACATAATACGTGCGTGTGCGGAGCACCGGCGGCTCGCGCGCGCCCTCCGGTTCAGGCGCGCATGCCCCGACCTCGATGCGGCCCACCCGGTCCGGATCGAGAAAGTTGAGCGCATTGCCAATCAGATTGCTGAAAATCTGCTCGATCGCACCCGGATCGCCCCACGCCGGCGGCAACTCACGCACCGTGACCAGCGCGCCGCGCGCTTCGATCGCACCGGCGAGGCCATCCACGACGTGCGCCACCACCCGCCCGATACTCACGCGCTGCCATTGATACTCGAGCCGCCCAGCCCGCGAGATGCGCAACAGCGCCTCGATGATCGCCGCGGCGCGCGTCACGGCGGTGCGCAGGTAATACAGCGACTCGCGCACGTCGCTGTCGAGCACACGCGTCAGACGCTGCTCCTCATCCGCAGGCAGGCGGGAGCCTTCGATGGTGGTGCGCAGATCGTCGCAGGACACCTGCAGTTCCTTGGAAAAGCCCTGCAGGTTGACGAGCGGCGAGCGCAGATCATGCGACACGCTGTAGATGAACATCTCGTTGTCCTGGGTCTCCTGGCGCAAGGCCTCGTTGACCCCGGCCAGTTCTTTAGCGCGCGCCTCCAGCCGCGCCTTCAGCACCGCCTGCTCCTGCTCGGCGGCGCGCAGACGCGCGCCGGTCTCGTGCAGGATGGCGTCGAGCCCGGCGATCTCGTCATTGCCCGAAAGCGGCGCGCTCAACGGCCGGCCGTGGCCGAGGCGCTCGGCATTGCCGGTGAGCACTTCGAGACGGCGGCCAATGCTGCGGGCGAACACCAGCGCGGTGATGCCCCAGATCAGCATGGAACCGAGCACGGCGGCGATCAGCGCATATTGCTGGCGCGCCCGCGTCTGCGCGAGCGACGCGCTGCGCTCGGCGTCGAGCCGCGACTCTTCCGCGATGAACGCGTCGAGCTGGTCGCGAAAGAGTGCGACCTGGCGCGGCACCACATCGCCCTCGAGCGCCGCATACGAGGCCACGCTGCGCCCGTCGTGCAGGCCTCGCGAGATGGCGTCCGCCTGGGTCCGGTAAGCGTCGACCAGAGCGCGCATCGTCTGGACGCGCGCGACTTGCGGCGGCGTGTCCACCACCAGCTGTTCGAGACGATCGAGACGGTCGGCGAGATCGACCCACGCCGCGCGCCGGTCGATAAACATCGGATCGCCGACCACCATGCCCGTGCGGACCCGCGCAGCCTGGCGCAGCAGCGGGTCGATCAGCGACGACGACTGATACAGGATGTGCTTGCTATTGGCCACCCACAGCGCAGCTTGTGCCGCCTGCTGCTGGGTATCGAAGACGAGGCCGAGCAACGCCAGCTCGACGACGCTTGGCACGGCGATCAGCAGCAGACCCTTGGTGAATAGTTTCATGAACGCCTGGTTGTCTGTCCGGACGCGGCACGCGAAAGGCGGTGAACTGCGCGCTGCCCCCGCGCGACACAGGCCGCCGAACCGCCGCAGCAGAACCGGGTCATTATCGACGTGAAGCCGGGATATTTCAATCTGCCGCCCTTGAAGCGCTGGGCAACATAAAACCGTCTTTTTTTCATGGCAAACGACGCACGTACGCGGCCCGTGCGACTATCATTGAATCAGAAGTCTGGTGATAGGTGCTGGGATGCGAATGCGCGCGGCAGGGCGATTCGGCACGATTCGTGCGGATGGGTGTGCGGCAGATTGATCGTCGAATCACCGTGAGTCCGGCATTTTCGTATGCTATAAAAGATCGACGTGCGGCGGCGCGAAGCCGGGAGTGGTCGCATGAGGACGCTGCGTTTCTTGCAATTCTTTTTCAGGCGAATTTTTATGTCCTTCCCGAAAAAGCGTAGGCGCGCGAAGGTGGACGGCGAAGAGTCGTTCCTCGCCGTGCTGCGGCATTTCAAACCGTTCGGCCAGCTCGACACCAAAATCGCGCGAGCCCGCGCCCAGGACGAGCCCGTGCTCTACGCCCATGTGCTGCCCGGCCTCGACCTCCTCCTGTGCAGTGTTCGGGGCGCACAGCCGCCCTACCCGGCGCCGGCCGAGTTGCGGCGCCGCTGCATCGAATCGATCGCCAATGCTCTCGAGCAGCCGCTCGACGGACTGGAAAACGGCGGCTACTGGTACGAGGCCGACGGCTTCGGTTTTCTGGTGTTCGCGAGCCGTGCGCGCAGCCGGATCCTGCCCGAATTCGGTGCCACCCGTGCGGTAGGTGCGCGCCGCGGCGTGCGGCGGCAGGATGCGGCCGGCGACGCAGCGCCGCGTTCATTGCGTTAATTCTTCCGCGTTACGCCAGCGGTACCCCCTCCGTTTAACTGCCCTTATAAATAGCAGCACTCGCCGGCGACAGCACCGCCGGCGCGGCAGTCTTGCCCGAGCCCTTCGCTGAGGTCGAGGCCGGCGCCGTAGCCGACGCCGCGCCATCCAGCGACAACGGCGCTTTGGCCTTTTCCTTCTGTCCCGGCGGCGGCGCGGCCGGTTTCGTCCGCACATTCGCCAGCAATTGAGCGCACGGCAGCGGCTTGTTGTTGCTGGGTGCGATCAACGGAATCAGGGCGGCAAACGGATTGATCAGCCCGAGGCCGACCATTGCGCCGCCGCGCAGCGCGAGCGCCGTGGCATTGACGCCCACATGCGGGTCCTTGAAGGTCCCCTTCACGTACAGCGGCGAGCGCAATGAAAATATGCGGAAGCCCTTCGTGTGCGGATGCACGCCGAGATTCATGGTCTCGTCGCGCAGATTGACGTTGCCGTCGATGTCGATCACGGCGTCGTCGGTATCGAGCGCGAAGACGCGTGGATCGAGCACGCCGTCGGTCACCACGAAATCCGCGGCTGCGCAGTTGATCTTCACATCAGCGGTGCCGAACAGCTTTTCGTAGACCACATTCGCCACGTTCAGGCCCGCCGCTTCCATCAGCAAGCGGCTCACGGTGCCGTCGGTGACGAGTGCCTTCACTTCGCCGTTCGACGTGGCGGCCAATGCCGCCGGCGAATTGCCGGTTGCAGAGAGCGAGGCGTCCCCGTTCACTTCACCGAGTGCGTTTTGCATCGTCTTGAAGTTCGGGAACAGTTGCTTGAGTTTCAGATGACGCGCCGAGGTCGCAAAGCGGCCCTTCAAAGGCGTCGTGCCGCCGTCCAGATGAATCTCCGAGGACAGCGTGCCGCCCGCTACACCGAACGAAAGCGGCACCAGCGACAGCACTCCGTCGCTCAGCACCACATGCGTGTAGAGGTCGGTGATCGGCAGGTTCGGATTCTTGATGATGCGCCGGCCGGTGAATTTGACGTCGGCGTCAATCGCTTTCCAGCGGTCGGTGCGGAACTGCTCGACCGGCAGCACCTTGTTGGCCGGCTGCATCGTCGCATCGCCCCGCTTGGCCTTACTGGCGTTGGAATCGGCACCGATAACCGGGGCAAGATCGGAAAACTGCAGCAGGTTCGACACCAGATCACCCTGCAACTGCGGTCTCGGTTTGCTCGCCGTGTAGGTCAGCGAACCGTTCAGGTCGCTGCCGCCCACCCGGCCTGTAAAGTTTTCATACTTGAAGACGCTGTTGCTGCTTTTGAACTGGCCGACCAGACGGCCGTCCGTGGCATACGGCGGCGTATCGGGCAACGTCACGCCCGTCAACGCATACAGACGCGCCATGCTGGTGCCTTGCACCCACAGGCGCATATCGACGGCGGCGAGGTGGGCCGGATCGGTGAGCGTGCCGACGACTGCCACGTGGAGGAAGTCGCCGAACTTGACGTCTGCCTGAACCGGGAACGGCCGGTTGACGTCCTGCAGCGCGAGCACACCGCCCAGCTTGCCGCTGCCCGACACGGACGTCTGGTTATACGAGCCTTTGGCAGTCCAGCCGATCGCGTACGGCGGCACCGGTGGGCGCGCGCCGGCGCCCACGCTGCTGGCCGGGTTGATCGGCGCGGACGCGGCGGACGTCATGGTCGTGTTGCTCGCCGGGTTGGCCGCTGACGAAGTGCTCGAAGCGCCGTGGCTCGGAGCGGCAGCGATGGCATCGGACCCAGCAGATGCGCTCGTCGTAGCAGATGCGCCCGTTATGCCGCTTGCGCCCGTCGCGGCGGACGCGCCGGCGGTTCCCGATGCCGCAGCCGCCTCGGACGCCGCCGCAGCCTCCGACGCCGCGATGGCGTTGGACTGGGCCGCGAGCTTGTTGGCCCCCTGCTTGCCCACCACCTGCGCCGAGGCGCTGCGCGAAGAGTCTTCCTGTTGCTTCATCACCTCGCCGATGGGAATCGCCTGGCCGAGCGTGTCGACCACGACCTGCATCTCCACCTTCTTCTGCTGGTCGGCGAGCGCGATCGTGCCCTTGTCGAAGGCGACATCGTGCAGATCGAGCGTCCACTCGGAAGGGCCGGCCGACGACTTCAGCTTGAACGTCCAGTTGTCACGTCCATCGAGCAGCCGCTCGAGATCGACCGAGGGGTTCACCAGATGGATGGCCGGAATCACGATGTCATGCGCGAGCAGCGGCAGCACCTCCACCTCGAAGTCGATCTCATCGAGCGTCGCGAAATGGGGCTGTTTGCTCCACTCAGGATTCGCTATGGTGATGTTGGCCGCCGAAAAACGCGGCCACGGAACCCAGCCGCGCCAGCCGGTTTCACCCACCGGGTGACGCCAGCCCAGTTTCAGATCGCCTTCAATGACGAACTGCCGGCCAATTGCCTCGCTTACTTTCTGGTCGACCCAGGGACGGGCGCGATTCCAGTCGAACGTCAAAATAAAAATCGCCAGGGCGGCGATCAGGACGAGGATGACCGCCACTAACCATGCGATGATCTTGCCGATCGTGCGCGATGCTGCCATGAGACACTCCGGTTCTTGCTGTTTTGCGTATCGGACAGCAGTTAGCATGCCTGGTTCAGCGTGCCTCGCACGTCGGTCAGGCGTATCTGGCGCGATGCAACGCGCCCGGCGCAGGTTCGACGCTGCGTCCGCACGCTGCAGATTCGCGAAGCACGCGCGGCATTCTGGCCATGACCTACCTTCCCCATCATGACTGACACGCCCCTCGTAGATGCCTCGGACATTGCCCGGCAGGACCCGCAAAACGGGCACATGCTGCTGCAACCCACCCGCTTCGCGCTGCATGCGGGCGACCGGGTCGCCGTCACCGGGCCATCGGGCTCCGGCAAGAGCGTATTTCTACGCACACTCGCGCTGCTCGATCCGCTCGCCGGCGGGCAGATTGCCTGGCATGGCCAGCCCGTCGGACGCGCGTCGATTACGCATTACCGGCGCAACGTCGCCTATATCCGGCAACGGCCGGCGATTCTGGACGGCACCGTTGAAGATAATCTGCGCTACCCGTTCTCGCTGAAGGTCTATCGCGACGCCCGGTTCGATCGTGCGCGCGCCGCTTCCCTCGCCACTCGGGCCGGCCGGGGCGAACGCTTTCTCGACCAGCGTGCGAGTGAACTGTCGGGCGGCGAGGCGCAGATCACCGCACTGATCCGCGTGCTGCAACTCGACCCCGAAATCCTGCTGCTCGACGAACCGACGGCCTCGCTCGACCCCGAGTCGTCACTCGCCATCGAAGGCCTCGTAGAAGCATGGTTCAACGCCAGCGGACGAGCTGGCGCGTATGTGTGGGTGTCGCACGATCCGGTGCAGGCAAAACGCATGAGCTCGCGTCATCTGATCATGCGCGCCGGCGTGCTCGATGAAGCCGCCGTGAGCCACGCCTCGACGACCCACGACGATCACCTGGAGCCTCGCCTATGACCCTGCAAAACCTCAGCCTGTGGGATGTGGCGATCGCGGCGCTGCTGATCGTCGTGAACGGCGCGGTATCGGTGCTGCTCAAGCTCGATCTCGAACGCAAGCTGGCCTGGGCGGCAGTGCGGACCATCGTACAGTTGCTGGCGATCGGTTACGTGCTCGGCTGGGTGTTCCAGTTCGACCGCTGGTTTGTCGTTCTGCCGCTGATGGTGCTGATGACCTTGATCGCCGGTTTCGCGGGCGCGCAACGCGGCGCGCTCACCTACCAGGGTCAGCGCCGCGACAGCGTGCTGTCGATCTGGGTCAGTTCATGGCTGGTGGCGGCGGTGGGACTGTTCGTCGTGATCCGGATTCATCCGTGGTACGAGCCGCAATATGCCATCCCGATTCTCGGCATGATCCTCGGCAACACGCTCACCGGCGTGTCGCTCGGTATCGAGCGGATGACCGAAGAGCTGACCGCGCGTCGCGACCGCGTGGAGATGGCACTCGCGCTCGGCGCCACGCGCTGGGAAGCCGCTCAGGGGCCGGCACGCCAGGCCGTGCGGGCCGGCATGATTCCGACTCTCAACCAGATGGCCGTCGTGGGTGTGGTCAGTCTGCCCGGCATGATGACCGGTCAGGTGCTGGCCGGGCAGTCGCCGCTGCAGGCGGTGCGCTATCAGATCGTGATCATGTTCCTGATCGCCGCCTCTTCCGCACTCGGCACGGTGGGCGCGGTGCTGCTGACGTACCGGCGGCTGTTCTCTGCGGACCAGCGGTTTCTGGCATCGCGACTGATAGAGCGCGCCGCAGCCGGACGTTAGTCAGGCAAGGTGCCGCGCGGCAAACCAGGCGGCTCAGCGCTTCGCCGATACCGCCACCTGGGTCCCGTCGTTCAGGCTGAGCGTTTTCGTGCTGCCATTGGTCGGCATCGTAAAACGCACGATCTGACTGACCGTCACGCCGTTCGGACACTTGAGCGTCTTGCCCCCGCTCGTCACGGTTTTAGTGCCGTGTGGCGTCTGCGCCTGGAAGCTGAGCTGGACGGTGGCCGTCCCGTCGTTCGCGACGACCGGCGCAAAGCGGATTTGCGTTTGCCGGATCATCGCACCGTTGGTATCGACGGGTAGCGACGCATCGGCGGGACACTCGTCCACCGCCGCGACCGGGCCGCCGGGCGGCACCGTCTTCCATGTGAAATCGTCGGATTCGCCGGAGCGGATCGTGCGCGTTTCCTGCGCATTGCCGAACTGCTTCGACGTGACCTTGACGGTGTAGCGGATCGGCCCGTCCGTCGCGGCCTGTGAGGTCACCGTGATCGGCGTGGCCGCATGGGCCAGCGGGACAAGCGCGCTGGCCAGTGCGGCAACCACTGAAGCAGCAACGGAAACGGCGGAGCGTCTGAAGCACGGGCTCATGTTGTCACCTCCTCGTTGTGCCGCGCCACCCTCGCGAGGCGCGATGCGCGGCTATCTTTGCGTGGGAGCCCTGCCAGTCTAACGCCAAGCGGCTCCGAGCGCGCTTTCCGAGGATCGGGTGTTAACCCGCTTGCGGCGCTGCATTTTCTGCGGACATCATGTCGCGATTTCCGCACAATCAGCAGCCGCCGCAGCGGCCCATCACCGCCTCTGCCCTTACGCCGGGAAACCGGTCAGCACCAGCTTGCCGATGGCACGCCCTTCTTCCAGCAACCGATGCGCACGCCGCACGTTGTCTGCGTTGATCTCGCCCAGATCCTCGCCCACGGTGGTGCGCAAGGTGCCCGCGTCGATCAGGCGGCCCACTTCGGTCAGCAGTTTGTGCTGCTCGATCATGTCGGGCGTCCCGAACATCGAGCGCGTAAACATGAACTCCCAGTGAAACGCGGCGCTTTTGGCCTTCAGCAACTCGACAGGCAGCGGCCCGCTGTTTTCGACAATCGTACAAATGCCGCCTTGCGGTTTGATGACGGCCGCCGCTGCCGGAAAATGCTTGTCCGTATCGTTGAATATCAGGACATAGTCGACCTGCTCGAAGCCGATTTTCTTTAGTTGGGCCGGCATGTCGCCAAAGTGATCGATGATGTGGTCCGCGCCCAGTTCGGTCGCCCACTTTGCCGACGCCGGACGCGAGGCCGTCGCGATCACCGCCAGGCCGGCAAGCTGCTTCGCCAGTTGAATGCCGATCGAGCCGACCCCGCCCGCGCCGCCGATGATCAGCACCGAACGGCCCTTATCCGCACCTTGCGGCGACACGCCGAGCCGGTCGAACAGCGCCTCCCACGCGGTAATGGCAGTCAGCGGCAAGGCCGCGGCGTGACTGAAGTCGAGCGATGCGGGCTTGCGGCCGACGATCCGTTCGTCCACCAGGTGATATTCGCTGTTCGCGCCCGGCCGGGTGATGCTGCCGGCATAAAACACCGGATCGCCGACCTTGAACAAGGTGACCTCCGGACCCACCGCGACGACCGTCCCGGCCGCGTCCCAACCGAGCACGCGTGGGGCTTTTTCCACGGTGTCTTTCGGCGAGCGCACCTTGAAATCGACCGGGTTCACCGAGATCGCCTCGACCTTGACCAGCAGGTCGCGACCGCCTGCTTCCGGCTTCGCAAGCTCGACATCGAGCAATGCCTCGGGATGGTCGATGGGCAAATAGCGATGCAGACCGACAGCTTTCATGACAACTCCTGATTCGTTTGGAAGGGATGCGCGATAAAGAGCCATTCCGTCGCCGTGGGCTTGCAGGTGGCCCGAAGCCCGACTCTATCGCGCTCAGACTGTGATGATCTTAGGATGATATTTACTTATTTAAAACAGGCATAATGGCTTAAACATTTTCTTGGAAATCAGAAGAATGACATCCGCTGCCGCCTCTGCTTCGTTTCCCTCGCCAGCATTTCACGAGCGTGAACGGCTGGACCTGCTCGACGTCGCGCTGTTCGTTCGGGCTGCATTACTGGCCAACGTGTCGGCAGCTGGCCGCGAGTTCGGCCTGTCGGCCGCTGTCGCGAGCGCGCGGCTCGCGCAACTCGAACGCCTGCTTGGCGCGCGCCTGTTGCATCGGACCACCCGGCGTATCAGCCTGACCCAGGACGGCGAGATCTTTATGACGCGGGCCCAGACGCTGCTCGATGCCGCTGCAGCGGCACGCGCCGCGGTCGGACGGGCGCAAACCGAGCCGCAGGGACGACTGCGGGTATCGATGCCATCGTCGTTTGGGCGCCAGCACGTATCGCGGGCGATTCCCGAATTTCTGCGCCGCTATCCGGGCGTGAGCGTCGACCTGCGCCTCTCGGATCACCTCGTCGATCTGGTCGATGCAGGCGTCGATCTGGCGATCCGGATCGGCACACTCAAGGATTCGACGCTGGTGGCAAAACGTCTCGCCGTGAACCGGCGTGTCATCTGCTGCGCGCCCGCTTATCTGGCCGCGCATGGCGTGCCGCATCATCCGGCGGAACTCGCACAGCATGAGTGCGTGATCCTGTCGGACCAGCATACGTGGGCCTTCGAAACACCTGCCGGGCGCGTCGACGTGCGCGTGGGCGGGCGGCTCGCCACCGATAACGGCGAAGTGATCCGCGACGCGCTGCTTGCCGGGTTCGGGATTGCGCTCAAATCCACGTGGGACGTCGCACCTTATCTGCGTAGCGGCGAACTCGTGACGATCCTCGACAGTTACCCGCTCGCCGATACCGTGGCGATCTGGGCCGTCTACCCGAGCCGCACGTTCGTGCCGCCCAAGACGCTGGCGTTGATCGACTTTCTCGCCGCACACTTCAACGATCCGCCGTACTGGGACGTCGCGCCCGACTGAACGGGTCGCGAGGCGCATCGCCGGATGATGCGCGCACTTTTAGCGCTTGCCGTGCGGTTCGCGTGGCACCTTGCCGTCTGAATTCTCGTTACTGTGCGCGTCGTTCTGCGTCTTTTGCTGGTACTCGTCGCCGCCGCGCCGGTCGGTATCCTTCATGCCGCGCGCCAGATCGCGATGCGCCTGCTTACCCACGCTGCGTGGCTCGTCCTCATGTTGCGATTCGACGTTCTGATCGCTTTCATGCGGGAGCGGTGCCTCATCGTCCTGTCCCGCGCGCACGCCCTGTTTCGCGTGCGGATCCGCTGTCTTGTCATGCGTGTGCGGCTTGGTGCCGCCTTGCGACACTTGCGGTGATGTCTTCATTGCGTCCTCCTTTAGTGATTGCCTGTTTCGGTTTCCTGCGTGCCCGGGGGTTACCGCCTGCATATCGCCTGCATAGTGCCTGCATGCCGCCCGCATCTCGCTTGCGTTCGAGCGCGCCGGAGAAACCGCGCCCTCGACTCAATCCAGGTCCGCGCCGTCCAGCCGTTTCTTCATTGCCGCCGTGATGCGCTGACGCGTTTTTGCGTAGCCAGCCCACGGATCCTCGTGCAGCGCTGCGAGCCGTTCATGCAGATTGGCGACGGTCCATTGATCGCCCGCCGTCGTGCTGTCGACTTCGTCCCACGCGAGCGGCACCGACACGCCGAGGCCCGGCCGCGCCCGCGCTGAAAAAGCCGCCACCGTGCTTGAGCCCCGGTTATTGCGCAGGTAATCGACGAAGATCTTGCGCTTGCGGTTTTGCGGGCCCATCTTCGCGGCGAAATGCTTCGGCAAGGTGGCGGCCATGTGCTGTGCGACTGCCTGCGAAAATGCCTTCACCTCGTCCCAGCCCGCCTGCTTGGCGAGCGGCACGACCACATGCAGCCCCTTGCCGCCGCTCGTCTTGCAGAACGAGACGAGGCCGAGTTCTTCGAGCAGCGTGCGCGTCAGTTGCGCGGCTTCGATCATCCGGTCCCAGCCGAGTGCCGGGTCGGGATCCAGATCGAACACTACGCGGTCGGGTTTCTCGATGTTGGAGGCCAGTGCGTTCCAGGTGTGCAGCTCGATCGTGCCCATTTGCGCCGCGCCGATCAGCGCCTTGAGCGACTCGATCGTGATGAGCGGCGGATGACCGGCATCGAGTCCAGCATGCTGGGTGACGTTCGGGATCGACAGCTTCTGGCTGTGTTTCTGGAAAAACAGCTCGCCGCCGATACCGTCCGGCGCACGCACCAGTGAGACGGGCCGATCCCGCAAGTGCGGCAGCATCCAGTCCGCGATCGATTCGTAGTACTGCACGAGATCCATTTTGTGGGTACCGGTTTGCCTGTCGATCACGCGATCCGGATGGGAAATCCGCACGTTGGCTACTGAGTCGGTGGCTGGGGCTTTTTTCGTGGCACGCTTCGCAACACGCTTCGCAGCGCTCTTAGCAACACTCTTCGCCGTGCCCTTCGCGGCATCTTTCACCGCACTCTTCGCCTCACCTTTAACCACGCGCTTTCTCGCGGGCGTATCCGATGAACGTTCACTCGAGTCTCGTTCCACATCGGCTCCTTCGTGCGGCGTTTCCCTGACGATCTGCCGCGCCGGTTTATCGCTTCGCAGACTGACGAACGACGCCTGTCGCACGATGCGCTCGTCGGTCCACTCCGCGAAGTTGCATTCGCAAACGAGCTCCGGCTTCACCCAGTGAACCGGTGTGCGGCTGCGTTCACGCGGTGTTGCGGCGAACGGCATGCGTGATTGTTCACGCCTGTCGAGTTCCTTTTTCACCTCACGCAGCAGCGCCGCGTCGAAGCCCGTGCCAACCCGGCCCGCGTATTGCAGCTTGCCGTTGCTGTCATATACGCCGAGCAGCAGCGCGCCGAACGCCGCCCGACTGCCCGCCGGTTCGCTGTAGCCACCAATCACGAATTCCTGACGACGACGGCACTTGAGCTTGATCCACGTCGAGGCACGAGATGACGTGTAATGACTGTCGCGCCGCTTGCCGATGATCCCTTCAAGCGCCATATCGCACGCGCTCTTCAGCAGATCGTCAGCGCTGAAATCAAAGTCTTCGGAAAAGCGCAGGATGGCATTGTCCTGTCCTTCGAGCAGCGCGCGCAGGATCGCGCGGCGTTGCACGAGCGGCACGCCGCGCAGGTCGTAGCCGTTCAGAAACGGCAGGTCGAACAGGTAAATGACAATGTCTTGCGGACGGTTCGCATCGAAGGCGTTTTGTAGCGCCTGAAAGTTCGGCACGTCGTTGTGGTCGAGCACGACTGCCTCGCCATCGAGCCATGCACTGTCGAGGTCGAGTTGCGCGAGCGCGCCGACCTGCTTGCTGAATTTCGCGCTCCAGTCGTTGCCGGCACGCGTGTAGACCTGCACGGGGTGTTTCGCTGCGCGGTGATCGACACGCATGAGCACCCGATAGCCGTCGAACTTGATCTCGTACGACCACTCGTCGCCCGGCGGCGCGCTATCGACCAGCGTGGCCAGTTGCGGTTTGAAGGTGGCGGGTAAAGCGGCCTTCTTTGCGCCCTCGATCGCAGGCAATGCCGCAAGTGTGCGCAACGACTCCGCACTGCGGTTGACGACGATGTCGGTTTTTTTGGCGTTGGCGACGCTTGCGGCGCGCGCCGCTGTCCGCGCAGCGCCCCTACCCGCACCGCCCGCGGCCGTTCGATCGAGCACGCTACCCGGTTGCTCGGCGAGCACATCGAAGTCAGCCTCGCTGCGCGCCGCGTCGTCACGTTCCTTGATGAGCAGCCACTGTTCCTTGTCGCCGCTCCCGCGCATGGGGCTGCGCACCAGCATCCAGCCGCCGCGAAGCTTGTCGCCCGCCAGCGTGAATTTGAGCTTGCCCGCCTGATACGACTCGCGTGCGTGAGCCACGCCGCCATCCGGCTCCCACGTGCCGCGATCCCACACGATGACCGATCCCGCGCCGTAGTTTCCCGGCGGAATCTCGCCCTCGAACGAGCCATATTCGACCGGGTGATCTTCGACATGCACGGCGAGCCGCTTCACCGATGGGTCGAGACTCGGCCCCTTGGGCACCGCCCACGACAATAGCGTGCCGTCGAGTTCGAGCCGAAAGTCGTAGTGCAGACGTCGCGCGTCGTGCTCCTGAATCACATAGGACAGCCCTTGCGCGGGCCTGCGCGACGAACCCTTGCCGCCTGCGGCCTTCGACGTGCCCCGCCCGGACGGTTCGGGCGTTTCGTCGAAGCGACGCTTACGGTGGTAGGGGTCGAGCCGGTCGCTCATGATCGTGCCGTCCTGAACGCGTCGTCAGGCGGCGCTGCGTTTGCGAGCCGGGGCGTCTTTACGCGTGGCAGCCGAGCGCGCGCCGGCGCCACGCGTGCCATTTGCGCCGTTCGCGCGTTTCGCCGTGGCCGTCTTGCGACGCCGTGGAGTCGCTGGCTCCTCGGGGTCGTCATCGTCCTGCACTGCCTGAGAGCGGCCGCCCGCCTTGTTCTTGCCGCGCCCGAGGCTGCGTTTGAGCAGATCGGACAAATCGAGAATCTCGGCCGACTGACGCGACTCCCGAGGCGTTTCGACATCGGTGATCGCTTCGGTCTTGCCCGCACGGATCTTCCGATCCACGAGCGTCATGATGTCGTCGCGGAAAGTGTCGTGATAAGTCGACGGGTTCCAGCTATCGCTCATGTCGTCGATCAGTTTTTTCGCCATGTCCAACTCGCGCGCGGTCACGCCCGCCTTTTTCGGGTCTTCGGACGGCAGCTTCAATTCGTTGAAATCGCGCACCTCTTCGGACCAGCGCAGCGTATTGAGCGCGAGTACCGGACCGACCGGAATCAGCGCCGCCAGATGCTGCTTGTTGTGCAGCACGACGTTCGCGACGCCGATCTTGCCCGACGCCTTGAGGGCCTCGCGCAGCAACGCATACACTTTTTCGCCCTTGCGATCCGGCGCGAGAAAGTACGGGGTGTCGAGATACAGAAACGAGATCTCGGGCGCCTCGACGAAGGCGAGGATATCGACGGTTTGCGTCGATTCCGGATTGGCCGAGCGGATCTCGTCGTCGGACAGCACGACGTACTTGTCCTTCTCGTACTCGAAGCCGCGCACGATGTTCTCGCGCGTCACTTCCTTGCCGGTCCGCTTGTTGATTTGGCGATAGCCGATCGGGTCGATCGAACGCTTGTCCAGAAGATTGAAGCCCACTTTCTCAGACTGCGTGGCCGGATACAGTTGCACCGGCACGTGCACGAGTCCGAAGCTGATCGCGCCTTTCCAGATCATGTGTGACATCGTGCGCTCCAAGGGGCGGGACTTACGGTGACGCATCAAGCGTGCCACGGCTGGAGGGGCTGGTCGCTCAGCCGGTAACGCAGACGCTGGCCTGGGCGGAGGCACAGGCGATGACTCAGACGGCGGCCGAGGGCGGTGGCTTCAGATACTGGCTCAGCCGAGCAAACCCTCAGGCGGGCACGGAGTGCAACTGTGGCGCGGCAACTCGCCCTGTAACTCTTACGCCGCTTTGGCAAAAGCTACGGCCGGGAAAGGTCGATCGCCATTTGCTGGGGATCGACATCGCGGGCAACGATGTGCGGGGCTTGTCTGCGGCGGCAACTGTGACGGCAGCGGCAGTTGAAGGACCCGCGCCAGCACCGACACCACCACCACGGAAGTCATTTCAGCGCAGCGACCCGGTACAATAATGGGATTTTCCGCGCGCGCCGCGCGCTCTTTCCTGCGTCGTCATGAACCTCGTCATACAAAGCTCCGCGCCCCTGTCCGCCGACCACCATAAGACGCTCGTCGCGCTCGCACGCGGCTCGCGCGCCTCTGTCATCGACGCTTACGCGATCCGCATCGCGAACGTAAATCCGGCCCAACGCGCCGATCTCGACATCTACTGCAGCACGCACGCACTGGATTACGCGTTTATCGAACCTGGCCGGCAGTTGCGCGACTTCGGACTGGTCGCGATGGACATGGACTCGACGCTGATCACGATTGAATGCATCGACGAAATCGCGGATTTCTGCGGTCTGAAGGCCGAAGTTGCCGCGATCACCGAAGCGTCGATGCGCGGCGAAATCGCGGATTTCAACGAAAGCCTCACGCGCCGTGTGGCGCTCCTCAAGGGGCTCGACGCGAGCGCGCTGGAACGCGTTTATGAAGAGCGTCTGCGCCTGTCGCCCGGGGCCGAACAGATGCTGGCCGGCGCGAAGGCCGCGGGTCTGAAAACGTTGCTGGTTTCCGGCGGCTTTACGTTCTTCACCGAAAAGCTGAAAGCCCGTCTCGGCCTCGATTACACGCGAGCCAATACGCTCGAAATTGTCGATGGCAAGCTGACTGGACGGGTGACGGGAGAAATCGTCAACGCGCAAGTCAAGGCGCGGACGCTGCTCGAAACCTGTGCGACGCTCGGCATCGAACCGAGCCGGGCGATCGCGATGGGCGACGGCTCCAACGATCTGAAAATGATGGCCGAGGCCGGCTTATCCGTGGCGTTTCGCGCGAAGCCGGTGGTGCGCGAAGCCGCGAATGTTGCATTCAACCATGTGGGACTGGATGGGTTGTTGCGGTTGTTCTGAGAAACGTAAGCCATCGAGAAAACTTCGGATGGCTTACGTTCCTCTGTTGTCGTGAAACGGAGCGCGAGGCTAAAGGTCCTCGTCGTCTCCATCATGATGATGATTGAACTGGCGAAGGCAGTCATACAAAACATGGCAATGCAAAACTGGGGCACCGGCATTGCACCGCTTGCCTCCAGAGCCGATACGGCCTCATAGATCGCCGAGGCCGAGAGAGTCATTGCCGACCATAGCAACTGGCCGTCCTTGACCGATTCAATCATGAGTCGCCGCGCAACGACATGCCCATGCGTTGCGGCCGCGAGTGCCAGGGTGAAAATCGGCCCGACAATGGGCGCGCCTATCGTTAGCAAAAACCAGAAAAAGAGATCCATTGAAGCTCGACGTATGGCGACCGCGCAATAACCCGATATGTTCCATCGTAGCGTCAGGTTTTCACCCGGGCTACTCGTCCGACCGGCCAACGCATCTCGCCAACGCCCCCGCCCGCTATCGACGCAAAAAAGCCCACCGAAACGACGTCACGATGGGCTTATCTCACGCTCACGGCCTTCACGCGCCGAAGGCGCAACCGCAGTTACGAAGCCAGCGCGCTCAGACTCTGCTCCAGATCCGCGCGCAAATCGGCCTCTTCTTCCAGCCCGATATAGAAGCGCACCAGCGTGCCGCGATGCGGCCACTGCGCGGCGCTTCGCATCGAGGCGACGTCGTATGGCATCACGAGACTGTGAGCGCCGCCCCAACTCCAGCCAATGGAAAACAGTTCGAGCGACTCGCAGAACGTATCGACCTGAGCCGGCGTGTAACGGCCGTCGAACACCACCGCGAACAGGCCGCCGGCGCCCGTGAAATCGCGTTCGTAAAACTCGTGCCCCGGACAATCCGCCAACGCGGGATGCAGCACCGCGGCAATCTCCGGACGCGTCTTCAGCCACCGTGCAATCGCCAGCGCGCTGCGATCGTGCTGCTCGAAGCGCACCTGCATGCTCGGCAGGCTGCGCAGGATCAGCGAGCAGTCGTCCGACGACACCCCGATGCCCATGCGCATGCGCGCCGCTTTCAATTTCAGGTGCAATTCACGATCGACCGTGATCGTCGCGCCCATCAGCACATCGCCGCCGCCCGATTGATATTTGGTGAGCGCCTGCACCGAAATATCGACGCCATGCTCGAACGGGCGAAACGCGAGCCCTGCTGACCAGGTATTGTCGATTGCCGTGATGACATTGCGGGCTCGCGCCGCCACCGTGATCGCGCTCACATCGGGCACTTCCATCGTCACCGAGCCCGGCGCTTCGAGCCAGATCAGCCGAGTGTTGGGCTGGATCAGGTCGGCAATCCCCGCGCCGATCATCGGATCGTAGTAGCGTGCGGTAATACCAAAGTCGCGCGCCAGCCAGTCGCCATGCTCGCGGTTCGGCGAGTAGACGTTGTCGGGGATCAGGACATCGTCGCCGGCCTTGACGAGGCCGAAGTAAACATTGGAAATCGACGACAGACCCGACGGTTGCAGCAATGCGTGATTGCCGCCTTCGATAGCCGCCAGCCGTTGCGCCAACGCAAGCGACGTGGGTGTGGCATGTAGGCCGTAGCGCCATTGGGCGTCGTTGCGCCAGTCGCACGCACGCATCGCGGCGAGATCGGGAAACACGACCGTCGAGGCGCGCGCGACCGGCACGGCGAACGATTCGAAGCCCGGCGTGATCTGATCTTCAGCACGTACGATGCGGGTTTGCAGGCCGCGCGTGGATTTGGATTGAGTCATGGTGATTTCGCGTAAAACCAAAACAGAACAATGGAACGAGCGGATAGGGTTGCGCTCGTTTGCCGGCTTACTCGCCAATCGAGAGGTTGCTCACCCCGTTTACCGTATGCCCGCCGTTTGCCGAGGAAGCCGCCGGTGACGAAGGTGCTGACGGTGCCACCGGTTTCGCTGCGGTGGCCGGCGGCTGGGCTGCCGCAGTGGGCGCCGGAACCGGCTGCCCGGCCGCCAGCGGCCGCAAGTCGAAGGGTTGAGGATCCGAATCGTCGACGTTCATCCGGTCGCCCGCCAGCGAACCGTCAGCCGCGAACTTGCCAACCCAGTTGCCCGTGATGTGCGTGCCGTCGTTCGACTCCTCCACTTCGAGGGTTTCGCCGTCACGGTCACCCGCGATCAGGATCACTTCGCCGGTATCGGTGTACTGATACTCGCCGTGCACGCCGGACGGATCGTCGGTCTTCGCTCCCAGCCGCAACACGATCTGACGTGCGCCCAGCGTGCCGGCGTAGCGCGGGAATTTCGCAAATTCCGCGCTCGGCCTGAGCGGCAACTGGATGGGCGGCGGCGCGGCCAGTTCCTTGACCGCATCGCTCTGCGCCCACGCTTGTGCGGGCAGCAACGCGCCCGCGCCGGCCAGCAGCAGCACCGCTGCGGCACCCGGGAGCCAGCCGCGTCCACGCGCGCCGCTCCTGATTGCTTTCGATTCCAGCATCCGTTCCTTCCTGTTGCACAAGACCAGGCGTCGTGCGCCCGGCCTCAGATCCGCTCGAAGATTGCCGCGATACCCTGCCCGCCGCCAATGCACATCGTCACGAGCGCGTAACGCCCGCCGATGCGCTGCAGTTCGTACAGCGCCTTTACGGTAATCAATGCGCCGGTCGCGCCGATCGGGTGGCCGAGCGAAATGCCCGAGCCGTTCGGGTTGACCTTCGCGGGATCGAGCCCGAGTTCCTTGCTGACCGCACACGCCTGAGCGGCAAACGCTTCGTTGGCTTCGATGACGTCGAGATCGGCGACCGTCAGGCCGGCCCGCTCGAGCACCTTGCGGGTCGCCGGCACCGGGCCGATGCCCATGTAAGCCGGATCGACGCCCGCGTGTGCGTACGCCACGAGGCGCGCAAGCGGCTTGACGCCGCGCTGTTCTGCGACCCCGCGCTCCATCAGCAGGACCGCCGCCGCTGCGTCATTGATGCCGGACGCGTTGCCGGCCGTCACCGAGCCGTTTTCCTTCGCGAACACCGGCTTCAACTTCGAGAAGTCTTCCGGCGACGCGTTCAGTCGCACGTGTTCGTCCTGCTCGAACACGATGTCACCCTTCTTCGACGCGATCGTGATCGGCAGAATCTGTTCCTTGAAATAGCCGCTGCTGATCGCATGGGCCGCACGGCGATGCGATTCCAGCGCGAGGGCGTCCTGCGCCTCACGCGAAATGCCGTATTTCTGCGCGACGTTCTCGGCGGTCACACCCATGTGAATGCCCTGAAAAGGGTCCTGCAGCGCGCCGAGCATCATGTCGACGAGGCGCGCGTCGCCCATGCGTTGGCCGAAACGCGCGGCCGGCATCACGTACGGCGCGCGGCTCATGTTTTCCGCGCCGCCGCCAATGGCGATGTCCGCGTCGCCGAGCAGCACGCTCTGCGCGGCGGAGACGATTGCCTGCAAGCCGGAGCCGCACAAACGGTTCACCGTGAGCGCGCATGCATGTTGCGCGACGCCGCCGTTCAAGGCTGCCACGCGGGCCAGATACATGTCCTTCGGTTCGGTATGCACCACGTTGCCGAACACGACATGGCCCACTTCGTCGCCCGTCACCTGCGCCCGCGACAGCACCTCACGCACCACACGTGCGCCGAGGTCGGCCGGCGAGAAGTCCTTGAGGCTGCCGCCGAAGTCGCCAATTGCGGTACGTACGCCGCTCACCACCACTACTTCCCGTTGCATCGCTCGCTCCTCTTGCTCTCTGAAAAGTGATCTGGACGGCCAGTCACGGTGACGACTTCTGACTGCCTTGTGTCTTATTCCTTGCCGGGATGTTTCGTCAAGCCACGCAGGCTCGAGTGACCTTGCCGGTTCAGTCGGCCAGCGCCTGCTCGACCGCGCCGCGATCGGGAATCGGCGCAACCGCCCCGAAGCCTTGCGTGGACAGCGCCGCTGCCATATTCGCGTAACCGGCCGCTGCGAACGGATCGTCGCCCGCCACGATACGGGCGATAAACGCACCGCCGAAGCAATCGCCCGCGCCGGTTGCGTCGACCGCGCTCACCACGCGCCCCGGCACCTCGCGGCGCTCGTCGGGTGTAGCCACATACACGCCCTGCTTGCCAAGCTTCAGTGCGACGACCCGCGGCCCAAGCGAGAGCAGGTAATCCACGATCTCGTCGCGGCCGGTGAGCCCTGTCAGAACGGTGACGTCATCCCAGCTCGGCAGGCAGATGTCGGTATGGCGAATCGCTTCGATCATCACCGCACGCGCCCGCGCGAGCGGCCATAGCTTGAGGCGCAGATTCGTGTCGAAGCTGACGCGCACACCATGGGCGCGCGCGTGCCCGATCGCGGCCAGCGCCGCGTCGCACGCGTTCACACCGATAGCGAGACTGATGCCGGACAGATGCAGCATCTGCGCGGCGGCAATCGCGTTGAGCGGCAAATCGCGCGGTGCATAACGGCTGGCAGCCGAACCCGCGCGCAGGTAGTCGAACTGATGTCCCTCCGGGCCGTGCGAGACGAAATAGACGCCGGTCGGCGCGTGCGGGTCGAGCTTCACCATCGACGTATCCACCGACTCGCGTTGCCACAGATCGAGTAGCAGGCGCCCGAAATGATCGTCACCGACCGCCGACACATAACCCGCTGTCGCGCCCTGACGGGCAGCCGCGATGCAGAAGTTCGACGTGTCGCCGCCGAAGCCTTGCAGATAGCTCGGCTGGTCCTTCGACGACTGGTTGAATTCGATCATCGCCTCGCCGAACGCGAGGATTGCCGGGCTCGCCGCCATAGACATGAGTTACACCTCGCCCCACAGATCGTGACCGTCCGCGCCGGTGATCTTCACCGAGACGAAATCGCCCACCTTGTAGCGCTTCGAGGCCTTGGTGGTCGGGGCGATATAGACGACCCCGTCGATCTCCGGCGCATCCGCGGCCGTGCGGCCGATACCGCCATCGGCATTGATTTCGTCGACCAGCACCTTCAAGGTCTTGCCGACCTTGCGCGCGATCCGTTTGGCCGACACCTGCTCGGCCACCTCCATGAAACGCGCGCGGCGTTCTTCGCGCACTTCGTCGGGCAAGGCGCCGTCGAGTTCATTGGCGCTGGCGCCTTCGACCGGCGAGTAAGCAAAGCAGCCGACCCGATCCAGTTCCGCCTCGCGAATAAAATCGAGCAGCGTCTGAAACTGCTCTTCCGTCTCACCCGGGAAGCCGGCGATGAACGTGCTGCGGATCGTCAGGTCCGGGCAGATCTCGCGCCACGCGCGCACCCGCTCCAGCACCTTCTCGGCATTGGCCGGGCGCTTCATGCGCTTCAGCACTTCCGGATGCGCATGCTGGAACGGCACGTCGAGGTACGGCAGCACGTGACCCTTGAACGGGCCTTCGGCCATCATCGGAATGACTTCGTCGACGCTCGGATAGGGATAGACATAGTGCAGACGCACCCACGCACCGTACTGCGCGGCCAGTTCGCCGAGCGCGCCCACGAGGTCGGTCATGCGTGTCTTGATCGGCTTGCCGTTCCAGAAACCGGTGCGGTATTTGACGTCCACGCCGTAGGCGCTCGTGTCCTGCGAAATCACGAGCAGTTCCTTCACGCCGGACTTGAACAGGTTTTCCGCTTCGAGCATGACTTCCGCAACCGGACGCGAGACGAGGTCGCCACGCATGGAGGGGATGATGCAGAACGTGCAGCGGTGGTTGCAGCCTTCGGAAATCTTCAGATACGCGTAGTGACGCGGTGTGAGCTTCACCCCGGCGGCGGGCACCAGATCGACGAACGGGTCATGCGGCTTGGGCAGGTGCGTGTGCACGTGCTGCATGACTTCGCCCAGCGCATGCGGGCCGGTCACGGCCAGCACTTTAGGATGAACTTCCTCGATCAGGCCCGAGCCGCTCGCGCTCTTCTTCGCGCCGAGGCAGCCGGTGACGATCACCTTGCCGTTTTCAGTGAGCGCCTCGCCGATTGCGTCGAGACTTTCCTGCACGGCTTCGTCGATGAAGCCGCAGGTGTTGACGACCACGAGGTCCGCGCCGTCATAGGTAGCCGAGATTTCGTAGCCTTCGGCGCGCAGTTGCGTGATGATCTGCTCGGAGTCGACGAGGGCTTTGGGGCACCCGAGCGAAACGAACCCGACCTTCGGTGCGATGCTGATGGGCGAAATGGGGGAAGAAGCTTGCGACATAGGGGCGGTCCGGCGGATGGCGGTAAACGTAACCTCGCATTGTACCCCGCGGCACGTCCATTCAGCTTTCCCCGGCCAGCCCGCAATGCCCTTCGGGCGGCAATTTCGCCAGCCCGGCCCCGAGCCGGACGGCGCATCGCCGTGCCGCCGCTACTTCTTCTCCGGCTCCGGATCCGTCTGCGGGTTGGCCGGCGTAAACGGGAACGTGCTGAACATATTCTTCGCCTGGTTCTGCATCTGTTCCTGCATCTGCACGAACATGTTCTTCGACTGCTCGATGTAGCTGGTCATCATGCCCTGCATCATCGGCGCCTGCATGTTCATGAACTGCGACCAGACCTCGGGATTCATGGCCTTGCCTTCATACAGGTTCTTCGACTGATCGGCGAGCTTGGCCTGAATGTCGATGAACGCCTGGATGTTCTTCTCCAGATAGGTCCCCATCATGCCCTGCATCGCATGTCCGTAAAAACGGATGATCTGCGACAGCATCGACGACGAGAACATCGGCAGACCGCCGCTCTCTTCTTCCAGAATGATCTGCAACAGAATGGCGCGCGTCAGGTCCTCGTTGCTCTTCGCGTCGATGACCTTGAAATCCTCCTGATCCAGCACGAGCTGTTTGACATCGGTCAGCGTGATGTACGTGCTTGTCTCGGTGTCATAGAGCCGGCGGTTCGGATATTTCTTGATGAGTCGTTCGGCAGTTTTCTTTGTAGTAGTAGTGGTCATTTAACGCCTTTGAGCGCCATTGAAGCGCGGAAACGGCGTCCTGCCGCACACACAATCGGGCCACGATTGCAGGTACGAGACGCCGCCGGAAACACCTGAACCCTGTAGCGCACCGTCTTGCGACCGCGCGCCCCACGGATCAGCCCATATGCAACCCGCCATTCAGCGAGAAATCCGCTCCCGTCGAAAAGCCCGATTCGTCCGACGCGAGCCACGCGACGATCGAACCGATTTCATCCGGCTGGCCGAGACGGCGCACCGGAATCGTCGCGACGATCTTTTCCAGCACATCGGGGCGGATCGACTTGACCATATCCGTACCAATGTAGCCCGGCGAGACGGTATTCACCGTGACGCCCTTGGTGGCGACTTCCTGGGCCAGCGACATCGTAAAGCCGTGAATGCCGGCCTTCGCGGTCGAGTAGTTCGTTTGCCCGAACTGACCCTTCTGCCCATTCACCGACGAAATGTTGATCACTCGCCCAAAGCCGCGCTCGACCATCCCGTCGATCACCTGCTTGGTGACGTTGAACAGGCTCGTCAGGTTGGTGTCGATCACCGCCGTCCAGTCTTCATGCGTCATCTTGCGAAACACGACGTCGCGCGTGATGCCCGCGTTGTTGACCAGCACATCGACCTCGCCGACTTCGGACTTCACCTTGTCGAACGCCATCTTGGTCGATTCCCAGTCGCCCACATTGCCTTCCGAGGCGATGAAGTCGAAACCCAGCGCCTTCTGCTCTTCTAGCCACTTGACGCGGCGCGGGGAATTCGGACCACAGCCGGCGACGACCTTGAAGCCTTCCTTGTGAAGACGCTGGCAAATACTCGTGCCGATGCCGCCCATTCCGCCCGTTACATATGCAATTCGCTGTGCCATAAACCACGCTCCATTATCATTTTTCCGAGGCGCCGACCGGCAGCCCCGTCCCTCGCCTGTACCGCTTCATCTTCGCTGCCGCCGGGCGACCGGCTGGCGAGGCCACCACACCAGACACGACGCGCCGCTCCTGACCACTGGCCAGACGGCGCGCGGCGACATTCATTCCACTCAGGCGCGCTCGACTGCCAGCGCCACGCCCATGCCGCCGCCGATACACAGCGAAGCCAGGCCCTTCTTGGCATCGCGCTTCTGCATTTCGTGCAGCAGCGTGACGAGAATGCGGCAACCGGACGCGCCGATCGGGTGGCCGATTGCAATCGCGCCGCCGTTCACGTTGACCTTCGACGTGTCCCAGCCCATTTGCTGGTGCACGGCGAGCGCCTGTGCGGCAAACGCCTCGTTGATTTCCATCAGGTCCAGGTCGGACGGGCTCCAGCCTGCGCGCTCGAGACAGCGGCGCGAAGCCGGTACCGGCCCCATGCCCATCACCTTCGGATCGACACCGGCGCTGGCATAGGCCTTGATGCGGGCGAGCGGCTTGAGACCGAGCGCTTCGGCCTTCTTGGCCGACATCACGAGTACCGCAGCTGCGCCGTCGTTCAGGCCCGACGCGTTCGCGGCCGTGACCGTGCCTTCCTTCGAGAAGGCCGGCTTCAGACCGGCCAGCGATTCGGCCGTGACGCCGTGGCGCACGAACTCGTCGGTCGCGAAGCGCAGCGGTTCACCCTTGCGTTGCGGAATCTCGACCGGCACGATCTCATCATCGAAACGGCCCGATTTCTGTGCGGCTTCCGCCTTATTCTGCGAAAGTGCGGCGAACGCGTCCTGCTGTTCGCGCGTGATGCCGTATTCGCGCGCGACATTCTCAGCCGTCACGCCCATGTGGTACTGGTTGTAGACGTCCCACAGACCGTCGACGATCATGCTGTCGATCAGCTTGGCGTCGCCCATGCGGAAGCCGTCGCGCGAGCCCGGCAGCACGTGCGGTGCCGCACTCATGTTTTCCTGGCCGCCGGCCACCACGATGTCCGCGTCACCGGCGATGATGGCGTTGGCCGCCAGCATCACGGCCTTCAGGCCCGAACCGCACACCTTGTTGATCGTCATGCCAGGCACGCCCGTCGGCAAACCTGCCTTGATCAACGCCTGGCGCGCGGGATTCTGGCCGGAACCCGCTGTCAGGACCTGGCCCAGGATGACTTCGCTGACCTGCTCGGGCTTCACGCCCGCGCGTTCGAGTGCGGCGCGAACCACCAGTGCGCCGAGGTCGGGTGCAGCGATTTTCGCCAGCGAACCACCAAATTTGCCGACTGCCGTACGCGCGGCCGATACGATCACTACATCAGTCATTTCAATTTCCTCCGGGCATCGCGGCTGATTACTCCACCGCCCGTCAAGTTAAAAATCCGTTCACCTGCTCAGTCTTCCTCAGTGCCGCTTTGTGCTTTCGTGCCGCTTTTTGCCGCTGTTTGCAATCCACGCCGCCTGATCACATCGCCAGCGTCAATCGCGTTGGTCGCCTAATCTACGTTACTCGCGTTGCATTACATAGCGTCCAGGCGCCGGCTCGATGACCGGATAGTCAGCCGAGCCCGCCTGAGCACGCGCCTTCACCTTCTTGCCGCCATATTGATCGAGCCAGCGGGTCCATTCGGGCCACCAGCTTCCAGGCACTTCCGTCGCCGCTTCGAACCAGTCGTCCGGATTCTCCGGCAAGCTCTTGTCCTCCGTTTGCAGCACCCAGTAGTTGCGCTTGTTCTTGGCCGGCGGATTGATCACGCCCGCGATATGCCCCGACGCACCGAGCACGAATTCGAGCGGCCCGCTCAGCAAAGGCACGGAGGCATAGGCCGTGTGCCACGGCACGATATGGTCTTCACGTGACCCGTAGATGAAGGTAGGCACATCGACCAGCGACAGGTCCACTTTTTCGCCGCACACGGTCAGCTCATTCGGCGTGCGCAGGCGATTTTCCAGATACGTATTGCGCAGGTACCAGACGTACATCGGTCCAGGCAGGCTGGTCGAATCGCTGTTCCAGTACAGCAGGTCGAACGGTACCGGCGTGCGGCCCTTCAGATAGTTGTCGACGACGTAGTTCCACACGAGATCGTTCGGACGTAGAAACGAAAACGCGTTGGCGAATTCAATGCCGCGCATCAAACCCGGCTTCGTGCCGTTCTTGCCGCCGATGGTCTGCTCGCGCATCTGCACATGGGCTTCATCGACGAACACATCGAGCACGCCAGTGTCCGAAAAATCGAGCATGGCGGTGAGCAGCGTCATCGACGCAGCGGGATGTTCGCCGCGTGCCGCAGCGACGGCCAGTGCCGTGGCGAGCATCGTGCCGCCGACGCAGAACCCAAGCGTGTTGATCTGTTCACGGCCGCTGATCTTGCGCACGGTTTCGATCGCCGTGAGCACACCTTCCTCGGTGTAATCGTCCCACGTCTTATGCGCAACCGAGGCATCCGCGTTACGCCACGAAATCAGGAACACCTGATGGCCCGAGTCGAGCCCGTGGGCGACGAGCGAATTTTCGGGCTGAAGATCGAGGATATAAAACTTGTTGATGCACGGCGGTACGATCAGCAAAGGCCGCTCGCGCACGGTTGCCGTACGCGGCTTGTACTGGATCAACTGCAACAGGTCGTTTTCGAACACCACCGAGCCTTCCGTGTTCGCGAGATTCTTGCCGACCACGAAACGCGATTCGTCGGTCTGCGAAATCTTGCCGCGCTGCATGTCGCCCAGCAGATTCGCCACGCCCTGGCGCAGACTCTCGCCACGACTCTCCAGCAAGGTCTTCTGCGCTTCGGGATTGAGCGCGAAGAAGTTGCTCGGCGAAGCCGCCGCGGTCCACTGCTGGACCGCGAAGCGAATCCGTTCGCGCACTTTCGGTTCGGTATCGAGCGCCTCGACCAGTTCCTGCAGATAACGCGCATTCAGCAGATACCATGCGGCGGTAAACGCATACGCCGGCGTCGCGCTCCATGCCTCCGAGCTAAAACGGCGGTCCTTCAGTTCGGGGATCTTCGGCGTCGTGTCAGCCGCCTGCTGGATCAGCTGCATGGCTTCGCGCGAATAGTCGGATTGCAGCTTCTGCAAGCGGTCCGAAGGAATCGCTGCAGTGGGCATTTTCAGACCGGCGAACGGCGCCATGGCGGCCGCGGCGTTGGCGAAGTCGGGCATGGCCGGCATCTGCGGCATCTGGAACGCCGCACGTGCGCCAGCGGCCGGCACGCCCAGCGAACGCCACGCATTGATCCAGGCGTCGAATAACTGCTGCGCTCCGGCGGGAGCTGCACTGGCCTGCTGCTGGGAACGCTCCGTCGTGGAGTCCGTGCTTGAGGAAGTCGAGGAATGTTGAGATGCTGCCATACCTGCTTTTGACCGGTGAGTCCTGACGGACGGTTGAGAGGCAGGTTTCCGACGCACGTGGGCGATTGCTCGCGACCTCGTCACGCCCTGTCCCGTGTGTGGAGGACATTCTTGCTCCCCATCGCAGGGCATGTCAATGCTTGATCCCGATTTTGCCGCAGTGCGATATTTTTTTAATTATCGTTTTCCCCATGTATTTCATCACGTTATCGAAGCTTTCAAGGACGGATGAAGCCAAAATGTAAAAGGCCCATAATGCAGGGCCTTTTTGCATTTAATTCAAGAATTGGCGACGCTTCTGAAAGCGTGTTCTGGCAAGGTTGACCGCTCGTGCGAGCGTCTTTAGCGGCGCAGCAAAAATTCCCGCTGCCCGACTCCGAACAAACCCTGACGATGCCCACTGGTTATGGCTGCAAGCGGCGCTTGCAGCCGCGCCCGATCAGTCGGCAAGCCAGATCAGCGCGGCCATGCGGCCCGTTACGCGATCACGCCGGTAAGAATAGAAACGATCGCGCTGCGTCACCGTGCATGCGTCACCGCCGCTAATCTGCGTCACCCCGAGACGTTGCAAACGCAAGCGTGCCAGCGCGGGAAGATTGGCGAGATATTTACCCGGCGCGTCGTCACGTGGCACGAATGCCTGCGACGTGGCGTCACGTTGCAAATCGTCGACGCCATTCATGAAGGCGTCACGCACGTCTGCACCCACCTCGAACGCCGTGGGTCCGATCGACGGTCCGAGGTACGCGTGCAGCGAACCCGCATCCGTACCCGCGAGCTGGGCGACGCGTTGCGCCGTTTTCTCGACGACGCCCGAGGCAAGGCCGCGCCAACCCGCATGCGCGGCACCCACGGCACGGCCGGCGGCGTCGCACAGCAACACGGGCATGCAATCGGCAATCATGACGACGCAGATAGTGCCCGGCCGATCCGTGACGCTGGCGTCAGCGCGCACGAGCGGCTCGCCCGCGCGCGCCCGCATCAGCACCTCATGCGCGTCGACCACCTCAGCGCCGTGCACCTGCTCGAGCCACGCCGCCTCGGCGCCGCCCGTCAAGCCGGCCAGACGCGCGCGATTGGCCGCGACGCACAGCAGATCGTCGCCGGCCAGCCGGCCGAGGTTCAGGCCACCCGGCACGTCGACGCCGTCATGCCAGCGGCCATAGGGCGGCAAGCTCACCCCGCCGGTACGCGTGGTCATCAGCGCACGGACGCGCGGCGCAACGCGCCAGCCGGGCTGCAGCACATCGGTAAGCGTCAGCTCAGGCAGGCTCGCACCGGAGCGCGCCGATTCAGGCGGCGTCATGCGCGGTCGTCCTCGCGGTCGTCCTCGTTGTTGCCCTCGTCGTCACCTTCGTCATCCCAAGACGCTTCGTAACCTGCCATTTCCTCGTCTTCGTAATAGGCTTCGTCGAACTCGCCTTCGTCGTCGCGGCCGAGGCCCAGCGCAGCCGACAGCGCCGCCATATCCTCCGGCACCTCGGCGCGCCATTGCATCTCGCGGCCGGTCCGCGGATGAATCAGGCCAAGACGCCACGCATGCAGCGCCTGGCGCGCGAAACCATCGGGCAACGGCGTGACCGAGCGTTTGCCGCGCGCGCGCCCATAGACCGGGTCGCCCAGCAACGGATGACCGATGTGCGCGCAATGCACGCGAATCTGGTGAGTACGCCCGGTTTCCAGGTCGCAGTGGATCGCTGACACCGGTTGCCGCTGCCAGATGGCTGAATCGACGCGCCGGAAATGCGTGCGTGCGGGTTTGCCCGCAGCGCTCGTGACCACCGCCATGCGGGTGCGTTCGCGCGGATCGCGGCCAATCGGCGCGTCGATCGTGCCCTCTTCGCGCATATTGCCCCACACCAGCGCGAGATAGCGGCGCTTGACCGTACGCGCCTGTAGTTGCCGCACGAGATCGGTCTGCGCCTCGAGCGTGCGCGCCACCACCATCAACCCGGAGGTTTCCTTGTCGAGCCGGTGCACGATACCCGCACGCGGCAAGCCGGACGCCGCTTCGCCATAGCGATACAGGAGCCCGTTCAGCACGGTGCCGCTCCAGTTGCCGGCCGCCGGATGCACCACCATGCCGGCAGGCTTGTTGATGACCACCAGCGTCTCGTCTTCGTAGACGATCTCGAGCGGCACCGGTTCGGGCGTGAAGGCCAGTTGCTCGGGCAGCAGATCGGGCACGAGTTCGATGTGCGCGCCGAGCGGCACCGGTTGACGGATCTTTGCGGGCACGCCATCCACACGCACGCGCTCGGCTTCGATCCAGCTTTGCAACCGGTTGCGCGAAAACTCTGGAAACACCTTGGCCAACACCTTGTCGAGCCGCTCGCCGGCCAGTTCGTCGGGCACGGTCACCACGCGCGGCGAATTGTCCACGGCCTTGCTGGCCACCGTCGCCACTTCGCCTGCGGGCTCGGGCGGCGCAAGCGCGTCGCCGTCAAGATCATCATCTAACGAATCACTACCCAACGCGTCGGAGGGGTCAGCGCTTGGGCTATAATCTTTGTTGCTATTCCGGGTACCAGTAGCGGGAACCGGATTATTTGAACGGGTCATTGAGTCTGGGTCACCTGGACGTAAAGCTAGACTGGAAAATGCGAGCCTTGAATATCATTATCGAATTGGCCCAAAAGACGGCGGCCTTAAAGACGGCACCCCTAAAGACGGCACCCCTAAAGACGGCACCCCGCACGGCAACCCGGACCACACTCCGAAGCATGGCCACCCGAGTGGCGCGTTACTTCGCCTGCGTCGCGGCCATCGCCGTCGTGGCAGCCTGCCACGGTTTGCCGGAAAAGACCGATGAAACGGCAACCTGGGCGAACAACAAATTATATACGGAGGCGCAGGACTCGCTGTCCGCCGGGGACTGGAGCAAGTGCGCAAAATATTTCGAGATGCTCCAGGGCCGCGACCCGTTCGGCCACTTTGCGCAGCAAGCGCAGATCAACGTAGCCTACTGCAACTGGAAAGACAGCGAGAACGACGCCGCGAACGAGGCCATCGACCGCTTCATCAAGCTGCACCCGGGTCATCCCGATATCGCCTACGCGTACTATCTGAAAGGCATGATCAACTTCAACGACGACCTCGGTCTGTTCGGACGCTTTTCCGGTCAGGACATGAGCGAGCGCGATCCGAAGTCGTTGCGCGAGTCGTACGATGCGTTCAAGGTCGTGGTGGACAAGTATCCGGACAGCAAGTACGCGCCGGACGCCGCACAGCGCATGCGCTACATCGTAAACGCCCTGGCGTCGCACGAAGTTCACGCCGCGGACTACTACTATCGCCGTGGCGCTTACGTCGCCGCCATCAACCGCGCTCAGCTCGCCATCAAGGATTACAAGAATGCTCCGGCCATCGAAGACGCGCTGCACATCATGATGCTCTCGTACCAGAAGCTCGATCAGCCGCAACTGGCCGACGACACGAAGCGCGTGCTGGCCGGCACGTTCCCGGACAGCCCGTACATCACCGGGCACGCCCGGCCGGGTCAGCAAAAATCGTGGTGGCAGTTCTAAGCCACACGCCGCAAGCGCGTTGCTGCAGTTAATCCGGATCAACGCTTGAGCAAACAAAGACGCCACGACTGTCAAAGTCGTGGCGTTTTTGTTTGTGCGTTCTACATGGGCGCCGTCAAGTCCCGCGCTGTGCCGCCTTGCGTGTAGCTGCGGCCATGACGCGACCCGCACGCCAGGCGGCATGTGGGTGCGCCCGCCACACGAACCGGTCAGTCGCGCTCGAACAGCGCGATCGATTCCACGTGCGAGGTATGCGGGAACATATTGACTACGCCCGCGCCCTTGAGCCGATAGCCGGCCTCGTGAACCAGCAGACCGGCATCGCGCGCGAGCGTCGACGGGTTGCAGGACACGTAGACGATGCGTTGCGGCAGCGGACCGTCGCCACTCTGAGCAATCTCAGCCAATGCTTTCGCGACCGCCAGCGCACCCTCGCGCGGCGGGTCGATGAGGAATTTGTCGAAATGGCCGAGCGCACGCATATCGTCGGCGGTCAATTCGAACAGGTTGCGGCAGGCGAACGAAGTATGCTCCGCCACGCCGTTTTCTTCCGCATTCGCCAGCGCCCGCGTGGTCAGAACCTCGCTACCTTCGATGCCCACCACTTCCTGCGAAATCCGCGCAAGCGGCAGCGTGAAATTGCCGATGCCGCAGAACAGATCCAGCACGCGATCGGTGCGCGACGGCGCCAGCAGGCGCAGCGCCCTGCTCACCAGCACACGGTTGATCTGGTGATTGACCTGCGTGAAGTCGGTCGGCTTGAACGGCATGCGGATGTCGTATTCCGGCAGCGTGTAGTCGAGCTGGCCATCGAGCGGATAGAACGGCGCCACCGAGTCCGGCCCTTGCGGCTGCAACCAGAATTGCACGTTGTGGGCATCGGCGAATTCGCGCAGCAGTTGCTCATCGGCGGCGTTGATCGGCTCCAGAATGCGCAGCACCAGCGCCGTCACAGTCGAGCCAACCGCGACTTCAACCTGCGGCATGCGCTCGCGAATCGACAGGCCTTCGACCAGCCGGCGCAACGGCACCAGCATGGCCGAGACGTGCGGCGGCAGCACCTCGCACGAGGTCATATCGGCGATAAAGCTGCTCTTGCGCTCGTGGAAGCCCACCAGCACACCGCCCTTCTTGGCGACATAACGTACGGTCAGGCGCGCGCGGTAGCGGTATCCCCACGACGGGCCATGAATCGGCCGATACACCGTTTCGGGCCGCAGCTTGGCCAGATGCGCGAGATTGTCTTCGAGCACGCGCTGCTTGACGGCAATCTGCGCGCGGATGTCGAGGTGCTGCATCGAGCAACCGCCGCAGGTGCCGAAGAACTGACACTGCGGCCTGGCGCGGATCACGCTCTCGCGCAACATGTCGACCACTTCCGCCTGCTCGAAGCTCGGTTTGCGACGGTAGCTCAAATAGGTGACGCGCTCGCCGGGCAACGCGCCTTCGACGAAAATCACCTTGCCCGGCGTGCCGTCTTCGTTGACGGTACGGCCTACGCCGCGCGCTTCCATGTCGAGCGATTCGACATCCAGAATCGGGGCTGTAACGGGTGTGGCAGACGCATCCGCTTCGGCGGACGCTTTTTTCTTGCCTCTGAACGAGCGGTTCGAGGCACGCTTGTGGGCACTCTGAGACACCTGCGGCTTCCTGACAGACTATGGGGGAAGGCGAGATTGTAGCGCGGCCCACTGCGCGGCAAAACGCTTACTGATCGAACGCCGCCAGATACTGCGCCCAATGCGGGGATGGCTCTTGCGCGAGTGCACTCTTCACGAGAGCGATTTCGTCCGCGTATTCCTCAGGCGAAAAACCGCCGCGCATCAACTGAAAGCGGCAATACAGCAGATACGTGTTGACCACATCGGTCTCACAGTAATTGCGGATCTGTTCGATCTGCCCATCCTGAAACGCGTGCCAGACCTGGCCGCCGTCCATGCCGAGCTTGCCTGGAAAGCCGCATAGCTTGGCGAGCGTGTCGAGCGGCGCGTTGGCGCGCGCCTGGTACATGGCCAGCACGTCCATCAGGTCGGTGTGGCGCGCGTGGTAGCGGCTGATGTAGTTGTTCCACTTGAACTCGCGGTCGTCCTCGCCGAGATCCCAGAAGCGGCTTGCTGGAATGCCGTTGACGAGAGCCCGGTAGTTCAGCACCGGCAGATCGAACCCGCCGCCGTTCCACGACACCAGTTGCGGCGTGTACTTCTCGATCACCCGGTAAAACGATTGCACCAGCGCCGCTTCGCCGTCTTCCAGCGTGCCGAGCGAGCGCACGCGAAAGCCGTTGTTGTCGCGAAAGACACAGGAAATCGCCGCAATCCGTTGCAGATGGTGCGGCAGGAAATCGCTGCCGGTCTTCTCCCGGCGCGCGGCAAAGGCATGCTCGGCGACTTCCGCGTCGGTGAGCGTGGCGGGCAAATCTTCGAGGCGGCGAATGCCGGCGACATCGGGAATCGTCTCGATGTCGAAAACAAGAATCGGTGTCATCGGTTTATAAAACGGCGTCCTTGCGTACACCGTTGGAGGCGAAGAAGCGCTTCAGGCGAACCAGCGCTTCCTGCTGGATCTGGCGCACACGCTCGCGCGTGAGGCCCATTTCGTCGGCCAGCTCTTCGAGCGTGGCCGGCTCGATATGATTGAGGCCGAAGCGGCGCTCGATCACGTGACGATGCTTGTCGGACAGGCGGGCAAGCCAGGCACGGGTCAGCGTTTCCAGCTCGCGATGCTGCACCTCGGCGTCCGGCGACTGGCTCTGGTCGTCCGACAGCAGATCAAGCAGGCTGCTCGCCGGATCGAGATCGAGCGGGGCGTCGAGCGATGCCGTGTGCTCGTTCAGGGCGAGGATATCGGTGACTTCGTCCGTGGTCTTGCCAGTCAGATACGCGATGTCGTCGATACTGGCGTCGCGGCGGTCGGCCGCGTCGCCGGAGTTCATCGAGTTCTTCTCCAGATGGCGCTTCGCGCGCAGCACCTGGTTGAGCTCGCGAATCACATGCACCGGCAGACGCACCGTGCGCGCCTGATTCATGATGGCGCGCTCGATACTCTGACGGATCCACCAGGTGGCATACGTGGAAAAACGGAAGCCGCGTGTGGGATCAAACTTCTCGATGGCGTGCATCAGGCCGAGGTTGCCCTCCTCGATCAGATCGAGCAGCGGCACGCCGCGGTTCAGATACCCTTTCGCAATACTGACGACGAGCCGCAGATTGCGCTCGATCATGACCTGGCGTGCCTCGAACTCGCCTGCCTTGGCGAGCCGCGAGTAGCGCTGCTCTTCCTCCACCGTCAATAGCGGCTTGACGCTGATCCGGTTGAGGTAGTGCTGAATCGTGTCAGCCGTGAGTTCGGCTTGCAGCAAGGCGCGGAAATCGTCGGCGTCGGGCGCTGCGTCGCTCGTACGCGAATCACCGGCTTCCTCTGCACCGCTTTGGCGCTCGTCGAGATCGCGCGCGTTATCGAGATCCTCGACGTTGTCGTCTTCGACCTCCGAAGCACCGCCGTCCTCCACCGTAAGTTGCGTGGCACGACTGATCTTCTCAGACTCGGCTTGCGGTGGGCGGCGCTTCGATTTCGGCATGGTCGTATCGCTTATTGCGGCGGCAAGTACTTCAGTGGGTCGACAGGTTTGCCCTGCCGGCGAACTTCGAAATGCAACATTACACGGTCCGAATCGCTATTGCCCATTTCGGCGATCTTCTGCCCCTTGGTCACCGCGTCTCCCTCTTTTACCATCAAAGCGCGATTATGTGCATACGCCGTGAGATAAGTTGCATCATGCTTGATGATAATTAGATTGCCGTATCCGCGCAGCCCATTTCCAGCATAAACGACGCGTCCGTCGGCAGCCGCTTTCACGGGATCGCCAGTCGCCCCGCCAATATTGACGCCCTTGTTCGTGGAGTCGTCAAACGTGCCGAGAATCGGACCGCGTACCGGCCAGGCAAACGCGAGGTTGCTCGCCGGTGCCGCGCTGCTATCGCTCGCGCCCGCTTGCGGCGCATTCGGGGTGACGGCCGTTCCCGCACCGTAGACCGGCGGCACCGCAGTGCCGCCCGCCGCAGCGCCTGGGCCCGTAGCCGGAGCCGACGGGCCGCCAAGCGGCGCCGTCTGCACGCCGCCGCCCACCACCGGGGCGGTGGCCACGCCCGGCGTGATTGCCGCGAGATTCGCGCCCGGCGGCGCGACCCGCAGCAACTGATCGACTTCGATCTGGTTCGGGTTGGTCAGGTTATTCCACGTCGCGATGTCGCGATAATTCTGACCGTTTTCCAGAGCGATCCGATACAACGTATCGCCCGGCTTCACCCGGTAATAACCCGGAGGCGGCGGACCCAGCGGCACGGGTGCCGCCGCTGCCTGCGCCGACGCGGTCCCAAGGTCGCCCGAGCGATCGACGACAGGCGCGTTATCGAGCCGTGTCGCACAGGCCGTCAACAGGGACAGCGCGACCACGCACACGCTACGCTGGGCTACGGACAGGTGGACATTCAGGCTGGTTCTTTGCATCGCGCGCAACTTGCTCATGCTCATCGGTTTCAGATCACTCCGGATTTTAAGGGTACAAAGAAAACACGATCAAGCCGCGACTCGCGCCATTGCGCAGGCCCGGTACGCTCGACGAGCGTGAGCACCTGCTGCGTCTGACCGTCCTGCGTGCCGACCGGCGCGACGAGGCGCCCGCCGATCGCGAGCTGTTCGAGCAGAGCTTGCGGCACATCGAGCCCTGCCGCGGCGATGACGATCGCGTCGAACGGTGCGGCTGCCGGCAAACCGATGCGGCCATCACCGTAGTGCAGCCGGATGTTCGGGATGCGCAGCGGCCGCAAGTTCGTCTTGGCGCGTTCGTATAGCGGTTTGATGCGTTCAATCGAATACACGTCGCGTGCGACCTGGCTCAGCACCGCCGCCTGATAACCGCAGCCCGTGCCGATTTCGAGCACGTTCGTGAGGGTTCGGCCGGCGGCGGCCAGCTCGATCATCCGCGCGACGACGGAAGGCTTGGAGATGGTCTGGTGATGCCCGATCGGCAACGCCGCGTCTTCATAAGCCTGGGTGGCGAGCCCCGGGTCCACGAACATGTGGCGCGGCACCACCGACATTGCATGCACCACGCGCTGATCGGTAATGCCGTTTGCCCGCAGGCGTTCGACCATGCGTTCGCGAACCCGTTCCGAAGTCAACGCATGCGCGCTGTTTAATGCCACATTCGGAGCCGAGCTGCGTTCCGCGGGCCTCGTGTTCGGGCGCGGCGCAACGGGCTTGGGCGCCGGCCGGTTGACCAGCAGGTTTGCCGGGCTCGGGTTCAGTTTGGCGACGACCGGTGCCGCAGGCTTGAGCGCAGCCTTGACCGCCGGCCTCGCCACAGAGTCGGTCACCGGCTTGACGATGGATTTGGCCACCGGCTTGCTTACTGGCTTGACCACCGGCTGGACCAAAACCGGCGCCGCCGCTTTGGCCGCTGATTGTGCAGTACGCTTGCCGGCACTCTCGCCGCGCGCCGACGTCTTCGCCCGCGCGTCGGTCGCAGCGGCGAGGTTCGCCGCGCGCACCTCGCCGGGGCGTCCTTCGGGCCGGCGCGGCTCGCGCTTCAGATCCTCGAGGCCAAGCGGAAAGCGCTTTGCGCGCTCGCTGGTCATGAAGCGCCGCTCCCGGCGCGCAGCCAGTCGCGCGCCGCGGGCAACATGTCGGTGTGGGTCAGATCGAGCTGCAGCGGGGTGATCGACACCTGACCGTTCGCGACGGCGTGGAAATCGGTACCTTCGCTCGCGTCGCGCGCGCTACCGGACGGGCCGATCCAGTAGATCGGTTCGCCGCGCGGATTGGTCTGGCGGATCACCGGCTGCGATGGATGCCGCTTGCCGAGGCGGGTGATGCGCCAGTCACGCAGTTGCTCGTACGGCAAGTTGGGAATATTCACATTCAGCAACGGATTTCCAGCCAGCGGATTCGCGCAGTAATGCGCCACGATTTCGGCGGCAACCCGCGTCGCCGCATCGAGATGGACCCAGTCCTTGTCGACCAGCGAAAACGCGATGGCGGGAACGCCGAACATGATGCCTTCGGTGGCGGCGGCGACCGTGCCCGAATACAGCGTGTCCTCACCCATGTTCTGGCCGTTGTTGATGCCCGACACCACCAGATCGGGCGTGTGGTCGAGCATGCCGGTCAAAGCGATGTGCACGGAGTCGGTTGGCGTGCCGTTCACGTAATAAAAACCCGTCGACGAGCGCAGCACCGACAACGGCCGCGACAGCGTCAAGGAGTTCGACGCGCCGCTGCAGTTCTGCTCGGGTGCCATCACGGTGACATCGGCGAAGGCCTGCAGCGCTTCATAAAGCGCGCCAAGGCCCGGCGCCAGATAGCCGTCGTCGTTGCTGAGTAGGATTCGCATGCGGCGATTGTAACCGAGGAAAGAAGACGCGCGAACGACACGCCAGGCATCGCCTGTGCGACGTCTGCGACACGACAGAAACGCACGGTCGTTCGGCTTGCTTTACACTTCAGAATACCGGGGTGAACCCCGTTCGACATGGAGACGCGATGCGCGCGATTCGCTGCAATCAATATGGTCCGCCCGAGAGCTTGGTGGTCGAAGAACTGCCCGACCTTACGCCGCAAGCCGGCGAGCTCCTGATCGACGTCAAGGCGGCCAGCGTCAATTTTCCCGACGTATTGATCATTGAGAACAAGTACCAGTTCAAGCCGCCGCTGCCCTTTACGCCGGGCTCGGAAGTGGCCGGCATCGTGCGCGCGGTCGGCGTTGGTGTGACGCAGTTTCAGCCGGGCGCGCGCGTGATCGCGTTTACCGGTCAGGGCGGCTTCGCCGAGCAGGCGGTGGCGCCGGCGGCGACCTGCGTGCCGCTGGCCGAAGGCATCGACTTTGGCGTGGCGGCGGCCTTCACGCTCGCCTACGGGACGTCGCACCACGCGGTGGTCGATCGCGGCGCGCTAAAAGCCGGTGAAACCATGCTCGTGCTGGGCGCGGCAGGCGGCGTCGGTCTTGCGGCAGTGGAGATCGGCAAAGCGCTGGGCGCGCGGGTGATCGCGGCGGCGTCGTCGGACGAAAAGCTCGCCATCTGCGTGAAGCATGGCGCCGATGCGACGATCAACTACAGCACTGAAGACCTGCGCGAGCGCATCAAGACGCTCACCGACGGCAAAGGCCCGGACGTGATCTACGATCCGGTCGGCGGGATCTACACAGAACCGGCGTTCCGCAGTATCGGCTGGCGCGGCCGTTATCTGGTGGTGGGCTTTGCGAACGGCGAGATTCCCAGACTGCCGCTCAACCTCGCGCTGCTGAAAGGCGCGAGTCTCGTCGGCGTGTTCTGGGGCGACTTTGCGAAGCGCGAACCGCATCACAATGCAGCGGCCTTCAAACAGATGACCGGTTGGATCGGCGAAGGCAAGCTGCGGCCGTACGTCTCGGCGCACTACACGCTCGAGGAAACCGGACGCGCGCTGCGCGAGATGGCCGAGCGTCGCGTGGTGGGTAAGGTGGTGATTACGCCGTAGTCCGGGGCGGCTGGCGTGACGCAAGCGGATGGCGTGCCGCTGCCTGACGGCACGCCATCCGCTGTCCGATACGCCCGACGCGCTGCCTCAACGGCACACCCTCATTGCGTACCGCGCGCCGCGCTTGCACACCACCGCCGAATGCTCGGCCACTCACACGATCTGTTGGGCGTGCAACGCGGCAATCTGCTGCGCGTCGTAGCCGAGCGAGCCTAGAACTTCGTCGGTGTGTTCACCAAGCTCCGGGCCGAGCCAGCGCGTTTCGCCAGGCGTCTGCGAGAGCTTGGGCGTCACCGAAGGCAGGGTGATTTCCTTACCGTCCTGCCATTTGAAGCGCTGGATCATCTGCCGTGCCATGAATTGCGGATCGGTGAACATATCTGCGACGCTGTAGATGCGGCCCACCGGCACATCCGCGGCGTTGAGCACCTCGAGCGCCTCGTCGATCGTGCGCGTAGCGAGCCACGCGGCAATCGCGTCGTCGATTTCCTGCGTGCGCGGCACGCGCCCGTCGTTATGCGCGAGCGACGGATCGTTGGCGAGGTCTTCGCGCTCGATGGCGACCATCAAACGCTTGAAGATCGGATCGCTGTTGCCGCCAATCACCACGCTGCCGTCACGGCACGGATAGGTGTTCGAAGGCACGATGCCCGGCAACGAGGCGCCCGTGCGCTCGCGCACCATGCCGTACACGCCATACTCGGGCACCACGCTCTCCATCATGTTGAAGACCGCTTCGTACAGCGCAACGTCGACCACCTGCCCTTTGCCGCCGTTCACCTGCTTGTGATGCATGGCCATCAACGCGCCGATCACGCCATGCAGCGCCGCGATCGAATCGCCGATGGAGATGCCGATGCGCGGCGGCGGCAAATCCGGATAACCGGTGATGTGACGCAGACCGCCCATGGATTCGGCAATCGCGCCGAATCCCGGACGGTCGCGATACGGTCCGGTCTGGCCGTAGCCTGACAGACGCACCATCACGAGACCGGGATTCTCGGCGGACAGCACGTCATAGCCCAGCCCCAGCTTTTCCAGCAGTCCGGGGCGGAAATTTTCGACCACGATATCCGCTTCTTTCGCCAGACGCCGCACGATCTCCTTGCCCTCTTCGGCTTTCAGATTGATCGTCACGGACTTCTTGTTGCGGGCCTGGACGGCCCACCATAGCGAGGTGCCGCCGACTTCCGGATACAGCTTGCGCCATTTACGCAGCGGATCGCCGCCCTTGGGGTCTTCGATCTTGATCACTTCGGCGCCGAACTCGCCGAGAAAGCGCGCGGCAAATGGGCCGGCGATCAGCGTGCCGAGTTCGAGCACCTTCACGCCCGCGAGCGGGCCGGTGGGACGTGTCGCGTCGGGGGTTGCACTCATGGTCTCGTGTCCTCATGGTGGGCGATGCCCGCGCTGGCCAGTTGCCTTCGTTGCCGCAGCGGCCTATGTGCCGTATCGGGCGACGTCGCCCGTGGTTCGGCTACGCAGGGCGCAGAGCTAGAGCGAACGGCGGTCGAGCATCGCGCGGGCAATCGTGCCGGCGTCGACATACTCGAGTTCGCCGCCCACCGGCACGCCGCGCGCGAGACGCGTGACGGCCAGCCCGCGAGCCTTGAGCGTCTGCCCGAGGTAGTGCGCGGTGGCTTCGCCTTCGTTGGTGAAATTGGTCGCCAGCACGACCTCTTTCACAATGCCATCCGAGGCCCGCCTGACGAGCCGGTCGAAATGGATCTCCTTCGGACCGATGCCGTCGAGCGGACTCAGGCGGCCCATCAGCACGAAGTAGAGCCCGCGATAGGTCATCGTCTGTTCGAGCATGATCTGGTCGGCGGGCGTTTCGACGACGCACAGCAGCGCCGGATCGCGTTCCTCGTCGCTGCACACCTCGCAGATCTGCGCCTCGGTGAAGGTATTGCACTTTTCGCAGTGCTGCAGATGCTCGGTGGCGAACAGCAACGACTGGCCGAGCTTTTCCGCGCCCTCGCGGTCGTGCTGCATCAGGTGATACGCCATACGCTGTGCGGATTTCGGCCCGACACCGGGCAGCACACGCAGCGCTTCGACGAGAGCCGACAAGGCGGAAGGTTGTTTCATGCGGAATCGGCGAGGTCGTAGAAGTGGGGCGTAACGCTCTGGCAGCGGACACATGACGGCCGGCGTGCCGGTGCTACGCCTGAGCGCGTGGCACCGGCTTGCCGGCCGGCTTGACGGAAAGCGTCAGCGGTTGATCCGCAGGACGCCCGCAGCGGCCGGTCCAGCCGGTTATCCGAGCGATGCAGGCGCTCAGAACGGCAGCTTGAAGCCCGGCGGCAGCGGCAGACCGGAAGTCATGCCACCCATCTTTTCCTGGGCGGTGGCTTCAGCCTTGCGCACGGCGTCGTTGAAGGCAGCAGCGACGAGGTCCTCCAGCATGTCCTTGTCGTCGGCGAGCAGGCTCGGATCGATCGTCACGCGGCGCACCTCGTTCTTGCAGGTCATCGTCACCTTGACGAGACCCGCACCCGATTGCCCCTCGACTTCGATCAGCGCGAGCTGGTCCTGCATCTTCTTCATGTTTTCCTGCATCTGCTGGGCTTGTTTCATCAGCCCTGCGAGTTGACCTTTCATCATGGACATGCTCCTTCTGGATAGCGTGAAATGTGGGGATATGGCGCCATGATGCGCCGTAAATCAATGAGTCGACGAGGCGCCGCCGGCGGCGTCCGCTGCGATCGGCTTGACGGAGCCCGGCACGATGCTCGCGCCGAACTCGCGGATCAGCGATTGCACGAATGGGTCGGAGCCAATTTCGCGCTCGGCGTCCTTCTGACGCTGCGCGCGGGCGGCCGCGTCGAATGCAGCGGCCGTGCGGCGCGCCGGACCCACTTCGACCAGTACCTCGACTTCCTTGCCGAGCCGTTCGGCCAACGCGGCCTTAAGCTTGACGACCTGCGAAGCCTCGGCGTACTGCGGGACCGGCACATTGAGCTTGAGGGTGGCGCCTTCGAGCGCCATCAGTTCGCTGTTGAAGGCAAGCTGGTAGGAAATGCCCTTGAG
The DNA here is from genome assembly GCF_050436545.1 of Paraburkholderia sp. GAS41. Lineage (NCBI taxonomy): Bacteria > Pseudomonadati > Pseudomonadota > Betaproteobacteria > Burkholderiales > Burkholderiaceae > Paraburkholderia > Paraburkholderia sp. GAS41. The sequence goes on from NZ_JBNDMK010000004.1 coordinate 234,698, forward strand.
CGCCAGGCCTACGGCAAGCGCCGGCCAGTCGCCGTTGAAGCCGATGGCGTCGAGCGGCACGGCGGGCGGCAACGGACGTGTGTCGACCGGGGCCTGAGCGGGTGCAGCAGACGGAACGCGCACGTCATCCGGACCCGCGTCGAATACCGGCATGTAGCCGTCGTCGGGGGGGCCGAAATAATCGTCTTCTGCAGAGAGCGGTACGAAGTCGTCCGGCGGCATGTCGTCCCACGGCGGCACGGAGGAACCACCCTGCCCGCCGTTGCGGGCCGCCGGCGATGCAGCGCGTACGGGCGCGGCTTCCTGCGTCCGGCGCGGCGCGCCCGGCGTCGGCACCGGGACGTTCACGCGGGGGGCGGCAGGCTTGGGCGCCGCCGTGGGCGTGGTAGCGGGCGCGGGTTTGGCCGCGACGGCAGTGGCACGACCGCGATCCGATGATACTTTGAGGCCGGCGCTGCGCAACACGTCGAGAGCGGCGCTAGCGCCACCTGCGCGGCGCGGGGCGGCACCGTCCTGGATGACAGGGGTTACTGCTGTGGATGACGGGGCTTGAGCCGCTGCTTTGAAGCTTGATGCTGGCGTCGCGGCCGGCGCCGCCGATGCCGTTCCGGTGTCGGCGATTGCCGACGCGCGTATTGCTGATGGCGGCTCTGGCGGAGTCGGGGTCGGAGTCGCTGCTGCGGGTGCCTGCGTCGATTCCACCGGGTCTATCACCGGCGCGGCGGTCGCGATTGCTGCCGCTCCAGTTGCAATGCCATCAGAGCCTGCATCAAGATTGACTAGCGGATCTGCGATGAACTCAGCGTCTTGGGCCCCCGTCACATCGCGTCCGGAAATCGCCGACTCGCTCTCCTCTGCCGAAGATGCCACCGTGGTACTCGACTCACCTGCGGCCGGCGCGCGCTCCGAGTGCGAATGCGCGGCGCTCGGAGAAGTTGCCTGAACAACCGCTTGATCGACTGCCTGACCGGTCTCAGCAACCGTCTGAGCGGCGCCATCTACCGCCGCGTGACCCCTCGTGTTTCCCGCTTCCTGCGCAGGCGCGGGCCGCGCAGCCGGATTGAACTCCACGCGAGCCGGTCCGGCTTGAACAGGCCGGCCTGACTCTGCAATCGCGTCACCGCTCGGCATGGCAGGCACTGCCGCCGCCGATGGCACCGCAGTAGCTGCGCTCACGGACGCCGCCGGCCCTCGCGGCGCGGCCACAACCGGCGTGCCGCTGCGCTTCGCGCCGCCCGCACCGGACGCACCCGCCGGACGCCCTGCCGGCGCCGCTCCACCGCCGCCAGTCGGCGCCGGTTCGAAAGCCAGCATGCGCAACAGCGTCATCGTGAAACCGGCGTATTCGTCGGGCGCGAGACCCATCTCGCTCCGGCCAATGGTCGCGATCTGATAAAACAATTGCACCTGCTCCGCGCTCAAAGCTTGCGCAAAGCGCCGCAGATCGGTCGCTTCAGGCCACTCGTCGAGCACCGACGACGGCGCAAACTGCGCCCACGCAATCCGGTGCAACAGGCTGGCCAGATCCTGCAGCGCGGTTGAAAACGACAGGCTGCGCAGCGACATCTCATCGGCCAACGCCAGCACGGCCGGCCCGTCGCCATCCGCGAGCGCGTCGAGCAGACGGATCAGGTAACTCTGGTCCAGCGCGCCCAGCATGCCGCGCACCGCTTCCTCGTTGACCTGGTTGGCCGAATAGGCAATGGCCTGATCCGTGAGCGACAGCGCGTCGCGCATCGAACCGTCCGCCGCGCGCGCCAGCAGGCGCAATGCCTGAGCGTCGTACGGCACGTGTTCCTCGCCGAGGATGTGCTCCAGATGCGAGACGATATGGCCAGCCGGCATCTGCTTCAGATTGAACTGCAGGCAGCGCGATAGCACCGTGACCGGAATCTTCTGCGGATCGGTGGTGGCAAGAATGAATTTGACGTGCGGCGGCGGTTCTTCCAGCGTCTTCAACATGGCGTTGAACGCGTGGTTCGTCAGCATGTGCACTTCGTCGATCATGTAGACTTTGAAGCGCGCATCGACCGGCGCGTACACGGCACGCTCCAGCAAGGCCGCCATTTCGTCGACGCCGCGATTACTCGCCGCATCCATCTCCACATAATCGACGAAGCGCCCCTCGTCGATCTCCCGGCACGCGCGGCACACACCGCACGGTGTCGACGTCACGCCGGTTTCGCAATTGAGCGCCTTGGCGAAGATGCGTGAGAGTGTAGTTTTGCCGACGCCACGGGTGCCGGTAAACAGATAGGCATGATGCAGACGGCCGCCGTCGAGCGCGTGCGTGAGCGCGCGCACCACGTGTTCCTGTCCGACGAGCGAAGCGAAATCCTTCGGTCGCCATTTGCGTGCGAGAACTTGATAGGTCATCGGGAAATTGTATCAGTAACGATTGCGCGCAAAGGTGAATCGACAGCGCACGGACGCACGTCGCCGATTCATTGAAAATGGCTAGCGGACCGATAGAAAAAAATAGTGGGAAACGGGCGTGCGCAACCGGAACAATCGACCGGTGACAGCAAAGACAAGGAAACCAGCGGAGGAACAACAGGAAAACACGACGGGGAATCGTTGCACTCGCTGCATGACAAACAAACAGCAAGCAATGAACCAGCAACGAAAAAAAGGAAGGTGACGAGCCCGACCCTCGGCACTGGTGGAAAGCGGCTGTGGCTGCTTCGTTCCCGACCTGACCAGGTTGACCACCCCTCCATGCGAGGAGGCCCGTCACGAAAGATTCTACCATTGGTCGGCGGCCCGCGCGACTGTTAAAGCGAACAAAGTTAGATGGACACCCACTTGTGTTCGCGCCAGCAACCACCAGATACGGTGCGTAACAGAAACCGGCACTCTACTGGTGAGCCTTGTCCCTACTGCCTGTATGAGTACTATCACCACCGGCAACGCATAGCAATTTAGGCTAAACTGACGTACGAATGTCCCGCAAAGCCGAGCATTCTGGGCATTTTGGAGTGCTTCGAGAGGCGCGCTTGCGAATGTTCCCGTGTGGGTCTCTTTGCGGCAATGCGAACAGAAGTTTTCTTAGTTTGGTGTATCGTGGCGAGCACATCACGTGGGCCTCGATCCGAGAGAGGTATTCATATATGAGCGAACAAATCAAGCATATCAGCGACGCATCGTTCGAACAGGACGTCGTTAAATCCGATAAACCGGTACTGCTCGACTTCTGGGCAGAATGGTGCGGTCCGTGCAAGATGATTGCACCGATCCTCGACGAGGTCGCGAAGGACTACGCTGACCGCCTGCAGATCGCCAAGATCAACGTGGACGAACATCAGTCCACGCCGGTGAAGTTTGGCGTGCGCGGCATTCCCACGCTGATCCTCTTCAAGAACGGCGCAGTGGCTGCCCAGAAAGTTGGCGCCCTGTCGAAGTCGCAACTCACCGCGTTCCTCGACGGCAATCTGTAATTCGCCGCGGTAGTTTTCAAGCGCGCGCCTGCGCGCTTCTGAGTGCGTGTTGTCAGCCGACAACACGCATAACAATAAGATGCTGTGACGCCACGCCGGCTGAAATTGGCGTGTGCTATGCTAGAATCCGCAAAACGTCGAAAAGACGCTTAAGTCCTTGAGCGGTTCCGCTCACTCTCCTCCCAGATTTCATTTCAGGTCGCACCTTCTCCTGCGGGTTCTCCGTATGCATTTATCCGAGCTTAAGACTCTGCACGTTTCCGAATTGATCGAGATGGCCAATGGCCTTGAGATCGAAAGTGCGAACCGCCTGCGCAAGCAGGAATTGATGTTCGCCATTCTTAAAAAGCGCGCCAAAACTGGCGAAACGATCTTCGGCGACGGCACGCTCGAGGTGCTGCCTGACGGCTTCGGCTTCCTGCGTTCGCCGGAAACCTCGTATCTGGCCAGCACGGACGATATTTATATCAGCCCGTCGCAAATCCGCCGCTTCAACCTGCATACCGGCGACACGATCGAAGGTGAAGTGCGCACGCCGAAAGACGGCGAACGCTATTTCGCGCTGGTAAAGGTGGACAAGGTCAACGGCCAGCCGCCGGAAGCCTCGAAGCACAAGATCATGTTCGAGAATCTGACGCCGCTGCACCCGAACAAGGTGTTGCTGCTCGAACGTGAAATGCGTGGCGAAGAAAACGTCACGGGCCGGATCATCGACATGATCGCGCCGATCGGCAAGGGCCAGCGCGGCCTGCTGGTCGCCTCGCCGAAGTCCGGCAAGACCGTGATGCTGCAGCACATCGCGCACGCCATCAAGCAGAACCATCCGGACGTCATCCTGTTCGTGCTGCTGATCGACGAACGGCCGGAAGAAGTGACCGAAATGCAGCGTTCGGTGGCCGGCGAAGTGATCGCCTCCACGTTCGACGAACCCGCTGCGCGTCACGTCCAGGTTGCCGAAATGGTGATCGAAAAGGCCAAGCGCCTCGTCGAAATGAAGAACGACGTGGTGATTCTGCTCGACTCGATCACGCGTCTCGCGCGCGCCTACAACACTGTGGTGCCGGCTTCGGGCAAGGTGCTGACGGGCGGTGTCGACGCCAACGCGCTGCAACGTCCGAAGCGTTTCTTCGGCGCGGCTCGCAATATCGAAGAAGGCGGCTCGCTCACCATCATCGGTACTGCGCTGATCGAAACCGGCAGCCGCATGGACGATGTGATCTACGAAGAGTTCAAGGGCACCGGCAACATGGAAGTGCACCTTGAGCGTCGTCTCGCAGAAAAGCGCGTCTACCCGTCGATCAACCTGAACAAGTCCGGCACACGTCGCGAAGAACTGCTCATCAAGCCCGAGATCCTGCAAAAGATCTGGGTGCTGCGCAAGTTCATCCACGACATGGACGAAGTCGAAGCCATGGAATTCCTGCTCGACAAGATCCGCCAGACGAAGAGCAACTCCGAGTTCTTCGACATGATGCGTCGCGGCGGCGGAAGCTGATACTGGCCCGCGCGTCGAAGGCGATTCGCACAGTCTCCCGCAAAGCCGCTCACTTTTCAGGTGGGCGGTTTTTTTTCGTCCGTAGCAAACGCACGAGGCCAGACCTTATTGGCACGTGCGACGCTTCCTTGCCGTTGCCCTTGCCCTTGCCCTTGCCCTTGCCCTTGCCCTTGCCCTTGCCCTTGCCCTTGCCCTTGCCCTTGCCCTTGCCCTTGCCCTTGCCCTTGCCGTTGCCCTTGCCTCGTTGCGCGCCGCTGTCTACTGTTTATCGTGCTGCCAGCCACCAATCTGACGTTTAGAATCTTCGCTATCGCAGAATTCAGACACGGCTACCGGTTCAAAAACCTCATGCGACAAGGGACGATGGCGATTGCCTCCCCCCCCTTCGCTCACCGGCTTCATTACGTGATTGACACAGCCGTACATCCCGGCATTTTCCGCGCGAGAAAAAGCAAACCGACTGAACGATGCTAACGAAACTCACCCACTGGTTCGACGCGCGCCGCCGCGAGCGGGCGCTGCGCAACCATCCGATTGACGATCCGCTCTGGCAAGCAACGCTCGCCGGACTACCCTTCTTCAAGCACCTGGAACCCGCGGACCTCGTTCGACTGCGCGAACTGACCAGCCTCTTCATCGCGCAGAAGGAGTTTTCGGCCGCGCACGAACTGGAGCTGACCGACGCGATGACTGTCGCGATCGCAGCCCAGGCCTGTCTGCCGGTCCTCAATCTCGGCCTCGACCTCTATCGCGGCTGGGTCGGCGTGATTGTCTACCCGGGCGAATTCGTGATCCGCAAGACCGTCGAGGACGAAGACGGTGTGGTCCACGAAGTCGAGCACGACGCCAGCGGCGAGGCCTGGGAAGGCGGCCCGGTGGTGCTGTCGTGGGAAGACGCACAGATGACGGACGGAGCGGACGCCTATAACGTCGTGATCCACGAATTCGCGCACAAGATCGACATGTTGAACGGCGAAGCCGACGGCCATCCACCGCTGTTTCGTCGCTGGCACGCCCCACTCGACGCCACCACCTGGGCCGAAGTGTTCGACCACGCCTACGATCACTTCTGCGCCCGGGTCGATGCCGTGCCGGAGCGCCGTTGGGCGCGTTTCGAGCGGGAATCGCTGATCGATCCTTATGCGGCGGACCATCCATCGGAATTTTTTGCCGTTTGCAGCGAGGCGCTGTTTGTCCAGCCGCATGCGTTCGAAGCCGAATACCCCGAGCTATACCGGCTGCTCGCCCGTTACTACCGGCAAGATCCGGCGCGGACCGGCGCGTTGCCCGGAGCACCCTCGACCGGCCCGGCCCTTTAGCAAAGCGGCCGACCGGGATTGAAAAAACCGCCGCGAAAGTCGTCAACCGACTGATTTTCTGGCATAATCGCCGTTTTTCGACCTTAGGCAAGTGGCTCGCGCCAAAATGCTTCCGCTTTGGCGGCTGCACGCGGGTTGGCTACCGCCAGACTATAGGAAAGACCATGAAAGAAGGCATTCACCCCAATTACCGCGAAGTGCTGTTCATCGACATGTCGATCGACTTCAAGTTCGTGACCCGTTCGACCATCCAGACCCGCGAAACGGGCGAGTTCGAAGGCAAGACCTACCCGCTCGCCAAGATCGAAGTGTCGTCGGAATCGCATCCGTTCTACACCGGTCAACAAAAGATCATGGATACGGCAGGCCGCGTCGAGAAGTTCAACAAGAAGTTCGGCACGCGCGCTACGGGCAAGGCAGTCAAGTAATATCTGCCTCGTCATCGGCTGCAAGCCGGACGCGTATTCAGGCATCAGCAAAAAAGGGCAGCGTAAGCTGCCCTTTTTTGTCTCCTGGAGCCGGTGCTCTCCCAAGTTCGCATCCGCACCCTGCGCGACTCGTTACAGGCCGGTGCGCAACGTTGCGGGCCGTTACTGACCGTGACGCGCGCTGTGCGCCACGTCTACAATGCCGGATGCTGCGAATCGGCCGTGCTGCCGGGCACCCTGCCCGGCGCTGGCCGAAGCGTTTATCCGAGATCAACATATCCGCATGAGATCCGTCGTTCGCCTCACTGCCTCCGCTACCAGCGCCCTGCCGCGCTGGCTGTTGCTGGCCATCAGTATCGTCTACGCCTCGTTCGGCCTGTTCGGCCGCGATCCGTGGAAGAACGAGGATGCAGCCGGCTTCGGCGTCATGTGGACCATGGCCAAGGGCAATGCGCACGACTGGCTGTTTCCGAACCTGGTCGGCAAATACCTGACCGACAACGGCCCGCTCGGCTACTGGCTCGGCGCCAGTTCGATCCGTGCGCTGGCGCCCTGGGTCGACGCCAGCAACGCCTCGCGCGTTTTTACGGGTTTGCTGTTTTGCGGCGCCTGCGCATTCGTCTGGTACACCGCCTATCTGCTGGGCCGCCGTCCCGAGGTCCAGCCGTTCAAATACGCATTCGGCGGCGAGCCCGAACCGCGCGACTACGGCCGCACACTCGCTGACGGCGCGCTGCTGATTCTGCTCGCCTGCTTCGGTCTCGCCGAGCGCGGTCACGAAACCACGCCGCAGCTCGTGCAGTTTGTCTGCATTGCGATGCTTCTTTACGGCCTTGTGCGAATGATCGACAAGCCCGTGCAAGGCGCGTTGCTCTGGGGCTTCGCGCTCGGGCTGGTGGCGCTCGCGAGCAATCCCGTGCTGGTGGCGGCGTTGCTGCTCGGCACGCTCGTCATGACCATCGTCGTGCCGGCCGCGCGCACGCGCTGGCTGCTGCTGGCGGGCTTGCCGGTCGCACTGGTGGTGTCGTTGTCGTGGCCGGTTGCCGCGCTATCCGCCTATCCTGACGACGCCGTCTGGTACCTCAACCAGTGGGTGAGCACCAGCATCAACGCGTTTGCCGGACCGCCCGGCTCGGTGGCCCGCTATGCGCTGAAAAATCTGCCGCTCTTTACGTGGCCCGCATGGCCGCTGGCGATCTGGTCGTGGTTCAGCTGGTCCGGGTTGCGCCGCGCTCCGCACGTGGCGATTCCGCTTTCGGTGATCACCCCGTTGCTGATCCTCGTGGTGCTGCAGAGCCATCAAACCAACCTGCTCTTCATGCTGTTGCTGCCGGCGCTCGCGGTGCTCGCCGCCTTCGCGCTGCCTACGCTGAATCGCGGCACCATCAACGCCATCGACTGGTTCGCGCTCCTCAGCTTTACGATCCTCGGCAGCACCGTCTGGCTATTCTGGATCGCCGGTCTCACCGGTTTCCCCGCGCCGCTCGCCCGCAACATGGCCCGCTACGCGCCGGGATTCGTGCCGCAGTTCAAGATGCTGTCGTTCATCTGCGCGGTTGCGGTGACGGTGTGCTGGTTCGTGCTGGTTCGCTGGCGCCTCGCGCGCCATCCGAAAGTCCTGTGGCGCAGCGTGGTGCTGTCCAGCGCCGGGACGACGCTGATGTGGGTGCTCGTGATGACGCTGTGGCTGCCCATCATCAACTACAGCCGGACTTACAAGGACGTAGCCGAACAGATCGCAAGCCATCTGCCGGACGACTACAGCTGCATTTCGCCGGTGCGCCTCGGCAATGCGCAGATCGCGACGTTTGCCTATTTCGGCCACATGCATTTTGCGTTCGATCAGGACTGCGATGTCATCCTGCGCCAGGACACGCAGGATTACGGCGAACCGAGTTCGATGTCGAACTTCGTCTGGAAGCTGGTGTGGGAAGGCCGCCGCGTCGCCGACCGTGACGAGCGCTTCCGCCTGTATGTGCGCATCGACCGTCCAAAGCCACCCGCCAGACACCGCGCCTGGCGTCCGAAGCAAGCCGCTCCCGCCAGCACGGACTGATCATGTTTGCTGACGTGCGGAAAATCGCCGCGCTCGCCTGGCCGGTATTGATCGGGCAGTTGGCGATCATCGCCTTCGGCGTGATCGACACGGCGATGGTGGGACGCTACTCCGCCATCGACCTGGCGGCGCTCGGCCTCGGCTCGTCGATCTACATCTCGGTCTACATCGGCCTGACCGGCATTCTCACCGCCCTTCAGCCGATTGCCGGCCAACTCTACGGCGGGCGGCACTATCGTGAGATCGGCGAGGAAGTGCGTCAGTCGTTCTGGCTTGCGCTGGCGTTGATGACCGCCGGTTTCCTGGTCCTGTATTTCCCCGAACCGATCCTCCGTCTTGCCAGGATCCCGGCGGCCTTGCACGAACGCACCGTGGCCTATCTGCAGATACTCGCGTTCGGCTTGCCGGCCGGCCTGACGTTTCGCATCTACAGTTCGCTGACCAACGCGGTCGGCCAGCCACGGCTGGTGATGATCCTGCAGGTCGGCGCGCTCCTGCTCAAGTTTCCACTCAACCGCTGGTTCATCTTCGGCGGTCTGGGCGTGCCGTCGCTGGGCGGCCCGGGCTGCGCGCTCGCCAGTACCCTGATCAACTGGACACTGGCCATCGTCGGCATGCTGTTGATGGCGAGGCTCGACGTGTTCCGGCCATTCGCGATCTTCTCGCGCTTCTGCTGGCCTGTGTGGCGCCGTCAGGTGGCGCAGTTGCGCCTCGGTATTCCGATGGGACTCTCGTATCTGATCGAAGTCACGTCGTACACCTTCATGGCGCTGTTCATTGCGCGCTTCGGCACCACGACGCTCGCCGGGCATCAGATTGCCGGCAACATCGGCGCCGTGCTGTATATGACGCCGCTGTCGATTGGCATTGCCAGCTCCACCCTCGTGGCGCAAGCGCTCGGCGCGCATCGCCACGAAGCGGCGCGCACGCTGTCGCGGCACGGCATGCTAATGGCAGTGTCGATTGCCTGCTGCTATGGCCTGATCGTACTCGTGCTGCGGCCGCTCATCATCGAAGGCTACACGCCGAACGCCCAGGTCGCGGCTGCCGCCATGCCGCTGGTTCTGATCGTGGTGTTCTATCACGTGTTCGACTCGCTGCAGGTGACCGCCGCTTTCATGCTGCGCGCTTACAAGGTGGCCGTCGTGCCTACGGTGATCTATGCCGTCGCGCTGTGGGGCGTCGGGCTGGGCGGCGGGTATCTGCTCGGTTTCGATATCGGCGGCGCCATCCCGGTCTGGTTGACCGGCGCTCGCGGGTTCTGGGTCGCCAATGTGGCGAGTCTCGCGATTGCCGGTTCCGGCTTGTTGATCTACTTGCGCTCGGTTAGCCGGCGGTATCTGCAGGCGGGTTTTGAAGCGCAGAGGGATAAGCCTGCGTAACGCATCGGTCGGGTTGGCCCGCTGTTGCCGGAGGGAGCCGAAGAAATTGACCGTTAGTTGCGTTTTAAGCGACGGCGAAGACTTCTTAAATGTCACTGCTCCTCTACGCAACGTCATCAAACTTCCCGGCTCACCTCTGCGCAACGTCATCAAACCACCTCGCTCAGCGCGTCTGCGCAGCCCTCCTGTTCATCCCGCAGCCCGAACACCTCGCGCGCGGCAAACAGCGCATTCAGCGCGGCTGGAAATCCCGCGTAGAGCGCCATCTGCATGAACACCTCGACGATTTCGTCACGCGTGCAACCCACATTCAGCGCGGCTTCGATATGCACCTTCAGTTGAGGTTGCGCGCAACCGAGCGTCGCCAGAGAAGCAATCGTCGCAATCTCTCGCGCACGCAGATCGAGTTGCGGCCGGCTGTAGATATCTCCGAAGCCGAACTCGATCAACAGCCGCCCGAAGTCCGGCGCGATCGGTGCGAGTGCGGCAATCACTCGTTCGCCGGTGGCTCCGTCGATCTCCTTCAGCTTGTTCCAGCCCCGCGTGTAGCGCTCGTCGTGTGCGTGTTCCATGGTGAGTCCTTGTCTGATTGAGGGGGGTCGACCGGTCGTGTCACCGTGCACTCAGCCGCCTCGTAATAGGCGATCTTGTCGACGATCGCCGCGAGGTTAGTCTGCAACTCCGCGATCTGCGCGAGCACCGCATCGCGATGCGTTGCCAGCAGGTCGCGTCGTGCGCCGATCGTGGACTGTCCTTTCGCGCGCAACGCGGCGAACGCCTGCATCCCGGCGATCGGCATGCCAGTCGCCTTCAGACGCATCACGAACTGCAGCCAGTCGAGATCGGCGGGGGCATACAGGCGATGACCGGCCTGCGTGCGGCCGACGGCCCGAATCAGGCCTGCCTGTTCGTAGTAGCGCAGCGTGTGCTTAGAGACGCCCGTGGTAGCAGCGACCTGACCGATGGTGAGTGCTTTTGACATGACGGAACTCAGGTTAGGACTTCGAGTGCACTCTAAGTCAAGCGGCTTGCAATGTCATTGCCACTCAGGATCTTCTGACACTTGACACGCTTTGGGATACTGATGATCGTCCGGTAGAATCGCCAGCACTCTGTGCGCGAACAGGAGCCCGATCGATGCGAAGCGACACCCTCAGACGAACGTGGATAGGGGCAACGATAGCGGCGCTCGCTCTACTGGCAACCGCTTCGTGGCACGCCGATGCAGCACGCATCACGCGCGTCACACCGCAAGGCAAGGTGACGCAGGTTCGCCAGGTGGTCGTCAAGTTCGACGAAGCAATGATCGCCTTCGGTTCACCCACCGCGCCGGCTCCCGCACAGGTGCATTGCAACGACGCGGCCGCGAGTACCGGCGAGGCACATTGGGTCGATGACAAGACCTGGGCATGGGACTTCGCTGCGGACTTGCCGCCGGGCGTCAGTTGCACGGTCGATCTCAACGACGGGTTGAAGTCGTTCGCCGGCCACGCCATCACCGGTCCGCACCGCTATGCGTTTCAAACGGGCGGCCCATTCGTCCAGGAGGTTCGTCCGGACAGTGGCGAGATCGAAGAAGACCAGGCGTTCGTCCTGCAGTTGAACGGGCCGGCCACGGAAGCATCGGTGCATGAGCATGTCTGGTGCGAATCGAGCGGTCTCGGCAATCGCATTCCTGTCAAAAATCTCGATGCTGCTGCGCGCGCAGCGCTCCTCAAGCACTTCCGCCTGCAAAAAATGGCGGCGCGCGTCCTGACGCTTCAGTGTCAGCAGACGCTGCCTTCGGCCACCAAAATGCAACTGGTTTACGGCGCCGGAGTGGCAAGTCCGAGCGGCCTTACCAACGACGTCGAGCGGCGCTTCGACTACACCGTGCGCGAGCCCTTCGCTGCCAGCTTCTCGTGCGAGCGCGAGAACGCCAAGGCGCCGTGTACGCCGCTGCGGCCGGTGCAGGTGCGCTTCAACGCGCCCATCAGCCGGGCCGACGCCGAAAAACTCACACTGAAAGGTCCCGGCGGCACGATCTCGCCATTCTTCAAACCGGATGACAAGGATTCCGAAACATCCACGGTCGAATTTGCCGCACCGCTGCCCGAGCACGCGGAACTCACGATCGACATTCCTGCGAATCTGCACGACGTCAGTGGCCGCGCGCTGACCAACACCGACCTGTTCCCGCTCAAGACCCACACGGCGCCGATGCCGCCGCTGGCCAAATTCTCGTCGGGCACGTTCGGCATCGTCGAGCGGTTTGCGGAACCGGACATGCCCGCGCTCGTGCCGGTGACGTTGCGCAACGTCGAAGCGGACCTGCATGTGGCCGGGCTCAATGCCGGCAGCGCGCAATTCACCACGCTGCGTGTCGATGCGGACACCGATATCCGCAACTGGATGCGTCTGGTCGACCGGTTCGACGGCTATTCGATGAATCGCTCGAGCATCGACTCGCTGATGCCCGGACTGCTCGCGCGCTCGAAGAATCCGGTATACGTGCCGCGTGCCCCAGCCGATTCCGGCGACGATGACAGCAGCAAGAAGGACCCTGAAATCGACATCCGCTCGCTGTCGCTACTCGCCGGACAGCGCGGCGTCGAAACCCTCGCCTTGCCGAAGGAGGACCCGAAGGCGCTGCGGCCATTCGAAGTGGTCGGCGTGCCCGTGACGAAGCCCGGCTTCTATGTGATCGAACTGGCTTCACCCGCGCTTGGCGCATCGCTGCTCAGCAAGCACGCGCCCATGTACGTGCGCACGGCGGTGCTCGTCACCAACCTGGGCGTGCACTTCAAGCAAGGGCGGGAAAACAGCGTGGTGTGGGTGACCTCGCTCGACCGGGGCCAGCCGGTACCGAACGCCGCCATCCAGGTCAGCGACTGCAACGGCGCCCCGCTCGCCGAAGGCACGACCGACGCACACGGCGTGCTGGCCATCGGCAAGCCGCTCTCGCCGGTCAAGCCATGCGGCGACGGCAGCTTCGAAGGCTTCTTCGTCTCGGCGCGTGTCGACGATCCGAAGACCGGCCCCGACATGGCCTTCGTGCGCTCGGACTGGAACCGTGGCATCGAGTCCTGGCGCTTCAATGTGCCCACCGACACCAGCATCGAGCAGACGGTGCGCGCGCATACCGTGTTCGACCGGACCTTGCTACGCGCCGGCGAGACGGTTTCGATGAAGCATCTGATGCGGGTCGAAACGCTGCACGGCTTCGCTTATCCGCAGAAGTATCCGACCCGGGTGACGATTCGTCATGTCGGCAGCGGCCAGACTTATCATCTGCCGCTCAAATGGGCGGCCGACCACAGCGCCGATTCGACCCTCACGATTCCGGTCGCCGCGAAGCTGGGCGAATACAGTGTCACGCTCGATGATGGCGACCCGAACGCAACCGCGTCCTCCGGCGCGGCGAACGGCAGCGGAAGCGACGACGCCAACGGCTCCAACGGTTCCAACAGCTCCAGCGACGATAGCGACGCGTCCGGCGACAGCGATAACAGCGCCGCGCCATCCATGAGCTATGAATCGGGCAGCTTCCGCGTCGAGGAATTCCGCTTGCCGGTATTCAAAGGCACGATTGCCGTGCGGGACGAAAAAGCCCATCCGCTGGTCGCCGCGAATGCGGCACCGCTTGCCCTGCAGATCGACTATGTGTCGGGGGGCGCGGCATCGAATCTGCCGGTGCAGGTATCGGCCTTGCTCAAAAACACCTCGCCCAGCTTTACCGACAGCTTCCCCGATTTCAGTTTCACGCCCTACACGCCGCACACCGGCGACGACACCTTCGCCTCGGACGAGGATGACAGCGACGCGCAGCAACCCGCCGACGACGGCGCCAAACTGATCGCCGACAAGCAGGCAGTCACGCTCGATCGCAACGGCTCCGGCGCCTTGACGCTCAAGAATCTGCCCCACGTCGACGCGCCCAAACGCCTCGCGCTCGAAGCCACCTTCGCCGATCCGAACGGCGAGGTGCAGACGCTTTCCGGCGGCGCCACGCTGTGGCCGGCCGCGGTCGTCGCGGGCATCAAATCGGGGCAATGGGTGTCGGTCGGCAACACGGTGCCGGTCAAGGCGCTCGCGCTCGATCTGCAAGGCAAGCCGCGCGCGGGTGTGGCGCTCGACGTGCACGGCTTCGCGCGCATCACGACCAGTTCGCGCAAGCGCATGGTCGGCGGTTTCTATGCCTACGACAACCACACCGAAAGCCGTGACCTCGGCTCGCTATGCAGCGGCAAGAGCGACGACCACGGCCTCATGACCTGCGATGCGAAGCTGCGCGACGCGGGCAACATCGATCTCGTGGTCACCGCCAAAGACGGCGACGGCAACGTGTCGAGCGCGAGCAGTTCGGTATGGGTGACGCGCGAAGACGGGTTGTGGTTCGGCGGCGAGAACACCGACCGCATCGACGTTCTGCCCGAGAAGACCGCATACGAGCCCGGCGAGACCGCGCGCTTCCAGGTGCGCATGCCGTTTCGCTTCGCCACCGCGCTGGTGGCAGTGGAACGCGAGGGCATCCTCGAAACCCACGTGGTCCAACTGGACGGCAAGGACCCGACCGTCGAGCTGAAAGTGAATGAAGCGTGGGGGCCGAACGTGTATGTGTCGGTGCTGGCGTTGCGCGGCCGCATCCACGAAGTGCCCTGGTATTCGTTTTTCACGTGGGGCTGGAAGGCCCCGCTCGAGTGGGCCCGCGCGTTCTGGTACGAGGGGCGTCAATACGAAGCGCCGACGCCGCTCGTCGACCTGTCGAAGCCGGCGTTCCGCTATGGCATGGCCGAAATCAAGGTGGGCACGGCGGCGCACAAGCTCGCCGTGACCGTCACACCGGATGCGAAGTCCTACACCGTGCGCGGCAAGGCACACATCAGGCTGCACGTGCAGATGCCGGGCGGCAAGCCCGCGCCGGCCGGCACGCAGATCGCCGTGGCCGCCGTCGACGAAGCCCTGCTCGAACTGATGCCGAACCAGAGCTGGGACGTGCTCGACGCGATGCTGCAGCGGCGCGCCTATGGCGTCGAAACTTCGACCGCGCAAATGGAGATCGTCGGGCGCCGTCACTTCGGACGCAAAGCCGTGCCGGCAGGCGGTGGCGGCGGCCACAGCTCGACGCGCGAACTGTTCGACACGCTGTTGCTCTGGAATCCGCGCGTCACGCTCGACGCCAACGGCGAAGCCGCGCTCGACGTGCCGCTCAACGACGCCCTGACGAGCTTCCGGATCGTCGCGATCGCCGCGGTCGGCCCGGGCACCTTCGGCACTGGCAGCACCTCGATTCGCAGTACGCAGGATCTGCAACTGATCTTCGGTTTGCCGCCGCTGGTGCGCGAAGGCGACGTGTTCCGCGCGCAGTTCACGCTGCGCAATACCACTGCACGCGCGATGAAAGTGGTCGTCACACCCAACGTGCCGGGGCTCAGGTTAGCCCCGCAAAGCGTGGATCTCGCCGCCGACTCGGCGCGCGAACTTGCATGGACCGTGACGACGCCCAACGACCTCGCCGACACGCCCTCGGGCGCGCTCACGTGGACGGTGGCCGCCGTCGAGCAAGGCGGACCGCACGCGAGCGATGCGCTGAAGATCGCCCAGCACGTGAGCGCCGCCGTACCGCTCACCGTCCAGCAAGCGACGCTGGCGCAGGTCGACGGCACGCTGTCGCTGCCGGTCGCCGCACCGCCGGACGCGAGCACGACGCAGGCCGGTGTGCCGCGCGGCGGCATCGCGGTGTCGTTGCAGGCGAAGCTCGCCGACGGCATGCCGGGCGTACGTCGCTGGTTCAAACGTTATCCGTACAACTGCCTCGAACAGCAGACCTCGCGCGCCATCGGTCTGCGCGACCCGGCGCAATGGCAGGCGGTGGTGGCAAAGATGCCGGTCTATCTCGACGGCGACGGCCTCGCGAACTACTTCCCGCCCGCCGACGACAGCCGCAGCCAGGGCAGCCCGACGCTCACCGCCTATCTGCTCGCGGCGAGCGACGAAGCAGCGAAACTCGATCCGCGTTTCGCGCTCCCCGACGACGTGCGCGGCAAGCTCGAAGCGGGTCTGGTGAGTTTCGTCGAAGGCAAACTCCAGCGCGACACCTGGGCGCCGCGCAAGGACCTCGACCTACGCAAGCTGGAAGCGCTCGAAGCGCTGTCACGCTTCGGGATGGCACAGGCGCGCATGCTCGGCTCGATCGAGATTGCGCCGAACCAATGGCCGACTTCGGCGCTGCTCGACTACTACGCGATCCTGTCGCGCGTGCCGGAGATCCCGCAGCGTGACGACAAGCGCGCCCAGCTCGAACAGATCCTGCGGGCTCGGCTCACCTATCAGGGCACGCGCCTCACGTTCTCCACCGCGGCCGACGACGATCTGTGGTGGCTGATGACCAGTACCGAGGACAACGCGGCACGCACCGCATTGATGTTTGTCGACTCGCCCACGTGGAAGGACGAGATGCCGCGTCTCGTCGGCGGCCTGCTGGCGCTGCAACGCAATGGCGCCTGGCAAACCACTACCGCTAACGTGTGGGGCTCGTTCGCAATCCAGCGCTTCTCGCAGGTGTTCGAGAGCACGCCCGTCACCGGCCAGACCCGGCTGCAACTCGGCGCGTTCGACCAGACGATCTCGTGGAATCAGGCTGCCGCGCCTGCAGCGAGTTCCGCCACGCCCGCCACGCAAACCCGCGACACCCGCAGCCAGCTTCTGCCGTGGCCCCCTGCGAATCAGGGCACCGCAGCGCCGCTCACGCTGACGCACGACGGCACCGGCAAACCGTGGGCGACGATCGAAAGCCTCGCCGCCGTGCCGTTGAAAACGCCATTCGCGGCGGGCTACCGCATCACCAAAACCCTCACCCCGCTCGACCCGGCTGTGAAAGGTGTCTATACGCGCGGCGACGTGGTGCGGGTGCATCTGGACATCGATGCACAGACCGACATGACCTGGGTGGTCGTGAACGATCCGGTGCCGGCGGGCGCGACCATTCTCGGTTCAGGTCTGGGTCGCGATTCCGAAGCGGCAACGCAAGGTGAAAACAGCGGCGATTCGGGCGACGGCAGTGGTCGTGCCGCGTGGCCGGCGTTTATCGAACGCGGTTTCGACGGTTATCGGGCGTACTACGATTACTTGCCGAAGGGCAAATTTTCGATCGAGTACACGGTGCGGCTCAACAACGTCGGCACGTTTGGTCTGCCGCCGACGCGGGTCGAAGCGCTCTACGCACCCGCGACGTTCGGTGCGTTGCCGAATTCGCCGGTGGTGGTGGCGCCCGCAGCCGGCACGGTTTCCGCGGCGTCGAAATGAACACGTCTGAAACAGGCTGGCGTGCAGGCAAACCAAAGCGCGGCGGGCGGCGCAACGTGGTGTGGCGAGTATCGCGCCCGCTTGCCCGCATCGCCGTTTGCTTCAGCCTGTTTGGCCTCTCGCATAGCGTCTTCGCGCTCCCCACTTTCGACGAGGTGCACGCCCGCTGGCACAGCTCCGACTGGGTGCTGCTGGCGCGCGACGGCGAGACCGTCCAACGCACGCGTATCGATCACAGCGAGCGGCGCGGCGACTGGGTCGCGCTCGCCGACGTCTCGCCGGCGTTTCGCGAGGCCATCGTCGTTTCCGAGGACAAACGCTTCTACGAACACAGCGGCGTCGACTGGCGCGGCGCAGCGGGGGCCGCCTGGGCCAATCTGTGGAATACCCGCACGCGCGGCGCCTCGACCGTGACCATGCAGTTGACCGGCCTGCTCGACGACGACCCGCAACGTTCAGGACAACGTTCGATCGCGCAGAAGGCCGGCCAGGCCGTCAGCGCATTACGGCTCGAACGTAGCTGGCGCAAGGACCAGATTCTCGAAGCCTATCTGAATCTGGCGCCGTTTCGCGGCGAAACGATCGGCCTCGCGGCGCTCTCGATGACGCTGTTCGGCAAGGCGCCCTCCGGGCTCGACGAACGTGAGGCGGCGGTGGCCGCCGCGTTGATCCGCGCACCCAACGGCCCCTACGCGAAAGTCAGCGAACGCGCCTGCCGGATCCTGCGCGACATGCAGGCGGCCGCTCAATGCGCGAACCTCGCCGGTTTCGTGCAACTGGCCTTCGCGCGTCCCGCGCCCGCCACGCTTTCCCCCCCCCCCCGACGACGCTCGTCTCGCGCCGCATTTCGCACGGCGCGTCGCAGCCGAGGTGCATCCGCTCGCCGGCGCGCGCGTGAGGTCGACCCTCGACGCGAACCTGCAACGTTTCGCACGCGACACCCTCACGCGCACCCTGCTCGAACTGAACGCGCGCGCGCATCCGCGTAACGTGCAGGACGGCGCCGTGGTGGTGCTCGATAACGCCAGCGGCGAGGTGCGCGCGTGGGTCGGCTCGTCGGGTGCGCTATCCGGCGCGCGCGACGTCGACGCGGTGCTCGCACTGCGTCAGGCCGGCTCGACGCTCAAGCCGTTTTTGTACGCGCAGGCCATCGACGAACGGCGGCTCACCACGACCTCTTTGCTCGACGACGCACCGCTCGATCTCGCGGCCGGCGGCGGCCTGTATATCCCGCAGAACTACGACAAGGACTTCAAGGGCTGGGTCAGCGTCCGCACGGCGCTCGGCTCATCGCTGAACGTGCCGGCGGTGCGCACGCTGGTGATGGTGACGCCGCATCGCTTTGCGAAAACACTCACCGCGCTGGGTCTGCCGCTCACGCAAAGCGGCGATTACTACGGTTACAGCCTCGCGCTCGGCAGCGCGGACGTCACTCTGCTCGCCCTGACCAACGCCTACCGGGCCCTGGCGAACGGCGGCGTGACCGGCGCCACGGTCGATCTGCCGCGCCGCCCGCCCGCGCCAGGCGACACCGCAGCGACGACGACCCAGCGCGTGTTCAGCGCCGACGCGAGTTTCATCATCGCCACCGTGCTCTCCGACAACAATGCGCGCACCCGCACCTTCGGCTTCGATAGCCCGCTCGCCACGCGCTTCTACTCCGCGGTCAAAACGGGCACCAGCAAGGACATGCGCGATAACTGGACGATCGGCTTTACCTCGCGCTATACGGTGGGCGTGTGGGTCGGCAATGCGGACGGCACGCCGATGTGGGACGTGTCCGGCGTGAGCGGTGCGGCGCCAGTGTGGGCCGCGATCGTCGGCTATCTGCATCGGCGTTTGCCCAGCACGCCGCCCGCCGCACCACCGGGTGTGATGCAAACGCGCGTCACGTTTGACAATGGCGTCGAACCCGCCCGTGACGACTGGTTCCTGCGCGGCATGCAAACGCCGGTCGTCGCGCTCGCAGCGAATGCCGACGCCGCCGTCCAGCGCGTCTCGACGCGCGGCGCAGCGCATATCGGCGCGCCCACCGACGGCACCATCTTCGCGCTCGACCCCGATATTCCCGCAGCGCGCCAGCGTATTTCGTTCCAGCGCGCGAGCGGTGCGTCGACACAAAGCACATGGCGTCTCGACGGCAAGACGCTCGGGCGTGCCTCGCGTGTGCCGTGGCTGCCATGGCCTGGCCATCATCTGCTGGAACTCGTCGATGCCGACGGCAGTGTCGCCGATTCCGTGCGCTTCGAAGTGCGCGGCGCGGCAGTGCGCACGTCCGGCACGGGCACGGGCACGGGCACAGGTACAGGTGCAGGTGCAGGCACAAGCACCCTTGCGACACCGATCGCATCACAAAGGTCTACGAAATAGGCAAAAGGTTTAAATAATCTTCACGATGATTTACTTGTCAGAAATCGATCGGTATAAATCATCGGCTTTCATAAAAAGGGCGCGCGAATTGTCCTATGCTTAAGCGCAGCGTGTGCTGACTGAACGCGTCGTCCGTTCCCGGCTAACTTTTTTGCCCTCAATGGAGTGCTTGCCATGCTGAAGAAGCTGCTGATGCTGTGCGTTGCCTTGGCCCTGTCGCTGTCAGCCACCTTCGCCGCCGCGGTGGAAGTCAATTCTGCCGATCAGGCCACGCTCGAAACCGTCAAGGGCATCGGCCCGGTACACGCGAAAGCGATCATCGACGAACGCACCAAGAATGGACCGTTCAAGGACGCGGACGATCTCGCGGCCCGCGTCAAGGGCATCGGTACGAAGTCGGTAACCAATCTCGAAGCCGCGGGCCTCACGATCAACGGCTCATCCGCTGCGCCGAGCGGCACCAAGGCCGCTGCCAAGTCCGGCACGTCCAGTACGACCAGCACGAGCACACCGGCGGCAAAGGCCCCCGCCGCCACGACGGCCGCAACACCGACAGCGGCACCGGCTACAGCACCGGCGACCGCTACCGCGAGTGCGCCGGTTGCGGCATCGGCCGGTCAAGCGGCGAAGTCGAAGAAAAAAACCAAGGCGGCCGCTTCCGCAGCAGCCGCTGCCTCCGCGCCTGCCGCCGCAGTGGCAAGCGCACCGGCTGCGGCCTCTGACGGCAAGGCCGCGAAATCGAAGAAGGCAAAGAAGAGCAAGGCTGCCTCGGCGGCCGCAGCTTCGGGCACCTGAACGTCGTCGGGTAAATCGGCTGCCGCAGCTTCGCTCACCTGAACATCGTCAGGGAATCGTGAACGTAGTGCACTGAGGTCGTTCAACTGGGCGCACACGCTAACGCCGACGCCCTGCTACCTATCCATCCGGTGCCGCGCAACCGCGCGGCGTTTTCACCCGCCAGCGTCAGTACCACGCGCTGGCATTCAAGAGAGACCGTCATGAGCCTACTCGACACACTCGGTTCCTTGCTCGGCCAGTCGCCCGCAGGCGGCGGCCAGCAAGCCCTTATCAGCACCGCGCTCGAATTCGTCAACAATCAGCCGGGCGGCCTGAATGGCCTGATCCAGCAGTTCAAGGACAAGGGCGCGGGCGACATCATCAGTTCGTGGGTCAGCAACGGTGAGAATCAGCCGGTCTCGGCAGATACGCTGCATAGCGTGCTCGGCTCGGATACCGTCAACGATCTCGCGGCCAAGGCTGGCGTGCAGCCCGATCAGATCGCCGGACTGCTGTCGCAGGTCCTGCCGCACGTCGTCAACGCGGCGACGCCCACGGGTGAAGTCCCGGCAGAAGGCCAGTTGAATGCAACGAGCGTGCTAGGCGCACTCGGCGGTCTGGAGTCGCTGTTCGGCAAACGCGACGCTTAACGCGTCGACGCAGCACGCACGGCGCGATCAATGCGTCGCGACAAATAAAAAGGGCAACGAATCGAAATTTGTTGCCCTTTTGCTTTCGCCCATCAGGAGGTGCGATCTTCGCCGCCGTACAGATCACGTCACCGTGTGCCGCATGCTGCGAGGCTTAGACGCTCTCGTCATCCGCCCTCGCCCGGCACGAACCGGCGCGAACCGGCACAACGCAGCATTGCCTGGCGATACCCGCCAAACCGCTTAATGCACTACCCGGTCGAACACCAGTTTGCCGTCTTCCACCTCGACCGGAATCACATCCTTCGGACCGAACTTGCCGGCCAGAATCAGCTTCGCGACCGGATTCTCGATCTCCTGCTGGATCGCGCGCTTCAAAGGCCGCGCGCCAAACAGCGGATCGTAGCCCACCTTGCCGATCAGGTCCAAAGCCTCGTCCGAGACGACCAGTTGCATGTCGAGCTTCGCGAGCCGTTCATGCAGCCGTTGCAACTGGATCTTCGCGATCGACTGGATGTTCGAGCGATCGAGCGCATGGAACACCACGACGTCGTCGATCCGGTTGAGGAATTCAGGGCGGAAATGCAGCTTCACCTCTTCCCACACCGCATCCTTGATCGCGTCCTGCGGCTCGTCCACCATGGACTGGATCACCTGCGAACCGAGGTTCGACGTCATCACGATCACCGTGTTCTTGAAGTCCACGGTGCGCCCCTGGCCATCGGTCATGCGGCCGTCGTCGAGCACCTGCAGCAGCACGTTGAACACGTCCGGGTGAGCCTTCTCGATTTCGTCGAGCAGGATCACGCTGTACGGCTTGCGACGTACCGCCTCGGTCAGGTAACCGCCTTCCTCATAGCCGACGTAGCCCGGCGGCGCGCCGATCAGCCGCGCGACGCTGTGCTTCTCCATGAACTCGCTCATGTCGATACGGATCAGATGATCTTCCGAATCGAACAGGAACGACGCCAACGCCTTGCACAGCTCGGTCTTGCCCACGCCGGTCGGGCCGAGGAACAGGAACGAGCCATACGGACGGTTCGGATCGGACAAGCCTGCACGCGAACGGCGAATGGCATCGGCGACCGCGGTAATCGCTTCGTCCTGACCGACCACGCGGTCATGCAGTTTGGCTTCGATCTGCAGCAGCTTTTCGCGCTCGCCCTGCATCATGCGCGAAACCGGAATGCCGGTGGCACGCGACACCACTTCGGCAATTTCCTCCGCGCCCACCTGAGTGCGCAACAGACGAGGACGGGTCGGATTGTTCTGCTCCTTTGCTTCGGCCTGGGTCACTTCCTTCAGTTGCGCCTCGAGTCCCGGCAGCTTGCCATATTGCAACTCAGCCACCTTCTCGAGCTTGCCTTCGCGTTGCAGCCGCGTGATTTCCGCACGGGTCTTCTCGATCTCTTCCTTCAGTTGCGCACTGCCCTGCACCGCCGCCTTTTCCGCGGTCCAGATTTCTTCGAGGTCCGAATAGTCGCGGTCGAGCCGTTCGATTTCTTCCTCGATCAATTGCAGGCGCTTCTGCGACGCTTCGTCCTTTTCCTTCTTGACGGCTTCGCGTTCGATCTTCAACTGGATCAGACGACGATCGAGCCGGTCCATTTCTTCGGGCTTCGAATCAATTTCCATCTTGATCTTCGAAGCGGCTTCGTCGATCAGGTCGATGGCCTTGTCCGGCAGGAAACGGTCCGTGATATAGCGATGCGACAGTTCCGCCGCCGCGACGATGGCCGGGTCGGTGATGTCCACGCCGTGATGCAGTTCGTACTTCTCCTGCAGGCCGCGCAAAATGGCGATGGTCGCCTCGACCGACGGCTCGTCCACCAGCACTTTCTGGAAACGGCGTTCGAGCGCCGCGTCCTTTTCGATGTACTTACGATATTCGTCGAGCGTGGTCGCACCGACGCAATGCAGCTCGCCGCGCGACAGCGCCGGCTTCAGCATGTTGCCCGCATCCATTGCCCCTTCGGCCTTGCCCGCGCCGACCATGGTATGGATTTCATCGATAAAGACGATGGTCTGACCTTCGTCCTTGGCGATATCGTTCAGCACGGCTTTCAGGCGCTCCTCGAATTCGCCGCGATACTTGGCGCCGGCCAGCAGCGCCGCCATATCGAGCGAGAGCACCCGCTTGCCCTTGAGTGTCTCCGGTACTTCGCCGTTGACGATACGCTGCGCGAGTCCTTCGACGATGGCCGTCTTGCCGACGCCCGGCTCGCCGATCAGCACCGGATTATTCTTGGTGCGGCGCTGCAGGATCTGGATCGAGCGGCGGATTTCGTCGTCGCGGCCAATCACCGGGTCGAGCTTGCCGGCGCGCGCGCGCTCGGTCAGGTCGACGGTGTATTTCTTGAGCGCTTCACGCTGGCTTTCGGCGTCCTGGCTATGCACTTGCGAGCCGCCACGCACCGCCGCGATGGCCGCTTCGAGCGACTTGCGCGACAGGCCATGCTGGCGCGCGAGACGCCCGGCCTCGCCCTTGTCGTCGGCCACCGCGAGCAGGAACATCTCGCTCGCGATAAACGTGTCGTTGAGCTTCTGGGCTTCCTTGTCGGCCTGGTTCAGCAGGCCGGTCAGTTCGCGGCCGATCTGGACGTTGCCGTCCGTCCCCCGAACCTGCGGCAGACGCGTCAGCGCGTCGTTCAGGGCCGTTTGCAGCGCCTGCACATGCACGCCGGCGCGCGACAGCAGCGAGCGAGCCGACCCGTCCTGCTGCGCGATCAGCGCGACCAGCAGGTGGAGCGGTTCGATGTATTGATTGTCGTGGCCGACGGCCAGACTCTGCGCATCCGCCAACGCTTCCTGAAATTTAGTGGTGAGCTTGTCGACTCTCATCTAAGAGACCTCCAATTTTCGAATATCACCAAAATGAGGCGTTTTCTGCGGGTTTCAAGCGTTTTTTTGCCCGCGGGAGCAAGTATTTAACAATTGCCGCGTACCACCGCTTTCTCCTGCTCAATCGACCGCCGCCGCGTCGCCGCCTCCCGCCGTCGCCAATGCGATAGGAATGACCTGCCGCATGCCGAGCAACATCGCCAGCGGCTCCGCAGGCTCGGCCAGTTCACCGATCGTATGACCGTCCAGCTCCGCCAGAAACGCGTCGCGCGCCTTTTCCAGCGCACCCTTTAACCGGCATTGCGGCTGGATCACGCAATCGCGATGACTGCCCACGCCATCCGGGAAACAGCCGACGAGCGCGAAGTCGCTTTCGGTCGCGCGCACCACCTCGCCGACGGTCAACGAGCCCGAGTGCGGGAACAGCCGCAGGCCGCCGTTACGACCGCGTACCGTCTCCACCCAGCCCAGTTCACCGAGCCGCTGCACCACCTTCATCAGATGATTCTTCGAGATTCCGTAGGCGTCCGAGATATCCTGGATCGTCGCCAGGCCCTCGTCGCGGACCGCGAGGTACAGCAGGACGCGTAATGAATAATCCGTGTAATCAGTCAGTCTCATAAGCGCGGGTCATGATGAGTGGCGGCGGCGATCCTCTGAAAGACCGTAGCGGCGCGAGGGTTGTCGGCGCAGCCTCTTCGCAATAACATGCGGGCATCGCGCATGTTATGCAGGACTGTTCGCTGAATGGCTGCCATTTTGAATGGTATCGTCTGCGAGCAGCGGTATTTTTCTGTGTGACGCTGTTGTGCTGAACTCGTTCGCGCCACCTTTGCCGCCTTTGTGTTTGTTTTGGGTCACCGTATGAATCCCCTATTTCCTCCCGTGCCGGCCGTACCGCGACACGCCGAAGCCACTGAAGCCAACATCCGCGAGCTGGTCTACGCGTTCTACGACCGTGTGCGCGCCGACGCGATCCTCGGTCCTGTCTTCGAGCAGACGCTCGCCGGACGCTGGGACGAACACCTGCCGAAGATGTGCACGTTCTGGGCAAGTCTGGTGCTCGGCGCGAAACAGTATCGCGGCAATGTGCAGCAGGCGCATCAGCCGCTGCCGGGCATCGAGCCTCGTCATTTCAGCCACTGGCTCTACCTGTTTCTCGACACGGTGGAATCGCGCTACGAACCGGCGGCGGCGATCCGTTTCATGGAACCGGCATTGCGCATCGCGCAAAGCCTGCAGTTGAGCCGCTTTGGATGGGATTACACGATTCCCGCCGAGCAGCAGGATTTGCTCGACCGTATCGCACCCTCGAGGCGTGAGCGTGACGAACCGCGCGGCGAGCCGTTTCCGGCAAAGATCATCGGGCGCCCGAGCGAGCCCTGACGGAGCGGCTCTGCGCGGCGGGCGCGCCGCGCTTCATTCGGACTTCGTATTGATCGGGCCCATGCCCCAGCGTGCCAGCGCGGCGTCATCGGACACGCGCGCATCGACCCAGCGTTCGCCCTCGGCGGTCTTTTCCTTTTTCCAGAACGGCGCTTCGGTTTTCAGGTAGTCCATCACGAATTCACAGGACGCAAACGCGTCGCCGCGATGCGCCGCGGTGGTCGCCACCAGCACGATCTGGTCGAGCGGATACAGCTTGCCGACGCGGTGGATGACCAGCACCTCGATGCCGGGCCAGCGCTCGCGCGCCACGTCGACAATCGCCGCGAGCGACTTCTCGGTCATGCCCGGATAGTGCTCGAGTTCCATGGCTTCGACCACGCAGCCGTCGTTCAGATCGCGCACGGTGCCGACGAAGCACGCCACCGCGCCGACCTTGGGATTCTGTGCACGCAAGGCGGCCACTTCGGCGGTCAGGTCGAAGTCTTCGGTCTGGACGCGAACGGTCATCGTCTCCCTCAGCCGCCCGTCACGGGCGGAAAGAACGCGACTTCGCAGCCTTCGGTCAGGCGCGTGCCGGCGTCGGTCATCACGTGATTGCAGGCCATGCGCAGCGCGCGGCCCTCGGTGAGCGTCTCCGCCCAGATGCCGCCGCGCGCCCGCAGCCATGCCCGCACGTCGCCCACCGTGGCGACGCTATCGGGCACCTCCACGGCTTCGTCGGCGGCGCCGAGTGCCTCGCGCACGCTTGCAAAAAATTTCAGCTGGATCTTCATCGGGGTCGTCACCGGACGCTGCCGGCGTCAGTTCAACAATTCGGAAAAGGGGATGAAGTGCACCGTCTCGCCGGCGCTGATCATGTGATTGGGCGGGTTGTCGATCAGGCCGTCACCCCACACCGTCGACGTCAGCACCGCCGAACTCTGGTTCGGGAACAGATCGAGGCCGCCGGCCGGATTGATACGGGCGCGCAGGAATTCGTTGCGCCGGTCGCCTTTGGACTGGGTGAAATCGGCCCGCAACGACAGCGCACGCGGCGTCACGATCCGCACGCCCGCGAGACGCAGCAGGAACGGACGCACGAATAGCAGGAAGGTGACGAAGCTCGACACCGGATTACCCGGCAAGCCAATGAAGAACGTTTCAGCGGGAGCCGTCGCGCCTTCGGCCGCCGGCGCACCGCGCCGCACCGCGCCGAACGCGAGCGGCTTGCCCGGCTTCATGGCGATCTGCCACATCGACAAACGCCCTTCCGCCTCGACGGCCGGCTTCACGTGGTCTTCCTCGCCCACCGACACGCCGCCGCAGGTGAGAATCAGGTCATGCGCCTGCGCCGCCTCGCGCAAGGTCGCGCGCGTCGCGTCGAGCGCGTCGGGGACGATGCCGTAGTCGGTCACCTCGCAGCCGAGCTTGTCGAGCAGCCCGCGCAACGTGAAGCGATTCGAGTTGTAAATGGCGCCGGGCCTGAGCGGCTCACCCGGCAGGGTCAATTCGTCGCCGGTGAAGAACACCGCTACCTTGACGCGCCGTAGTACCGACAATTCCGCACAGCCCACCGATGCAGCCAGCCCGAGCGCCTGCGGCGTCAGTCGCGTACCCGCCGGCAAGATCACCGAGCCGCTATGGATATCCGCGCCCTGCGCGGTAATCCACTCGCCGGCTTTCGGCATGTGCAGGATCGTGACCGCGTCGCCGGCAGCTTCGGTCTGCTCCTGGATGACGATGGCGTCAGCGCCGGGCGGCACCGTCGCCCCCGTGAAAATGCGGGCCGCCGTCCCTGCCACGAGCGGCTGCGGCGCGTGTCCTGCCGGAATGCGCTGCGAGACCGGCAAACGGCGCTCGCCCTGGGCGAGATCGGCGATCCGCACGGCGTAGCCGTCCATCGCGCTGGTGTTCATCGGCGGCACGTCGAGCGGCGACACGACGTCGACGGCCAGCACGCGGTTCAACGCCTCGAGCGTGGGCAGCGTCTCCTCGCCGGCAACGGCATTGGAGGCGCCGAGCAAGGTGGCAAGGGCGTCGGCAGTTGACAGCATCGGCGCGCGAGGCGCGGTAGATGGAGGGGTGGACATCGGTCGGGGGCGCGCTGGACTGAAAAGAATATTGTAGCGGTCTGCGCCAGTCGACGGGGGCCCGTGACCTGATGGTCAGATTTCGACCGTAGCTGACGGATTCGCCAGATTCGAACCGCAGCGGTTAAGGCGCCAGACGCGACAGATACGGCGTTTTCTTGGCGCGGAGCAAACCGGGTGGCAAGCGCCACAAGTAAAACGGCCATGGTGCCCGGCCCTGCCAGCAGGCGCTGCACCATGGCCGTCGAATCGGGCGCCCAGGAACCGGCCGCCCCGAGTCGTCCTCAATCGCCCGTATGCGCGACGACGAAGTGCTTGACGCACTGCACGTCCGCCGGCAGCACTTCGAAACGCTGCGGCAGCGACTCGATCCCGGCAAACGCCGCCGGCCGCTCCGGCTCGCGCAACAGCGCTTCACGGATCGTCTCGCCGAACTTGATCGGCTGCGCCGTCTCGAGCACGATCATCGGAATACCCGCTTGCAGATGCTCGCGCGCCACCTTCAGGCCGTCTGCCGTGTGGGTGTCGATCATCGTGTCGTAGCGCTTGAATACATCGCGAATCGCCCCGACGCGGTCGGCATGGCTGCTGCGGCCGGACACGAAGCCGAACTGCGCGACCCGCACGAAATCGCCGCTCGCCGCCAGATCGAAACCGCCCTTTTCCTCGACATCGCGGAACAATTGCAGCACGCGCGCCGGATCGCGCCCCAGCAGATCGAACACGAAGCGTTCGAAATTCGACGCCTTCGAAATGTCCATGCTCGGGCTGCTGGTGTGATAGGTCTCCGCCGCCTTGCGCACGCGGTAAATCCCGGTACGGAAGAACTCGTCGAGCACGTCGTTCTCGTTGGTGGCCACGACCAGCTTCTCGATCGGCAGACCCATCATGCGCGCAATGTGCCCCGCGCAGACGTTGCCGAAGTTGCCCGACGGCACCGTGAACGACACCCGCTCGTCATTCGACGTGGTGGCCGCGAAATAGCCCTTGAAGTAGTAGACGACCTGGGCGACGACGCGCGCCCAGTTGATCGAATTGACCGTGCCGATCTTGTACTTCGCCTTGAACGCGTGATCGTTCGAGACGGCCTTGACGATATCCTGGCAGCCGTCGAAATTGCCTTGCACCGCGAGGTTGAAAATGTTCGGATCCTGCAGGCTGTACATCTGCGCCGTCTGGAACGCGCTCATCTTCTGGTGCGGCGACAGCATGAACACGCGGATGCCCTTCTTGCCGCGCATGGCGTATTCCGCGGCGCTGCCGGTGTCGCCCGAAGTCGCGCCCAGGATGTTGAGAGTCTCGCCGTGCCGCGCCAACGCGTACTCGAACAGGTTGCCGATCAGCTGCATCGCCATGTCCTTGAACGCCAGCGTAGGGCCGTTCGAGAGCTCGAGCAGCGACAGCGGCGCGCCGTTCTCGACACCAAGCGTCTTGAGCGGCGTAATCTGCTCGGCGCTTTCGTGGTTGCGCACGTTGCAGTAAGTCGCAGCCGTGTACGTGCGGCGCGTGAGCATGCGCAGGTCTTCGGCAGGAATGTCGTCGCTGAATTTCGACAGGATCTCGAAGGCGAGATCCGCGTACGGCAGGGTGCGCCAGCGCGCCAGTTCGTCGGCCGAGACCCGCGGGTATTCGGCGGGCAGATACAGGCCGCCGTCTCTTGCGAGTCCGCCCAGCAGGATGTCGGAAAACGTATGGCGCTCGCCGGCTCCGGCGCCGCGCGTGGAAAGGTAGTTCATATCAGTCTCTGGCCTAGTTCAGCGCTTCCATGCGCAGCTTGGTCACGTGCGAAACCACGGTTTGCAGCGCTTCGATGCTCTGGATCGCCGCGTTGACGTGCTTTTCAACCGTTTCGTGCGTAATCAGGATGATGTCGGTCTCGCCCTTGCCGTTGGCGTCCACCTGCTCCGACTCTTTCTGCAGCAGCGCGTCGATCGAGATACCGGTGTTGGCGAGGATGCGCGTGATATCGGCGAGCACGCCGGTCACGTCCGCTACGCGCAGGCGCAGGTAGTAGCCGCTCGTCACTTCCTCGATGGGCAGGATCGGCGTGTTCGACAGGCTGTCGGGCTGGAAAGCCAGATGCGGTACGCGATGCTCCGGATCGGCGGTATGCAGACGCGTCACGTCCACCAGATCCGCCACCACGGCCGAGGCCGTCGGCTCCGCGCCCGCTCCCTTGCCGTAATACAAGGTGGTGCCGACCGCGTCGCCATGCACCACCACCGCGTTCATCGCCCCTTCCACGTTGGCCAGCAGGCGCTTTTCCGGAATCAGCGTCGGATGCACGCGCAGTTCGATGCCCCTGTCGGCGCGTCGCGCGATGCCCAGCAGCTTGATCCGGTAGCCGAGCTCTTCGGCATACTTGATATCGATCGCGGCGAGCTTGCTGATGCCTTCGACGTAGGCCTTGTCGAACTGCACCGGCACGCCGAATGCGATCGCGCTCATGATGGTTGCCTTGTGCGCGGCGTCCACGCCTTCGATGTCGAAGGTCGGGTCGGCTTCGGCGTAGCCCAGTTCCTGAGCGGCCTTCAGCGCGGTCGCGAAATCCAGCCCGCGGTCGCGCATCTCGGACAGGATGTAATTCGTCGTGCCGTTGATGATGCCGGCAATGTACTGAATCCGGTTCGCCGTCAGCCCTTCGCGCAGCGCCTTGATGATCGGAATACCGCCCGCCACCGCCGCCTCGAACGCCACCATCACGCCGTTGGCGCGCGCGGCTTCGAAAATCTCGGTGCCGTGCACGGCCAGCAAGGCCTTGTTGGCCGTCACCACGTGCTTGCGGTTGGCGATGGCGCGCAGCACCAGCTCGCGCGCGATACCCGTGCCGCCGATCATTTCCGCGACGATGTCGATGGACGGATCGTCGACCACGGCGTCGAAGCTATCGGTGATCTCCACCGTGGCGGCCGCGTTGCCGAGCGCCGCCGTGGCCTTGGCCGGATTGCGCACGGCAATGCGCGCAACCTCAATGCCGCGCCCGGCACGCCGTTTGATTTCTTCCTGATTGCGGCGCAGTACCGTGAAGGTGCCGCTGCCCACCGTGCCGAAGCCCAGTAGTCCAACTTTGATCGGTTCCATGCAGCGTGTGTTTTCGAGTAAGGATTAAGGGAAACAGGTGTCGAGGTCTGGCGCGCGGGCGATGGGCCCACGCCGCGTCAGACCGCGTGGCGTTTTCGGTAGCCGTCGAGGAAACGGGCGATCCGGTTGATCGAATCGGCCAGGTCGTCGACATTCGGCAGGAACACGACCCGGAAATGGTCCGGCGTCTTCCAGTTAAAGCCGCTGCCCTGCACCAGCAGCACCCGTTCGGCCAGCAGCAGCTCCAGGATGAACTGCTGGTCGTCTTCGATCGGGTACATTTTCGGATCGAGGCGCGGGAACATGTACAGCGCGGCTTCCGGCTTCACGCAGGTCACGCCGGGAATGGCCGTCAGCATGTCATACGCGAGTTGACGCTGTTTGTACAGGCGGCCGTTCGGCAGGATCAGGTCGTTGATGCTCTGGTAGCCGCCAAGCGCGGTCTGGATCGCATACTGGCCGGGCACGTTCGGGCACAGGCGCATGGAGGCCAGAATGCCGAGCCCTTCGAAATAGTCTTTTGCGCGACGGCGGTTCTCGCCGGTCAGGCCCGAGATGAACATCCACCCGGCGCGGTAGCCGCACGAACGGTAGCTCTTGGACAGGCTGTTGAAGGTCACCGTCAGCACGTCCTCGGAGAGCGCCGCCATCGACGTATGCTGCTTGCCGTCGTAGACGATCTTGTCGTAGACCTCGTCGGCGAAGATCACGAGGCCATGCTGGCGGGCGATCTCGATCAGGCCGAGCAGCAGTTCGTCCGAATACAGCGCACCGGTCGGGTTGTTCGGGTTGATGACCACGAGCGCCCGCGTGTTCGGCGTGAGTTTGGCGCGAATATCGTCCAGATCGGGCATCCAGCCATTCGACTCGTCGCAGATGTAATGCACCGGTGAGCCGCCCGACAGGCTGACGCCGGCCGTCCATAGCGGATAGTCCGGCGCCGGCAGCAGCACTTCATCACCGTCGTTGAGCAGGCCCTGCATGGCCATCACGATCAGTTCCGAGGCGCCGTTGCCGATGTAGATATCGTCCAGCTCGACGCCTTGCACGCCCTTTTGCTGGGTGTAATGCATGATCGCCTTACGTGCCGCGAACACCCCTTTCGAGTCGGAATAGCCTGATGAGCCAGGCAGGTTCAGGATCATGTCCTGGATGATCTCGTCGGGAGCGTCGAAGCCGAACGGCGCGAGGTTGCCGATGTTCAGCTTGATGATGCGGTGACCCTCTTCTTCGAGCCGCTTCGCATGTTCGAGGATGGGCCCGCGGATGTCGTAGCAGACATTCAACAGCTTATTGGATTTGAGGATCGGTTTCACGGCGGGCACTTCATCCTGGATAAATAGTGGGTCGGCCCGCAACGCACGGGGCCTGGGCATCGGGGTGCGAAGCGGCCGTTTCAGGCGCGCTCCCGCGAATGTGTCTGATTCGTGCTGACGGTGCGGATTGCGCCGGGGTGCTCGAGGTATTGCCGCGGACCGTTCAAGGACCCTCAGGTTACCTTAAGGGAGCGCCTGATAAGCTGTTTGGCCATGCCAGAACCGGCGCATTGACCGGTGTCCGGCAGCCGCTCCGGGTGCGGCTTATGGCGGCACGCGAAGCAAGGGGCGCCGCCGGGCGGCTAAAAAGTTATAATTTAGCGGATTTTGGCCGACTTCCGCAATGCACCAAGTGCATGCAGTCCGGAAAGAACGACTTCGGAAAACGAATTTGAAATTACACCAGGATTCCAGCGGCGCCCTCAACACCGTGACCGGCTACGGCGCCGGCTATGTCGAAATCAATCTTCAGCGCCATATGGGCAGCATCCTCGTGATGCCGGAAACGGCCGTCACGCCTTGGCCTGTGGCTGCGTTCGAAGCGCTGACCGCGGAGCATTTCGCCATGCTGATCGAGCCCGCGCCCGAGGTCGTCATCTTCGGCAGCGGCGAGCGTTTGCGGTTCCCGCATCCGCGGCTCACCGCGGCGCTCGCGGCGCATCGGATCGGCGTCGAGACGATGGACTTCAAGGCCGCCTGCCGCACGTACAACATTCTGATGGCCGAGGGCCGCAAGGTCGCGGCGGCTTTGCTGATCGAAGCGTAAGCGGCGCAATTCGGCCGCCGGGTCGGGCCGGTATCGTAAACTGCGCGTCGGCTGCCGGCGGTCGGTCCTGCGGACGCCAGCCCCACGCGACTTGCCGTCTGTGACCAGCCGTCGGCAACCGGCCCTCCGCAACCGGCGGTCCGCAAGGTAATCCGCTACCGGTCGTGCACAACCGGCCGTACGCTCCCAACAACACTGACACGCCGCCTGTGCGGCGTCGCAAAAGACAGGCTAACAACCCATGAACGATATGCCTTCCCGGCTACCGCTCAACCGCAGCACCCTACTGCTGCTCGTGCTTGCCCTCGCCGTGATCTGGTTCGTGCCGCTTGGCTGGCGCCACCTGCTGCCGAGCGACGAAGGCCGCTACGCCGAAATGGCCCGCGAGATGTTCCTGACCGGCGACTGGATCACACCGCGCTACAACGGCTACAAGTACTTCGAAAAGCCACCGCTGCAAACGTGGATGAACGCGCTGAGCTTCGCCTGGTTCGGCATCGGAGAATGGCAGGCCCGGCTCTACACGGCCTTGACGGGCTTCGCGGGCGTCCTGCTGATCGGCTTCACCGGCGCGCGCGTGTTCAACGCCGCCACCGGCGTGTGCGCGGCCATCGTGCTGGCGACTTCGCCTTACTGGAACCTGATGGGCCACTTCAACACACTGGACATGGGCCTGTCATTCTGGATGGAGCTGACCCTGTGCGCCCTGCTGCTGGCCCAGCGTCCCAGCCTGCCGTCCAGCCACGTGCGCCTGTGGATGTGGCTATGCTGGGCCTCGATGGCGCTCGCGATGCTGTCGAAGGGTCTGATCGGCGTGATCCTGCCGGGCGCGGTGCTGGTGCTGTACACGCTGATCGCGCGCGACTGGGCCGTCTGGAAGCGCCTGCACCTGATCGGCGGGATGATCCTGTTCTTCGCCATCGCCACGCCGTGGTTCGTGCTGGTCCAACAGCGCAATCCGGAATTCCTGAATTTCTTCTTCATCGTCCAGCAATTCAAGCGCTATCTGACGCCCGAGCAGAACCGCCCCGGCGCGTTCTACTACTTCGTGCCGGTGATCCTGGTGGGCTTCCTGCCGTGGCTGTCGGTGAGCGTGCAGAGCATCCGCCACGCGCTGCGCCTGCCGCGTCAGCCGAACGGCTTCTCGCCGGTCACGATGATGCTGGTCTGGACGGTGTTCATCTTCCTGTTCTTCAGCGCCTCGCATTCGAAGCTGCTGTCGTACACCCTGCCCATCGCCCCGGCGCTGGCTCTGCTGATCGGCCTGTACCTGCCGCTCGTCACGCCCGCCATGCTGCGCCGCCATCTGGCCGGATACGCCGTGTTTCTGGCGGTAGCGGCAATTGGCGCGCTGTTCATGGGCCGCTTCGGCGACAGCCGCAATCCCACCGAGTTGTACGTCGCCTATCGCAGCTGGGTGCTGGCCGCGCTCGGCGTCGCCTTTGTGTTGACGCTCGCCGCAATGTGGCTGAACCGCCACAGCCGCAGCGGCATCGTCGGCGCCACGGCGCTGTTCGGCGCCGCCTGGCTGCTGCTCGGCACCATCGCCGGCACCGGGCACGATGTATTCGGCCGCCTGAGCTCCGGCGCGCCGCTCGCGCCGGCCGTCAAGGCCGCCATCGCCAGACTGCCGGCCGATACGCCGTTCTACTCGGTCGGCGTGCTCGACCACACGTTGCCCTTCTACGTCGACCACACCATGATCATGGTCGAACATCCGGATGAACTGGCGTTCGGCGTATCCGTCGAACCGCAGAAGTGGGTGCCGACGGTAGACGAATGGATCAAACGCTGGGACGCGGACCGTTACGCCCTCGCGCTGCTC
The DNA here is from genome assembly GCF_050436545.1 of Paraburkholderia sp. GAS41. Classification (NCBI taxonomy): domain Bacteria; kingdom Pseudomonadati; phylum Pseudomonadota; class Betaproteobacteria; order Burkholderiales; family Burkholderiaceae; genus Paraburkholderia; species Paraburkholderia sp. GAS41. Next base: position 269,183 of record NZ_JBNDMK010000004.1, read on the forward strand.
CCGCCGGGCCGCTACGATGCGTTGCTGGCGCAGCATGTGCCCATGCAGATCGTCGCGCGCGACTCGCGGCGGGTAATCGTAGAAAAACCGCAGCCATGACCCCATATCAGGACCTCGACCGTTGATGAACCCGATTTCGCTCTTTTGTATCCTCGCCGGCGTCGCGCTGAACGCCTGCGCGCAGCTCCTGCTGAAAGCCGGCACGAATGCCGTTGGACACTTCGAATTCACCCGTGCGAACATCCTGCCCATTGGCTTCAAACTGGCAACGCAATTGCCGATCATCGGCGGGCTGGGTTGCTATGTGATCAGTGTCGCGGTGTGGGTGGTCGGGCTGTCGCGCGTCGACGTGTCGATTGCGTATCCGATGCTGTCGCTCGGTTACGTCGTCAACGCGATCGCCGCCTGGTATCTGTTCGGCGAGGTGCTGTCGGTGCAGCGGCTGGTCGGGATCGGCATCATCCTGATCGGCGTCGTCATCCTGGCGCGCAGCTAGGCTCGCGCCGCCCCAGGTTGCCGAAGTATCCTTGCCGGACGCCGTCCTTGTTGGTTGCTGCCCCAATTTCTTTCGAGCGAAGCATTCATGAGCCAGTCATCAGTCCCGTTTTTGCCGTTTGTCCGTCCGGAAATCGATGAAGAGACCATTCAGGGCGTGGCCGAGGTGCTCCGCTCCGGCTGGATCACCACCGGTCCGCAGAACCAGCTGTTCGAAGCCGCGCTGTCGGAATACTGCGGCGGCCGTCCTGTGCGCACCTTCAACTCCGGCACGGCCACGCTGGAAATCGGCCTGCGCATCGCCGGGGTCGGCGCGGGTGACGAAGTCATCACCACGCCCGCCTCGTGGGTTTCCACCAGCAACGTGATCTTCGAAACGGGCGCGACGCCGGTGTTCGTCGACATCGACCCGACGACCCGCAACATCGACCTGAATCTGCTCGAAAAGGCCATCACGCCGCGCACCAAAGCCATCATCCCGGTGTTTCTGTCGGGCCTGCCGGTGGATATGGACCGGCTCTACGCCATCGCCCGCGCCCATAAGCTGCGCGTGATCGAAGACGCCGCCCAGGCCTTCGGCTCCTCGTGGAAGGGCGAGCGCATCGGCAAGCTCGGCGACATCGTGTCGTTCAGCTTCCACGCCAACAAGAATCTGACGTCGATCGAAGGCGGCGCGCTGGTCCTGAACAACGAGGACGAAGCCATCCTCGCCCAGAAGTACCGGCTGCAAGGCATTACCCGCACGGGTTTCGACGGCATGGACTGCGACGTGCTCGGCGGCAAATACAATCTCACGGACGTCGCCGCACGCGTGGGTCTCGGCCAGTTGCCGCATCTGGAGCGTTTCATCGCCCAGCGCAGAAAGCTCGCACGGGCCTACTTTGCGGGGTTCGAAGGCGGCGCCGCGGCCAGCCTGGGCATGGGTCTGCCGCTTGCTGACCTTGAAAACAGCAACTGGCACATGTTCCAGATCACGCTGCCGCTCGAGAAGCTGTCCATCGACCGCGCGGGTTTCATGGGTCAGTTGAAGGAACGCGGCATCGGCTCCGGCGTGCATTACCCGGCCATCCACCTGTTCACGCTGTACCGCGCGCAAGGATTCAAGGAAGGCATGTTCCCGCACGCGGAGCGTTTCGGCGCCACCACGGTCACGCTGCCGCTCTTCACGCTGATGAACGAAGGCGACGTGGCGCGCGTGTGCCAGGCGGTCAATGAAATTTTCGAACAATACGGAAAATAAGCGGAAATGAGTCAAACGGAACATCGCTCCCCGATGTCTGATACGCCGGAAGTTTCGGTCATCATCCCGGTGTACAACGAGGAGGCCGGACTGGCCGCGCTGTTCGCGCGCCTGTATCCGGCGCTCGATGCGCTCGGCACCGCCTACGAAGTGATCTTCATCAACGACGGCAGCCGCGACAAGTCCGCGGCGTTGCTGGCCGAGCAGTTCCGCAAGCGGCCGGATACCTCGCGCGTGATCCTGCTGAACGGCAACTACGGCCAGCACATGGCGATCCTCGCCGGCTTCGAGCAGTCGCGCGGAGAGATCGTCATTACGCTCGACGCCGACCTGCAGAATCCGCCGGAAGAAATCGGCAAGCTGGTCGACAAGATGCGCGAAGGCTACGACTACGTGGGCACGATCCGCATGCAGCGCCAGGACAGCCTGTTCCGGCGCAAGGCTTCACGCGCGATGAACCGTCTGCGCGAGCGCATCACCCGCATCAAGATGACCGATCAGGGCTGCATGTTGCGCGCGTACAGCCGCCACATCATCGACACGATCAACCGCTGCGGCGAAATCAATACCTTCATTCCGGCGCTGGCCTACACGTTTGCGCAGAACCCGGTCGAGATCGAGGTCGCGCACGAAGAGCGCTTTGCGGGCGAATCGAAGTATTCGCTGTACGCGCTGATCCGCCTGAATTTCGACCTCGTCACCGGCTTCTCGGTCGTGCCGCTGCAGTGGTTGTCGTTCATCGGCGTGATCCTGTCGCTGGGCTCAGCCGCCCTGTTCGTGCTGCTGCTGATTCGCCGCTTCATCATCGGCGCGGAAGTGCAAGGTGTGTTCACGCTGTTCGCCATCACCTTCTTCCTGCTCGGCGTGATCATCTTCGCGCTCGGGCTGCTCGGCGAGTACATCGGCCGGATCTATCAGCAGGTGCGCGCGCGTCCCCGTTATCTGGTGCAGACGATTCTCGAACAGCGCAACGGCACCACCGTCGCCGAAGCGCCGCGCCAGGCCGTGGTGCAGGCGGTGCAGGCCGCGCCGCTCATCAATCAGGGACCCAACCCATGAAGCCACGCGCGGTCGTATTCGCGTATCACAACGTCGGCGTGCGCTGCCTGCAGGTGCTGCTCGCGCGCGGCGTGGACGTGGCGCTGGTGGTCACCCATGAGGACAGCCCGAGCGAGAACATCTGGTTCGGCAGCGTGGCCGCGGTCGCCGCGAGCTACGGCATTCCCACGGTGACGCCGGCCGATCCGAAAAGCGCGGAACTGCGCGCCGCGCTCAGCGCTGCCCGGCCGGACTTCATCTTCTCGTTCTACTACCGCCACATGTTGCCAATCGACCTGCTCGCGCTGGCCGCGCGCGGCGCCTACAACATGCACGGCTCGCTCCTGCCGAAATACCGTGGCCGCGTGCCGACAAACTGGGCCGTGCTGAAGGGCGAAACCGAAACCGGCGCGACCCTGCACGAAATGGCCGCCAAGCCGGATGCGGGCGCGATCATCGCCCAGACGCCGGTGCCGATCCTGCCCGACGACACCGCCGCGCAGGTGTTCGACAAGGTCACGGTGGCCGCCGAGCAGACGCTGTGGCGCGTGCTGCCGGCGCTGCTCGCAGGCGAAGCGCCGCATCTGCCGAACGATCTGGCGCACGGCAGCTACTTCGGCGGGCGCAAGCCGGAAGACGGGCGGATCGAGTGGAGTCAGCCGGCCCAGCAGATATACAACCTGATTCGCGCGGTGGCGCCGCCCTATCCCGGCGCGTTCACGGAAATCGAAGGCCACCGCTTCATCGTCGCGCAGGCGCGCCTGGCGCGTCCCGGCGCACTCCGGTCGGATTTGCCGCCGGGCCTCCACGTAAGCGATAATGCCGTTTTTGCGGTGTGCGGCGATGGCCGCGCCATCGCCATCCATGAATTGCGGCGCCAGCACGCGGGCAGCGAGTCCGTCGTCTCCCCAGCCGAATTCACCCAGCTCATTCAATCTTCCCGTCATTCATGAAAAAAGTCCTGATTCTGGGTGTCAACGGCTTCATCGGCCATCACCTGTCCAAACGCATTCTCGAAACGACCGATTGGGAAGTGTTCGGGATGGACATGCAGACCGAGCGCCTCGGCGACCTCGTCAACCACGAACGGATGCATTTCTTCGAAGGCGACATCACGATCAACAAGGAGTGGGTCGAGTATCACGTGAAGAAGTGCGACGTGATCCTGCCGCTCGTCGCGATCGCCACGCCGGCCACGTATGTGAAGCAGCCGCTGCGCGTGTTCGAACTGGACTTCGAGGCGAACCTGCCCATCGTCCGTTCGGCCGTCAAGTACGGCAAGCATCTGGTGTTTCCGTCCACCTCCGAGGTCTACGGGATGTGCACGGACGAGCAGTTCGACCCGGAAGAGTCGCAACTCTCGTACGGCCCGATCAACAAGCCGCGCTGGATCTACGCGTGCTCCAAGCAGTTGATGGACCGTGTGATCTGGGGCTACGGCATGGAAGGCCTCAACTTCACGCTGTTCCGTCCGTTCAACTGGATCGGCCCGGGCCTCGATTCGATCTATACGCCGAAGGAAGGCAGCTCGCGCGTGGTGACGCAGTTCCTCGGCCATATCGTGCGCGGCGAGAATATCAGTCTCGTCGACGGCGGCGCGCAAAAGCGTGCCTTCACGGACATCGACGACGGCATCGGCGCGCTGATGAAGATCATCGAGAACAAGGACGGCGTGGCGACCGGCAAGATCTATAACATCGGCAACCCGACCAACAACTTCTCGGTGCGCGAGCTCGCGCACAAGATGCTGGCGCTCGCCGCGGAATTCCCGGAATACGCCGCGACGGCCAAGCAGGTGCAACTGGTCGAAACCTCGTCGGGCGCGTACTACGGCGCGGGCTATCAGGACGTGCAGAACCGCGTGCCGAAGATCGACAACACGATGCAGGAACTCGACTGGGCGCCGAAGTCGACTTTCGACGAAGCGCTGCGCAAGATTTTCGAAGCGTATCGCGGCCACGTCGCCGAAGCGCGCGCCCTCGTCGAACAGCAATAAGGGCCGCGCCTTGCCTCGTATCGTCCTGAAGATCGACGTCGACACGTTGCGCGGCACCCGCGAAGGGGTGCCGAATCTGGCCCGTATCTTCGACCGCTTCAAGGCGCGCGCCACTTTTCTCTTTAGCCTCGGACCCGATCACACGGGTTGGGCGATGCGCCGCGTGCTGCGGCCGGGCTTTCTGCAGAAGGTGTCGCGAACCTCGGTGGTCGAGCACTACGGCGTCAAGCAATTGATGTACGGCGTGCTGCTGCCGGGGCCCGATATCGGCGCGCGGGCGTCGTCCGAGATGCGTGCGATCCACGAAGCCGGTTTCGAATGCGGTATCCACACGTGGGACCACGTCTACTGGCAGGACAACGTGCGCACGCGGGCGCGCGACTGGACCGTCGCGCAGATGCAGAAGAGCCATGAGCGTTTCGTCGATATCTTCGGCGCGCCGCCCGTCACGCACGGTGCAGCCGGCTGGCAGATGAACGAGCACGCCTTCGAGCAGATCGATGCCTGGGGCATGCGGTACGCGTCCGACGGACGCGGCCATTCACCCTATTTCCCGGTGGTGAACGGCAAGCCGCTTGCGCACGTGCAGATGCCGACCACGCTGCCCACGCTCGACGAAGTGCTGGGCGTCGACGGTGTCGAACTGGACAACGTGGCTGCGTGGATGTTGAAGCGCACCGAGAACAATCCGCACGATCAGGTGTTCACACTGCACGCCGAACTCGAAGGGCAAAAGCTCGCGCCCATCTTCGAACAGTTGCTGGAAGGCTGGCGCGCGCAAGGTCACACGTTCGCAACCATGGGCGATTACCACGCCGCGCTAGACCGTAGTACGTTGCCATCGTACCCTGTCACGTGGGGTGAGATTTCAGGGCGCTCCGGCGAACTGATCGTCCAGCCGTCATAACAAAACCACCGGAGAACCTCGTGCCCATCGCAGTCGACCAACCCGTCCCCGACTTCACCGCCCCCGCAACCGGTGGCGACATCACGCTGTCCAGTCTGCGGGGCAAGAAGGTGGTGCTGTATTTCTATCCGAAGGACAACACGCCCGGCTGCACCACTGAAGGTCTGCAGTTCCGCGACCTGTATCCGAAGTTCAGGAAGGCCGGCGCCGAGATCCTTGGTGTGTCGCGTGACAGCCTGCGCTCGCACGAGAATTTCAAGGCCAAGCTCGAGCTGCCCTTCCCGCTGATCTCCGATGCGGAAGAAACCCTCTGCGCGCTCTTCAGCGTCATCAAAATGAAGAAAATGTATGGCAAAGAAGTACGTGGAATCGAGCGCTCCACGTTTGTCATCGACAGCGAGGGTGTCCTGCGCCACGAGTGGCGTGGCGTGAAAGTACCAGGTCATGTCGATGAAATTCTGGAGGCTGTACAAGCGCTGTGAGGCGCGTTATATTGGGCTGCAATGAGTGCCTGTCCACCCCATTCTTCCCGCGGCTGCGCCGCATGTCACGCCTCTCACGTTGTTGATGAGGCCGTGAGGCGCAACGCGATGACCGAAGTCGAGCCGCTTGCCCCGTTTTCCGGGGCGGCGGCTTTTTTAATTGCGCGAAGCCGTTCATTTGTTCGGCCACGCGCTCTCGTCAAGGAGCCGATCGAAACTCAGGCGAACCGGCATTTCTAGACCGAAAGCGCGCCTCCGGGCGCAAACTGCGTGTGCCTTCCGGCACACCGGCAGAATGCGACAGGCGGCGCACGATATGTGACCCGATTTTTTCGAGGGAAACCATGCCTTTGCCTACCGCACCCAGCAAGCTCGGCAATCTTTTACCGCCTGACGAATACAAGGCCCGCGCCACACCCGCCCGGTCCGCGAAAAAACAGACGACCGAAGGGGAGCAAGCAGAGTCGGCCGATTTCGGCCCCGCCAGCGTCGCCACACCCATGGCGCGCGCTGCCAACGCAGCCTCCACGCTGCGGCCGGTTCCTGCCTCTTCGGCAGCTTCTTCCGCCAGCGTCGAGCCAGCCGCTCCCGCTCGCGGCCGCAAAACCAAACAGACCGCGGCCTTGCTGCAACCTGTGCCTGCTCCCACAGCGCGGGAGGAATCAGCACGCGCCGAGCCTTCCACAGCCGAACCGGTAGTGGTGCGCGCCGGCAAGCAGCCGGCCAGCACCACCACGGCCGCGCCGGCCGCCGCCACCCGCGGCAGCGCCAAAAAACGCGGCAGTGCGGCCGAGCAGGTCGAAACCCGCAAGCTGTTCGTGCTCGACACGAACGTGCTGATGCACGATCCGACCTGCCTCTTCCGTTTCGAGGAACACGACGTCTATCTGCCGATGATGACGTTGGAAGAACTCGACAACCACAAGAAGGGCATGTCGGAAGTCGCGCGGAATGCGCGCCAGGTGAGCCGCACGCTGGACGCACTGGTTGCCAACGGCGGCGATATGTCGGAAGGCATTTCGCTATCGCGCCTTGGCAGCCGCGAAGCCGCCGGACGTCTGTACTTCCAGACCAAGCTGACCGATATCGAGCCGGTTGAAGGCCTGCCGCAAGGCAAGGCGGACAACCAGATTCTCGGCGTCGTGCGCGCGCTGCAGCGCGATCGCATGGATCGCCAGGTCGTGCTGGTGTCGAAAGACATCAACATGCGCATCAAGGCGCACGCGCTGGGTCTGCCCGCTGAAGACTACTTCAACGACCAGGTTCTCGAAGACAAGGACCTGCTGTACTCCGGTATCCGCGCCCTGCCGCAGGACTTCTGGACCAAGCACGCCAAGGGCATGGAGAGCTGGCAGGACACCAAGACAGGCACCACGTATTACCGTGTGACCGGTCCGCTGTGCGCCTCGATGCTGGTCAACGAGTTCGTGTATCTGGAACCGCAGAACGGCGAGCCGGCGTTCCACGCGCTGGTGCGTGAACTGAACGGCAAGACTGCCCTGCTGCAGACCTTGCGCGACTACGGTCACCACAAAAACAACGTGTGGGGCATCACGGCGCGCAATCGCGAGCAGAATTTTGCGCTCAACCTGTTGATGAATCCGGAGATCGATTTCGTCACGCTGCTGGGTCAGGCCGGTACCGGCAAGACGCTGGTTGCGCTGGCGGCAGGTCTTGCGCAAGTGCTCGACGACAAGCGTTACAACGAGATCATCGTGACGCGCGCCACGGTGCCGGTCGGCGAGGACATCGGCTTCCTGCCGGGTACGGAAGAGGAAAAGATGCAGCCGTGGATGGGTGCATTCGACGACAACCTCGAAGTGCTGCAGAAAACCGACGATGCCGCCGGTGAATGGGGCCGCGCTGCCACCCAGGAACTGATCCGTTCGCGCCTGAAGATCAAAAGCATGAACTTCATGCGCGGCCGGACTTTCGTCGATAAGTACCTCATCATCGACGAGGCGCAGAATCTGACGCCTAAGCAGATGAAGACGTTGGTGACGCGTGCCGGCCCTGGGACGAAGATCATTTGTCTCGGCAACATCGCGCAGATCGATACGCCGTATCTGACGGAAGGCAGTTCGGGCCTCACGTATGTCGTGGATCGCTTCAAGGGCTGGGCGCACAGCGGGCATGTGACGCTGGCGCGCGGCGAGCGCTCCCGTCTGGCGGATTACGCGTCCGACATCCTGTAGGCTCGATCGGTTTACTTTTTACTGTTGCCGAAGTCCGAAAGCCGCGCCCGGGTCATACCGGCGCGGCTTTCTTTCGTTTATCGAGGCCCGTGCGGCAGCGTGCGGAAGGTCTGGCATTCGCATCCGGCAAAGCAACACTTAGCGCGTAAACTTCAAGTCATTTATCAACTTCGCTTGCTCACGCCAAGGTGGACGGGCTACCATCGCGACATCGCCCGCCTTAAGCGAGTGTTTACGCTCGCCTTGTCTTCATGCGCCGACTTGGGTTTTCGCTGCTGATCCTTCTGCTGCTCGCCGCCTGCTCCAGCGCGCCGCAGCGGATTTCGCGCAGCTCGGGCGGTGCGTCGACAGCGTCCAATGGCGCCTGGCACACCACGCCGCCGGGCTTTCCAAACTTCGTCGATCACAGCGTCGGGCGAGAGGAAATCTCCATTCAGGCCATGAGCCTCGTGGGCATTCCATACCGTTGGGGCGGTAATACGCCGGATAGCGGGTTCGATTGCAGCGGCCTGGTTCGTTACGTCGTCGCACGCTCGGCCTCGGTGAATCTGCCGCGCACCACCGCCGATATGAGCGGAAGCGGCGAGTCCATCGACCCCGACGAAGTCGCACCCGGCGACCTGATCTTCTTCAATACGACCGGGCGGCCCCACTCGCATGTCGGCATTTATGTGGGCAAGCTGCGGTTCGTCAACGCGCCGTCGACGGGCGGTACGGTTCGTATCGACTACCTGACCAATCCGTACTGGGCCAAGCGTTTCGACGGCATACGCCGCGTGGCTGCGCCCACGCACGCGCCGACGCCGTTCGAAACACCGACTTATCAGGCATCTAACCCGTCGCCGCAGCGTGGGGCTCCGGTTCCGACGGACTCGCAAGCGGCTTATGCGGGCGCGGCCCAACCCGCGCCTACGCCCGTAGCAGCATCCGCTGATGCCTTCGAGCCGCCGCCCTCTGCAATGAGCGCCGCGCAGACCCAGGCGCGGGAAGCAGGCGCAGTCACACCCGCGAACCTTGCCGTCGAACCGCCTCAAGGCAGCGCAAGCGCCATGGATGCGACCGCTGCCGCATCTGCCGCGGACGCGCCGTCGCGTTCCGCCGCCGTCCCCGCGAGCGTCGCCCGCGCACCGGATCCCATCGACGCCGCCGCCGACGCCTTCGAACCGCCCCCGCCCGCCTCCGTCGCGGCTCGCCAGGAACAGCAGGTCGACTCGAACGGCGGCGTGCAGATCATGCGCGCCTCGACCCACTCGCGAGCCATTCCCGCCCCCACGCAATCCAGCGACGACCCGATCGCCCATTTCGCAAACGGCAACTTCTGAGCGGCAAGCGCCCGCTGCGCTCATCTGATTCCTGCAATTGAAAGCGCCCGTGAATCCGGGCGACTATGCTATCTGCTATCGTCCCCGATATTCCTTTGACGGCAGGTGCTCAACATGGATCTTGGACTGAAGGACAAAGTCGTACTGGTCACTGGCGGCAGCAAAGGGATTGGCCTTGCCTGCGCTCGCGCGTTCGCGGCCGAAGGCGCGAAGGTGGCGATCGTCTCGCGCGACCCGGCCAATCTCGCCCGCGCCCGCGAACAACTGGCGAGCGAGGGCCTGCATGTGCACCTGACGCGCGCCGACCTGCACGAGCCGCATGGCGCGGCAGACATCGTCGAAGAAGTCACCACCGCCGTCGGACCGATCGACGTGCTGATCAACAGCGCGGGCGCCGCCCGCCGCTACGACCCGGAAACGCTCGACGCCGCCGCCTTCAAGGCCACCATGGAGGCCAAGTATTTCCCGTACATCTATCCGCAGCAGGAAGTGCTGCGCCGCATGGCGGAACGCGCGAAATCGGGTGAAGCCGCGGAGCCGGGCACGATCGTCAATATCATCGGGATGGGCGGCAAGATGGCCAGCGATATCCACATCGCCGGCGGCGCTGCCAACGCCGCGCTGATGCTCGCGACCGTCGGCCTTGCGCATTACTACGCGCGTTACGGCATCCGCATCAACGCCATCAATCCGGGCGCAACCTTGACCGAACGCGTCGAAGAAGCGTTGAAGCTGGAAGCCGGCCAGCAAGGGATCGACACCAAGGAGGCGCTGGCACGCGGTCAGGCCAAGGTGCCGCTTGGGCGCTACGCCAGACCGGAGGAAATTGCCGACGTCGCGCTGTTTCTGGCGAGCCGCCGCGCCAGCTATGTGACGGGCGCGATCGTGCCGATGGATGGAGGCAGCGCGCCGCTCATCTGAAGGCCGCGCCGCTGCCAGAGGGATCAGGCGTTACAGGAAACGGTGGCCAAGCCACCAGCCCGCTGCGGCGAGTACTGCCGAAGCGGGAATCGTCAGAATCCACGCCCAGACGATATTGCCAGCCACGCCCCAACGCACGGCGCTGAGCTTCTGGGTCGCGCCCACGCCGACGATGGCGCCGGTAATCGTGTGGGTGGTGGACACCGGAATACCGAGGAACGACGCGATAAAGAGCGTGATCGCGCCGCCCGATTCCGCGCAGAAGCCGCCAACGGGCTTTAGCTTGGTGATTTTCTGCCCCATCGTGCGCACGATGCGCCAGCCGCCAAACAGCGTGCCTAGCCCCATGGACAGATAGCACCCGCCGATGACCCACAGCGGCGGCGCGTCGGCGATCGACGAGGCATAGCCGGTGGCGATCAGCAGCATCCAGATGATACCGATGGTCTTCTGCGCATCGTTGCCGCCGTGCCCAAGGCTATACAGGCCGGCAGAAATCAGCTGCAGACGGCGGAAGCGCCGGTCGACCTTGCTGGGCGGCGTCCGGAAGTAGATCCACGAAACGGCCAGCATGAAGAACGAACCGAGCACGAAGCCGAGCAGCGGCGAGATAAAGATGAACGCCACCGTCTTCATCAGACCGTCGAAGTTCAGCGAATGCCAGCCCGACTTGGCGAGCGCCGCGCCCACCAGGCCGCCGATCAGCGCATGCGACGAGCTGGACGGAATGCCGTAGTGCCAGGTAACGATGTTCCAGCCGATCGCGCCGACCAGGGCGCCGAAGATCACGTAGTGATCAACGATGGCCGGATCGATCGTCCCCTTGCCGACCGTCTGCGCGACTTTCAGGTGGAAGATGAAATAAGCCACGACATTGAACGCCGCCGCGAAAGCGACGGCCTGTTGCGGCTTGAGAACGCCGGTCGACACAACGGTGGCGATTGAATTCGCCGCGTCGTGAAAGCCGTTCATGAAGTCGAACACCAGCGATACGGCGACCAGCAGCGCGACGGCCCAGATAGCAAGTTGTATCGATTGCATCAGGCGTTTTCCAGCACGATGCCTTCGAGAATGTTCGCCACGTCCTCACACTTGTCGGTGATGGTTTCGAGCAGTTCGTAGATCGCCTTCAGCTTGATGAGCGTTTTGACGTTGTCTTCCTCGCGGAAGAGCTTCGAGATGCCCGCGCGCAGCACGCGGTCGGCTTCCGATTCCAGCCGGTCGATTTCCTCGCACGCCTTGAGTATCTGGCTTGCCTGCTTCATGTCCGACAGCAGGCTGACCGCAAACTGCACGCGCTCGGCCGTCGCGGTGCAGATGTGCGCCAACTGGCTCGCCTCGGACGTCACGGCCTGCACGTCATACAGGGAAATGGCGGTGGCGACGTCCTCCATCAGGTCGAGGATGTCGTCCATCGTGGTGATCAGCTTATGGATTTCGTCGCGGTCGAGCGGCGTGATGAACGTCTTGTGCAGCAGATCGATCGTCTCGTGCGTCAGCTTGTCGGCAGCCTTTTCGGCCTTCTGCACGTTTTGCTTATGGATCTCGGCGTCCTGCAGATTGTCGATCAGCAGCTCGAGTTCGTGGCTCGCCGAGACAATGCACTTGGCGTGCTCGTTAAAAATTTCAAAGAACTTGCCCTCGGTGGGCATGAATCGACCGAACATTCTGGGCTCCGAAAAGCAATTTTATGCAGCAAAACCAATCGTTTACCAACATTGCCGCACGAAACGGCCGGGGCTTTACGGGCACTGTCTGAAATGCTGTGCCGCACTCATCGACATGACAGCTCCGTGACAGATCGCGATTCTATCCGATCCTGCCTGCCCGCTGGCGTCTTGTGATGGAACCTTCTGCCGGGATCGACTGACTCCAGATAGCGGGACCGCGTCATGACACTGGCATTCGAAACGACGCCACAGTATTTCGTCTGATTAGCGGGAAGACGCACGGGGCTTCGCGCCGCGCGTACGAACCACACATCGTCGAGTTGTCGCGGCTATCTTGCGCGGCGTACCGCGTCAGACCTCGTACCACCGTGTGCCGTACCCATTTCGCCGTGTGCTCCAAGGAGATCCTTCATGGAAGAAACCATGCAACAGGCGAAGGCCCGGCAGTTCTGGAATGAAGCGTTTCAAAACCATGGCGACGCGGCGACCCATCACGTTGATATTCCCGACGTCGACAACGCGGTATTCAAACGCGCGGTCGAGCATTTCGGCGACGTGCGTGGCAAGACGCTGGTCGATGTGGGCTGCGGCTCGGGGGCGTCGTCGCTGTTTTTCGCTTCGCTCGGCGCGAGGGTGATCAGCATCGATCTCAGCGAGGTTGCCATTGCCAACCTCAAACGCTATTGCACCCAGCAGCGGATCGACAACATCACACCGGTCGAGCTGCCCGCTCTGCAGATTGCGACGCTAGGCACGGTCGATCTGGTGTTCGGCGCGATGATCCTTCACCACATCGAACCGTTCGGGCAGTTTGCGCAGACCTTGCGCCACGCCATTAAACCGGGGGGCCGTGCGTTCTTCTTCGAAAATAACGGCCGGAGCAACGCCATGATGTGGTTCCGCAATCATGTCATCGGCAAGTTCTGGGTACCGAAATACGGAGACGTCGACGAATCTCCGCTTGCGCCGGGCGAAATCGACGAGTTGCGCAAGCATTTCCAGGTTCACACGGAATTCCCGGAGATGATCTACGTGCAGATGGCCTCGCTGTACCTGCTGCGCGGCTTCATGCAGCGACAATTCGTCAGCCTCGACCGCTATCTGGGCCGCTATGCCTCGTTGCGAAAATTCAGCTATCGGCAATATGTTTGTCTGAGATGACGCGACGCGTGGCCATCGTGGACACGAAAAGGCCCGCGCTCAGCGGGCCTGGATGCCGGAACAACAGGTTTTATTCGCTGTAGAAATTCTGCGCGCCCGCAAAGTTATCGAACTTCGTGAATTGACCGTGGAACGTGAGCCGAACGGGACCAATTGGACCATTACGCTGCTTACCGATGATGATTTCTGCCGTGCCCTTGTCCGGGCTGTCCGGGTTGTAGACTTCGTCGCGGTAAATGAACAGGATCACGTCGGCATCCTGCTCGATAGCGCCCGATTCGCGTAAGTCCGACATGATCGGACGTTTGTTCGGGCGTTGTTCCAAGCCCCGGTTCAACTGCGACAACGCAATCACCGGCACATCGAGTTCCTTGGCCAGACTCTTGAGCGAGCGCGAGATTTCCGAGATTTCCGTCGCTCGGTTTTCGCCGGAAGACGAACCGCTCATCAACTGCAGATAGTCGATGATAATCAGGCCCAGCTTGCCGCACTGGCGCGACAACCGGCGCGCCCGCGAGCGCAATTCCATCGGGTTCAAACCGCCGGTTTCGTCGATGAAGATTTGCGCTTCGCTCATCTTCTGTACGGCATGTGTCAGCTTCGGCCAATCTTCGTCGGTCAAACGGCCGGTACGCATACGGTGCTGATCGAGCCGGCCGACCGAGCCGAGCATACGCATGGTGAGTTGGGTGCCAGGCATTTCCATGGAAAACACCGCAACCGGCAAACCGTACTCTACGGCGACGTACTCGCCGATATTCATCGAGAACGCCGTCTTACCCATCGACGGCCGGCCGGCTACGATGATGAGTTCGCCGCCATGCATGCCGGAAGTCATCCGGTCGAGGTCGACGAAGCCCGTCGGCGTGCCGGTCACGTCGCTTGGATTGGCGGTGTGATACAGCGTGTCGATCCGCTCCACCACTTGCGTGAGCAACGGCCCGATTTCCAGAAAGCCCTGCGTGCCCCGCGCGCCGTCCTCGGCGATCGAGAACACTTTGGATTCAGCCTCGTCTAGCAATTGACGGACTTCTTTACCCTGCGGATTGAAGGCATCCGCCGAGATTTCGTCCGCGACCGACACCAGCCGGCGCAACACGGCGCGATCGCGCACGATTTCCGCGTAACGGCGAATATTGGCCGCGCTCGGCGTGTTTTGCGCCAGCGCGTTCAGATACGCCAGGCCGCCGACCTCCTCCGCCTTGCCCGAGGTGCCGAGCGCTTCATAGACCGTGATTACGTCGGCCGGACGCGTTGCCGCGATCAGCTTGCCGATGTGTTCGAAGATGATGCGGTGGTCATAGCGGTAGAAGTCGCTCTGCGACAGGAAGTCGGCAATGCGGTCCCATGCGGCGTTGTCGAGCAGGAGGCCGCCCAGCACCGATTGTTCGGCCTCGATCGAATGCGGCGGGACTTTCAGCGACTCGAGCTGGGGATCTTTGGACGGTGCGTTCATGGGATGGAATTATCGGGGTAAATGAGCGCGGAGGAAATCGAAAAGATACGTGTTTGCGAACCAAAACCGGCCAACAAAAAAGGCAGGAGCCGGTCACCCGGCACCTGCCTTCCGCCAGTCAAACTACCTGGCCAATACTGTGAAGATGCTTAAACGTGTTCGCCCAGCACCGACACCGTCACATCGACCAGCACGTCGGTGTGCAGCGAAACTTGCACAGCGTGGTCGCCGACCATCTTCAGCGGGCCTTCCGGCAGGCGCACTTGCGCCTTTTCCACTGCGAAGCCTTGCTTGGCCAGTGCGTCAGCGATGTCAGCGTTCGTCACCGAGCCGAACAGACGGCCGTCGACGCCAGCCTTCTGGCCGATCTGAACCGTCGAGCCTGCCAGCTTTTCGCCTTGAGCTTGAGCAGCTGCCAGCTTTTCAGCAGCAACCTTTTCCAGTTCTGCGCGGCGAACTTCGAATTCAGCGATAGCGTCTTTCGTTGCGCGGCGTGCGTGCTTGTTCGGGATCAGGAAGTTACGTGCGTAACCGTCCTTCACCTTGACGATGTCGCCCAGGTTGCCCAGGTTGACGACTTTTTCCAGAAGAATAACTTGCATTCTGATTGCTCCTTGTCGCGTCGTCGGGTTAGGCCTTGTGCTGGTCGGTGTACGGCACGAGCGCGAGGAAACGCGCGCGCTTGATTGCCGTATCCAGCTGGCGTTGATAGTGCGACTTCGTACCCGTGAGACGCGCCGGCGTGATCTTGCCGTTTTCGCCGATGAAGTCCTTCAGCGTTTCGATGTCTTTGTAGTCGATCTGATCGACACCAGCTGCCGTGAAACGGCAGAACTTCTTGCGCTTGAAGAGCGGATTTTGTTGCTGACGACGCTTGTCGAATTTCTTACCAGTCGGGCGGGGCATGTTCAGTCCTTTCCAATGTCCTGCAATGCTGTGATGTGAAATACCAGGGTTCTGGCGTTGCGGCTTTTCTTTGCCAGGAAACCGGTGAAGAGCGTTTCGACGCCCATCACACAGTTTTCCAGCTTGCCGCTCGCCTCGCCGGCCGCCACCGCTGGCATCGTCAATTCAACTTGCCGGGCAATGCCGGCTTCGACGACTTCAGTGCGGTGTTGCAACGTACAGCTTGCGATCGGAACGCCGGCGGGGGTGTACCGCACCGGTTCGCGTTCGACGACGCTGGCTGAGAGTTGCAGCCGATTCACGAGAACGACGCTTTACCTGGTAGCTTAAATAGTGTGTCTTAAGCCTGCGCTTCGGACGGCTGCGTAGCAGCTGCCTTCTTGGCTTCTTCGCGCTGCACTTCCTTCATCATCGGCGACGGGCCGGTTTCGGCCTTCTTCATCTTGACGATCAGGTGACGCAGAACGGCGTCGTTGAACTTGAATGCGTGTTCCAGCTCGTCGAGCGTGGTCTGGTCGCATTCGATGTTCATGCAGACGTAATGGGCCTTCGCGAGTTTCTCGATCATGTAGGCCAGTTGGCGACGGCCCCAGTCTTCGATACGGTGGATCTGGCCACCGTGCGTGGCGATCGTGGTCTTGTAACGCTCGATCATGGCGGGCACTTGCTCGCTCTGATCGGGGTGCACGATAAAGACGATTTCATAATGACGCATACACACTCCTAATGACTTGTGGATTAAAGCCACCCGGGCGTCGGAACCGGTGTGGCAAGTGAGAAGCCGAAGATTGTAGCCTGAATGGGGACGGGTTGCAACATATCCCGTTAATCGGGCGCCTGATTCAGACGTATTTTCAAGGGCTTAGACGGTGCGGGCCGCCCGAGCCGCTAGTAGGTGGCCTGATTCCAGTAATCCTTGCTGGCGTAGACGTCTTTCAGATAGTCGATGAAATAGCGCACTTTTGCCGGCACATAACGCTGCTGCGGATAGACCGCGAGGATGTCGTAGTCCGGCAGCGCGAACTCGTCCAGCACGGTTTCCAGTTCGCCACGCGCGAGTTGCTGATGGATTTCCCAGGTCGAACGCCAGCCCAGCCCCAGCCCTTCGGACGCCCAGCGGTGCAGCAATTCCCCGTCGTTGCAATCGAGCGTGCCGCCGACCCGCACCGTCGCCAGCTTGCCGTTGCGTCGAAAATACCAGCCGCGGTTCTGGCCCCCTTGCAGGTTGAAGGCGAGGCAGTTGTGCTGCGGCAGGTCCTCGAGCGTCTTCGGCTTGCCGTGTTTGCGGAAGTATTCCGGCGTGCCGCACACCACGCGCCGGTTCGAGGCCAGCTTCACCGCCACGAAATTCGGATCGACCGCCCCGCCGATGCGAATCGACAGGTCATAGCCTTCGCGCACCAGATCCACCACGCGGTCGGTCAGGTTGAATGACAGCTGCAATTCCGGTTTGTCGGCGAGAAACGGCGGCGCGAGCGGCGCGACATGCTTGCGGCCGAAGGCGGCCGGCGCGGACACGATCAGGTGCCCGCTCACCGCCCGGCGGCCCGCCGCCAGTTCGTTTTCCGCCTGATCCCACTCCGACAGCAGGCCGCGGCAGCGCTCCAGAAACGCGGCGCCCTCTTCGCTGACCACGAGGCGCCGCGTCGAACGGTACATCAGCTTGACGCCGAGACGCTTTTCCAGCGCGTCGATACGCCGGCCGAGAATCACCGGCGACACCCCCTCCTCCATCGCCGCGGCGGCCAGGCTGCCCGCATCGGCGACACGCACGAAGGTTTCGATCTGCTTGAAGCGGTCCATTGTCGT
Source organism: Paraburkholderia sp. GAS41 (assembly GCF_050436545.1). Taxonomy (NCBI): domain Bacteria; kingdom Pseudomonadati; phylum Pseudomonadota; class Betaproteobacteria; order Burkholderiales; family Burkholderiaceae; genus Paraburkholderia; species Paraburkholderia sp. GAS41. The sequence goes on from NZ_JBNDMK010000004.1 coordinate 286,781, forward strand.
CTCCTGTCGGGCGGCGGGTACTGGTGCGCTGTCCATTGCGCGCGTGGCCCGCGCCGTCAGCCCTGACGGCTCACGGCACAGCACGGCACGGCACGGTGTCGCACACTTGCCACCATTCCATACTTTTTGTTTCGAAAAAAGCGACCCGGACTGATCTTATCAAACCTTTCGGGCAGGCCTAAAGTTGACCTCAGCCGCCGTAATCCGCATTCATAGACATTCAGAGGAGACATTCATGGCCAAGATGAGAGCCGTCGACGCAGCCGTGCTGGTGCTCGAAAAAGAAGGCATCGACACCGCCTTCGGTGTACCGGGCGCCGCTATCAACCCGTTCTATTCGGCCATGCGCAAGGCAGGCAACATCAGCCATGTGCTCGCGCGCCACGTCGAAGGCGCCTCGCATATGGCCGAAGGCTATACGCGGGCGCAGCCGGGCAACATCGGCGTGTGTATCGGCACGTCGGGCCCCGCCGGCACCGACATGATCACCGGTTTGTACTCCGCGCAGGCCGACTCGATTCCTATTCTGGCTATCACGGGTCAGGCGCCACGGGCGCGTCTGTACAAGGAAGACTTCCAGGCCGTCGATATCGAGTCGATCGCCAAGCCAGTCACCAAGTGGGCCGTCACCGTGCGCGAACCGGCGCTGGTGCCGCGCGTGTTCCAGCAGGCGTTTCATCTGATGCGCTCGGGACGTCCGGGTCCGGTGCTGGTCGACCTGCCGATCGACGTGCAACTCGCCGAAATCGAATTCGACATCGACACCTATGAACCGCTGCCGGTCTACAAGCCGAAAGCGACCCGCAAGCAGATCGAAGCCGCCCTCACGCTGCTCAACGACTCCGCGAAACCGCTGATCGTCTCCGGTGGCGGCGTGCTGAACGCCGCCGCGGAAGACCTGCTCGTGGAATTCGCGGAGATCGTCGGCGTGCCGGTGATTCCGACGCTGATGTCGTGGGGCGCGATCCCCGATGATCACCCGCTGATGGCCGGCATGGTTGGCCTGCAGACCTCGCACCGCTACGGCAACGCGACGATGCTCGCCTCCGACTTCGTGCTCGGCATCGGCAACCGCTGGGCGAACCGTCACACGGGCAGCGTCGAGGTCTATACCAAGGGCCGCAAGTTCGTGCATGTGGATATCGAACCGACGCAGATTGGCCGCGTGTTCGGACCGGACCTCGGCATCGTCTCGGACGCGAAGGCCGCGCTGGAACTGTTCGTCGAAGTGGCCAGGGAATGGAAGGCCGCCGGCAAGCTGAAGGACCGCAGCGAGTGGGTCGCGGACTGCCAGGAACGCAAGCGTAGGTTGCTGCGCAAGACGCACTTCGACAATGTGCCGATCAAGCCGCAACGCGTGTACGAAGAGATGAACCAGGTGTTCGGCCGCGACACGTGTTACGTGAGCACGATCGGTCTGTCGCAGATCGCCGGCGCGCAGTTCCTGCATGTCTACAAGGCGCGCAACTGGATCAACTGCGGCCAGGCCGGCCCGCTCGGCTGGACCATTCCAGCAGCGCTCGGGGTGCGTGCTGCGGACCCGCAACGGCCGATCGTCGCGCTCTCGGGCGACTACGACTTCCAGTTCATGATCGAAGAACTCGCGGTTGGCGCGCAATTCAAGCTGCCGTACGTGCACGTGGTCGTGAACAACTCGTACCTCGGGCTGATCCGCCAGGCGCAGCGTGCCTTCGAGATGGACTTCTGCGTGCAGCTCGCGTTCGACAACATCAACGCGCCGGAAGTGAACGGCTATGGCGTGGATCACGTTGCGGTGGCCGAAGGTCTCGGTTGCAAGGCGATCCGTGTGTTCAAGCCGGAAGAGATCAAGCCGGCGCTGCAGAAAGCGCAAGCCATGCTCTCCGAGTTCAGCGTGCCGGTGATCGTCGAAGTGATTCTCGAACGTGTGACCAACATTTCGATGGGCACCGAAATCGACGCCATCAACGAGTTCGAAGAACTGGCTGCGAAGCGTCAGGACGCCCCGACCGCCATCAGCATGCTCGATTGAGTTTGATCAGTTAGCCTAAGCAGTTTTATTTGCTCGATCAGGCAGTACGGCGTGCGGTTTGCGCCGCACCGCCGGATCGAAGCTGTTTCATTGACCGACCAGCGAGACCCCAGCACCATGCCGAAATTTGCAGCCAATCTCACCATGCTGTTCAACGAAGTCCCGTTCCTCGACCGCTTCGCAGCGGCAGCGGACGCGGGCTTTCATGCCGTCGAATTCCTGTTCCCGTATCCGTACTCGAGCGAGGAACTGGCCGAGCGTCTGCAGCAGAACCGTCTGAAGCTCGTGCTGCACAACCTGCCCGCCGGCAACTGGGAAGCCGGTGAACGTGGTATTGCCTGCCTGCCGGATCGGGTCGGCGAGTTTCAGGAAGGCGTCGGTCGCGCGATCGAATACGCTCGTGCCCTGAACGTGCCGCAACTGAACTGCCTCGTCGGCATTCCCGGCCCCGGCGTCGATCCCGGCCGCGCCCATGCGACGATCGTCGACAACCTTCGCTTCGCCGCCGCCGCACTGAAAAAAGAAGGGATCAGGTTGCTGGTGGAGCCGTGCAATTCGTTCGATATCCCAGGCTTTGCGCTGAACCGCTCGTCCGAAGGGCTGGACGTGATTCGCGCCGTCGGCTCGGACAACCTGTTCCTGCAATACGACATCTATCACATGCAGCGGATGGAGGGCGAACTCGCCGCCACCATCAGGAAGAACCTGGCGTCGATCGCGCACATCCAGCTCGCCGACAACCCCGGGCGCAACGAGCCGGGCACGGGTGAAATCAACTATCCGTTCCTCTTCACCCTGCTCGATTCGCTCGGCTATGACGGCTACATCGGCTGCGAATACAAGCCGCGCACGACCACCACCGAAGGTCTGGACTGGATCCAGCGCGTGGCCGGCCAGGCACGCGGCGCAGCACACGTGGCCGCCTGAGCGCGCCCCGCCCGGACACTCTACCTCAACCTACTGGAGACATACACAAATGGCAAAGATCGGATTCATCGGCCTCGGCATCATGGGCGCCCATATGGCGCGCAACCTCATCAAGGGCGGTCACTCGCTGTTCGTCAACGGCGCATATCCGGTGCCCGAAGATCTCGCCAAGACGACCGAGGTGGTCGCGAACTCAACCGCCGTCGCGCAAGCGGCTGATATCGTCATCATCATGGTGCCGGACACGCCGGACGTCGCCAATGTGCTGTTCGCCGACGACGGCGTCGCCAAAGGTCTCACGCAAGGCAAGCTGGTGATCGACATGAGCTCGATCTCCCCGCTCGACACGCAGGCCTTCGCGAAGAAAATCAACGCGCTGGGCGTCGACTACCTTGACGCACCGGTGTCGGGTGGCGAAGTCGGTGCCCGCGAAGCGTCCCTGACGATCATGGTCGGCGGTCCGGAAAAAGCTTTCGCGCTCGCCAAACCGCTGTTCGAACTGATGGGTAAGAACATTTCCCTGATCGGCGAGAACGGCGCGGGTCAAACCTGCAAGGTCGCGAACCAGATCATCGTCGCGCTGAACATCGAAGCGGTCGCCGAAGCCTTGCTGTTCGCCGCGCGTTCGGGCGCCGATCCGGAACGTGTCCGTAAAGCACTGATGGGCGGTTTCGCGTCGTCGCGGATTCTCGAAGTGCACGGCGAACGTATGACCAAACGCACCTTCGATCCGGGCTTCCGTATCGAACTGCATCAGAAGGATCTGAACCTCGCGCTTGACGGCGCACGCAAGCTCGGCATCGCGCTGCCGCACACGGCGAGCGCGCAGCAACTGTTCAGCGTGTGCGCCGCGAACGGCGGCAAGGCGTGGGATCACTCCGCAATGGTGCGCGCGCTGGAAATCATGGCGAACTTCGAAGTCGCTCAGGCGCCGGGTAAGGAAGCGAAGGCGGCTTGACGCCATCGCAGGCGCACACTGGGCCGCCGCTGAAGTTGGGGCGTGAGGTAGCCACAGCTTCGCTGCGGCGCTCAGTGAGCAGCAACATGGGTTGCCGTGCGTTTGACGGCAACCGGCAGGTGGGGCGTCCGGTACGGTGCGCGGCACGCGTATCGCACTGGACAAATCGAGCCGCTCTGGGCTGAGAGCGGCAAGTGGGGTCCGCAGCGGCACCTGGCGACGCCGGGGAAGCCTTGGTCGGTCAGACGTCGTCGTCGGGTGTCCGGCTGTCGGATTTTGCGCCACAAATTTCGCGCCACAAATAACTACGCGGCGATAAGGACAGTGTGTCCCTATCGCCGCGTAGTTATTGAGCCTCCGGATCACCCCGCACGAATCGACACACGGGCGGTCCTCTCAATACGTATCGAAGATCTTCTGCAACGCTACGGCACCCGTGCCGCCCGCCGCGAGTGCCAGCATCAGCAGCACGCGCGCCTTGTAGGGGTTGAGCGCGCCTGCCGTGATAAAACCGAGCGCATCGTCGGGCGCTGCGCCGTTACGCATGACGTGGCCCGAGCCGACCCGCGACGACCGCACCACTACGACGCCCTGCTTCACCGCGTCCGCGAGCGCCTGTTGCAGCGACGCGTGAATCGAACCGTTGCCCGTGCCGGCCACGACGATGCCGCGCACGCCCGCCGCCACCAGCGCATCCACGCCGATCCGCGAAGCACCCGCATAGCTCGTGACGATCTCGACGTTCGGCCACTGGCTGCCGATCACGAACTCCGTGTCGACGGTATGCGGACGCACGACCTTGCGCTGAAATTCGACGCGGCCGTCCTGCACCCAGCCAAGCGCGCCGACTTCCACGGACTGGAATGCATCGACCGCATAGGTACTGGTCTTGACGACGTCGCGCGCGCAATGAATCCGGTTGTTGAAGGCAACCAGCACGCCCTGCCCATGCGCCGCCGCGCTCGCGGCAACCGTCACGGCATTGAGCAGATTCAGCGGGCCGTCCGCGGAGAGCGCCGACGCGGGGCGCATCGCCGCGGTCAGCACGACCGGCTTGGTCCCTTTGACGGTCAGATGCAGCAGGTACGCGGTTTCTTCGAGCGTATCCGTGCCGTGCGTAATCACGATGCCGTCGATCTCATCGCTTGCCAGCAGCGTGTTGACGCGCTGCGCGAGCGTGGTCCAGAGCGCGAGCGCCATGTCCTTGCTGTCGCCACTCGCGATCTGTTCAGGCTGGATTCGCGCCACGCCCGACAGCGCGGGCACGGCTTCGAGCAAACGCTCGACGCCGACCACGCCGGCCTGGTAACCGGAAGTACTGGTGACATCGGCGGCGGAACCGGCGATCGTGCCGCCCGTCGCCAGCACGGCGATGCGCGGCAGCGCTTGCGCCGCCGGCGTCACCGAAGAGGAGGAAGTCGAAGTATTCATGGCGGCGATTGTAAGCCATGCGCCATGCGTCGACCTCAGTCCACGGCGCGTAACTGCGCCGCGATATCCGCTTCCTTCAACTGCGGCGCGAACATTTCCAGCAGACGATACGCATAAGCGCGCAGGAACGCCCCCTTGCGCAGGCCGACACGGGTCGTGCTGGCCTCGAACAGATGCTCGGTGTCGAGCGCCACCAGTTCGGTATCGCGCTTCGGATCGAAGGCCATGGCCGCGACGATGCCAATGCCCATGCCGAGTTCGACATAGGTCTTGATCACGTCCGCATCGATAGCGGTCAACACAACGTCGGGCAGCGCGCCCGCCTTGGCGAAGGCCTGATCGATATGCGAGCGGCCGGTGAAATCCTGATCGTAGGTCACGATCGGAAACTCGGCGATCTCATCGAGCGTCAGGTTCGTGCGGCCCACCAGCGGATGGTCCTTCGGAACGACCACGATGTGATGCCACGAATAGCACGGGAACGTGACGATGTCCGGGAAGCGGTCGAGTGCTTCGGTGGAGATGCCAATATCCGCTTCGCCATTGATGATCATCTGCGCGATCTGCTGCGGACTGCCCTGGCGCAGCGCCAGATGGACCTTCGGAAATACCTCGGTGAACTGACGGATCACCTTGGGCAACGCATAACGCGCCTGCGTGTGGGTGGTCGCCACCACCAGATGGCCGCTGTCCTGATCTGCAAACTGACGCGCGACGCGGCGCAGGTTCTCCGCGTCGAGCAGCATCCGCTCGATCAGCTGGTGCACCGCCTTGCCCGGTTCGGTCAGCCCGGTCAGACGCTTGCCGCGCCGGATGAAGATGTCGACGCCGAGTTCGTCCTCGAGGTCCTTGATCTGTTTCGACACCCCCGACTGCGACGTGTACAGCACGTTCGCCACTTCGGTCAGGTTCATGTTCTGGCGCACGGCCTCGCGCACAAAGCGCAGTTGCTGGAAGTTCATCTGTATGTCTCCGGTTCAGCCAGAGTTAAGTTCTTGAAATATAGGTTAAACCAGCCAGTCTCAAGGCGCCGGAAAGACGCGCAGGGCACGCGGCACCGCCGTTACGCCGTCGCCGACCGCGAGTTGCAGCGCCCGCCACGCTTCGCGATCCAGTTCCGCTTCGAGCACATTGCCCTCGCGCCCGGCGAGTTCGACGCGCACCGAGCCGCCGAGCGTCACGACACGCCGCACATCCACGACGATGCCGTCGCGATGCCCCGCAGCCTGCGGATACAGTTGCAGGTCGTGCGGCCGCACGTACGCGAACGCCGGGCCTTCGAAACCGGCCGCCGCCGCGACCGGCAACGCCGCGCCGTCCACCACGAAGCCCTGCTGATCGACCTGGCCGTGCAGCCGGTTGGCCGCGCCGAGAAACTCGTAGACAAACGAAGTCTGCGGATGATCGTACACGTCCTGCGGGCTGCCCACCTGCTCCACATGGCCGCGATTCATCACCACGATGCGGTCCGCCACTTCGAGCGCCTCTTCCTGATCGTGCGTCACGAAGATCGTCGAGATATGCAGATCGTCGTGCAGACGGCGCAGCCAGCTACGCAGTTCCTTGCGGACCTTCGCGTCCAGCGCGCCGAACGGTTCGTCCAGCAACAACACCTTGGGCTCGACCGCGAGCGCACGCGCCAGCGCAATCCGCTGCCGCTGTCCGCCCGAGAGTTCCGAAGGATAGCGTTGCGCCAGCCAGTCCAGTTGCACGAGCTTCAGCAACTCATGCACCTTCTCGCGGATCACCGCCTCCGACGGCCGCTCCTTGCGCGGCTTCACCCGCAGCCCGAAGGCAACGTTCTCGAACACGGTCATGTGACGGAACAGCGCGTAATGCTGGAACACGAAGCCGACCTGGCGCTCGCGCGCGCCCACCGTAGCGACATCCTGTCCCTGCAACACGACCTGACCTGAGTCCGCGTATTCGAGGCCGGCAATCACGCGCAACAGTGTGGTCTTGCCACACCCCGACGGCCCGAGCAGCGCAACCAGTTCGCCCGGCGGAAAGTCGAGCGAGACGTTATCGAGCGCAGTGAAATCGCCAAAGCGCTTTTGCAGGTTACGAACGGTGATGCCCATTCAAGACTCCTTACTGGACCGGGTGCTGCGTCGACGCACGTGCTGTCGAAGAGATTGAAGTGGCGGGGCCGGCGTGCGCGGGGAGGTCCCGCGCGGCTGCCAGTTCCGCCGACAGATGCCGCTCGGCAAGCAGCTTGAGCCCTAGCGTCACGAGCGCGAGCAGCGCGAGCAATGAGGCCACGGCAAACGCCGCCGAAAAGTTGTATTCGTTGTAGAGGATCTCGACATGTAGCGGGATCGTGTCGGTCTGGCCGCGAATATGGCCCGATACGACTGAAACAGCGCCGAACTCGCCCATTGCCCGTGCGTTACACAGGATCACGCCGTACAGGAGACCCCACTTGACGTTCGGCAAGGTGACCCGGCGAAAGGTCTGCCAACCGGACGCGCCGAGCACGTGAGCGGCTTCCTCTTCGTCGTTGCCCTGTGCCTGCATCAGCGGAATCAGTTCGCGCGCGACGAACGGGAAGGTCACGAAAATCGTCGCGAGTACGATGCCCGGCACCGCGAAAATGATCTGCACGTTGTGATCCTGCAGCCACGGACCGAACCAGCCCTGGGCGCCGAACAGCAGCACATAGACGAGACCCGAGACCACCGGCGAGACGGAAAAAGGCAAGTCGATCAGGGTCGTCAGCAGCGCCTTACCCTTGAATTCGAACTTCGCGATGCACCATGACGCGGCGAGCCCGAACACCAGGTTCAGCGGGACGGCGATCGCGGCGGTCAGCAGCGTCAGCTTGATGGCGGAGACCGCGTCGGGATCGGCGAGCGCCGCGAAATAAAAGCCAATGCCCTTGCCCAACGCCTGATAAAACACCGCGACGAGCGGCACCACCAGAAACAGCGCGAGAAACAGCAGCGCGATGCCCGTGAGCACCCAGCGCACGAGACGCGGTTCGGTCACCGGATCGGCACGGCGCTGCGTGTTCGAAATGGCACGTTGCACGGGCGGGAGCGGCGGCAGCGTTGCGGAGTCGTTGCTCATCGCGCACCTCCTGCCGAGCTGGTCGTGCCTGTGGCGCCTGCGGCGGCGCTTACGACCGGCAGCGCCGGCGCGGCCGCGCCGCGCCGCGTACGACGCTGCAGATACCACTGCAGCGTGTTGATCAACAGCAGCATCAGGAACGACACCACCAGCATCACCACCGCCAATGCCGTGGCGCCGGCGTAGTCGTATTGCTCGAGCTTGGTGATGATGAGCAGCGACGTGATCTCCGATTTCATCGGCACGTTGCCGGCGATGAAAATCACCGACCCGTATTCACCCAACGCCCGCGCGAAAGCCAAGGCGAAACCGGTCAGCAGCGCCGGCAACACAGCGGGCAATACCACGCGGCGAAACGTCAGCCAACGCGACGCGCCGAGGCACGCCGCGGCCTCCTCCTGCTCGCGCTCGAACTCTTCGAGCACCGGCTGCACGGTACGCACCACGAACGGCAGACCGATAAAGGTCAACGCCACCAGCACGCCCGCTGGCGTGAACGCGATCTTGATGCCGAGCGGCTCGAGAAACTGGCCGATCCAGCCGTTGCCCGCATACACCGCCGCGAGCGAGATGCCGGCGACCGAAGTGGGCAACGCGAACGGCAAATCCACGATGGCATCGACCAGACGCTTGAACGGGAACGTGTAGCGCACCAGCACCCAGGCCACGAGAAAGCCAAACACCGCGTTGATCAGCGCGCCGCCCAGCGCGGAGAAAAAGGTCAGCCGGTACGACGCCAGCACGCGCGGCGAGGCCACGGCGTGGACGAACTGGGTCCAGTTAAGCGAGGCGGTCTTGAGGAAGGTCCCCGCGAGCGGAATCAGCACCACGAGGCTCAGATACGCCACCGTGATGCCGAGCGTCAGGCCGAAGCCGGGTAACGCGCTTGGCTTGCGAAAGGTCAACGTCGTCATGCAGGATGCTCTTTCAGGGTGAAAACCACGGCGGCCACCGTTGGCCGAACGTGTGGCCCAACTGTGCGACGCAAAAGCACGCCACTTCGGGCGTGCTTCGCTTCCTACCATTGGCGCCTTATTGCGGCGCGTAGATCGAATCGAACACGCCGCCATCGGCAAAGTGCGTCTTCTGCGCATTGGCCCAGCCGCCGAACGAATCGTCCACGGTGTACAGCTTCAGCTTCGGAAACTTCGCGGTCAGCGCGGCCGGCACCTTGTCCGAACGCGGACGGTAGAAATTCTCGGCCGCGATTTCCTGACCCTGCTCGCTATACAGGAAGTTCAGATACGCCTCCGCCTGCTTGCGCGTGCCGTGCTTGTCCACCACCTTGTCGACCACCGCCACCGGCGGTTCGGCCAGAATGCTCACCGACGGCACCACGATCTCGAACTTGTCCGGACCGAATTCCTTCAGCGACAGAAACGCCTCGTTTTCCCACGCAATCAGCACGTCGCCGATGCCGCGTTGCACGAAGCTCGTGGTGGCTCCGCGCGCGCCCGAGTCGAGCACACCGGCGTTCTTATAGAGCTTCGAGACGAAGTCTTTGGCCTTCTGATCGTTACCGCCCGGTTGATGCTCGGCATAGGCCCAGGCCGCCAGATAGTTCCAGCGCGCGCCGCCCGAGGTTTTCGGATTCGGCGTGACGATCGACACGCCAGGCTTGACGAGATCGTCCCAGTCCTTGATGTGCTTCGGATTGCCCTTGCGCACCAGGAATACGATCGTCGAGGTGTACGGCGCTGCGTTGTCTGGCAGGCGCTTCTGCCAGTTCTTGTCGATGAGGCCCTTGCCGGCGAGCGCGTCGATGTCGTAAGCCAGCGCGAGCGTCACCACGTCCGCCTGCAGGCCATCGAGCACCGAGCGCGCCTGCGCGCCCGAGCCGCCGTGCGACTGCTTGAAGGTGAGCGTTTCACCGGTCTGCGCCTTCCACTGCTTGCCGAACGCCTGGTTGACCTGCTGGTACAGCTCGCGCGTCGGGTCATACGACACGTTGAGCAGCGTCGTGTCCGCGGCGGCCGTCTGGGCCACCAGGCCGAGTGCCGTTGCGCAGCCGAACGCCAGTAGCGTGATGAGTTTCCTGGTCTTGCCTGCGAGCCCCGTGCCCTGATCGATCATCCACCTTCTCCGCGTCGTGGTTGGCTGGGACAGTGCGTCCCGGGTTGTTTGTGTCGAACTGCAGGCCACTCTATCGAAAGGCTTTCATCATTAAAAATAATGTTTATTCATTTTTTAATACGTAAAAGTGGTAATGACAGCTGGGCGCGGCGTTGCGGCACGCAAACGGCTGCTGGAACACCCTGAAGCGGCGCTGTCACGACACCCAGGGCACGAACTTAAAGTAAAGCTTGAATTGCGCCGAATACTGTATAAAAATACAGTCACCTGTCTATCCATACAGTGGCCCCATGACCAAACTTACCGCACGACAGCAAGAGGTTTTCGATCTGATCCGCCGGGCAATCGAACGCACCGGTTTTCCGCCCACCCGCGCGGAGATCGCCGCTGAGCTGGGCTTCAGTTCGGCCAACTCGGCGGAGGAGCATCTGCGGGCGCTCGCCCGCAAGGGTGTGATCGAACTCGCTGCCGGTGCTTCGCGCGGCATCCGTTTGTTGCTGGCCGGCCAGGACGACGCACCGCATCAGTTCACGCTGCCGCATGCCAGCCTGATGCAGTTGTCCCTGCCCCTGATCGGCCGGGTGGCCGCCGGTAGCCCGCTCCTTGCGCAGGAACACATTTCGCAGCATTACGCCTGCGACCCGGCGCTGTTCTCGAGCAAGCCGGACTACCTGTTGAAGGTGCGCGGGCTGTCCATGCGGGACGCCGGCATTTTCGACGGCGACCTGCTCGCCGTGCAGAAGAAAAGCGAAGCGAAAGACGGCCAGATCATCGTCGCGCGGCTAGGCGACGACGTGACGGTCAAGCGTCTCAAGCGCCGGCCGAATGGTATCGAGCTGATCGCCGAGAACCCCGACTACGAAAACATCTTCGTTCAGGCCGGCAGTGCGGAATTCGCACTGGAAGGCATCGCGGTCGGGCTGATTCGCCCCACCGAGTTCTGAACCCTGACCTGAACCAAGCCTGGAGAGACTCATGGAACGCCTTGCCCGCCTGCTGCCCTTCCGCCAGTTCGGTCGTCTGCGCCATTTGCGCAGCCTTGTGCCCTGCGCACCCATCGAGGCGTCCAGCGCTACTCCTTCGTTATTCGACGCAGAAGAGCCGCAGACTTCAACATTGCCGTCGGCGCTGCCAGCCTTCGCGCGGGTCTCGCTGAATTCCGGCCTCAACACCGCAGAACCGGCCCGGCGCGCACCGGTGCGGGTCTACCACGGGCCGTCGCGTCTCATCATGGTCGGCACGGTGGACGCGGTGTGCCGGATGATCGACCATTGCATCGCTGAAGAACGGGCCGGCGTGCAAAACGCGCTGTTTGAATAAAGGCTATGTTGCGCAACACCCGGAAGCCGAGGCTTGGCCTCTCTCCGTGTTCGTTGTTCGTTACGAGTTGTTCGTTATGCGTCGTCCGTTTCAGACGTGCGCCAGTTGACGCTGAGAAATGGGTGGATCGGGAACGTCGCGTGAAGCTTGCGGGGATCGTTTTCTCGCGGCGGCGGTCCACCTTAGATCACCCACAGCGGAGAATCTCGCACGATGTCTGTTTCAACCTCTGCAACACGTGGCTTTGCGCGGCCGCTGATCGTTGGGCTCCTCGCGATTGTGATCGTGGCTGTGCTCGGATACGCCTATGCCTCGCCCTACCTCGCACTCGACCGGCTAAAGCGCGCCGCCGACGCACGCGATGCGCAGACCGTCAGCGAATACGTCGACTATCCGGCATTACGCGAGAGCCTAAAGGAGCAGATTGGCGGGCTGCTGACGCGGCGAATCGAAGCCCGTGCGAGCGGTAATCCGCTCGCAGCGCTTGGCGCAATGATTGGCGTAGCCTTGATTGGTCCATTGGTGGATGCCTATGCAACCCCGGATGGCGTGGCTGCGTTATTGAACGGCATGCCGCCGCGCGGCGATCTCCACCAGCGCCCGCCCACAGCGCAGGATGCGAGTGCCAATCCGTCTGCCGGTGGTGCAGATTCAGCGCCCGCTCCCGCAGCGCCCGCGCCAGCCACCCCGTCGACCGCGCCGCCGCAACCGCCGCAGACCACGGCCGGCTATCGCGGCATCAATGAATTCGCCGTCACCTATCAGCATGGCGTCGGCGATGCACGTTACTCCGCCATTCTGCGACGCGAAGGGCTGTTTTCATGGAAGCTGGCTGCGGTCGATCTAAACGCAAACTGACGGGGCCAGCCGAACGCGCAGACCGAATACGAACGGCGGGCAAGCTGAACCGTGAATAGCAAGCCTCGCCTCGTTCCACCCGTCCGGAGTCTGGTCTTCTCACCCAGACCCCGGCTCGGATTCAGACTCAGACTCAGACTCAAGCCGCCTCAGCCGCTTGCTGCTGTTCCTGTACCGACGAGCACGCCACCAGAATGCTGCACGAAACCCGGTCGAGTAGCGGCGTATTCCCCGCGCCCATCCACCAGCGCGAGAGGCCGGTGCGGCATCGGTGGCCGACTACCACGAGATCCACCTGAAGTTCGTTGGCCAGATTGGCGATTTCGTCGATCGGATGGCCGAATGCAAAATGCCCTTGCGCGGTGACGCCTCGCTCGGTGAGCCAGTCGACGCCTTCCTGGAGAATGTCGCGGGCGGTCTTCTCGAAGCTGCCACAGGCCACGTCGGTCAGCAGCCCCGCGCTCTGCGCGATGCTCGAGCGCATATCCACCACTGACAGCAAATGCGTTTCCGCTTTCAGGTCCAGCGCCAGATCGGCGCCGCAGCGCAGCGCCTTGCGGCCTTCGCGCGAGCCGTCGTAGCACAACAGGATTTTCTTGTAGCTCGCCATTTGGTTCTCCCTACCGCGTTTATCGCGGCTCTGTCCTGCATCATGGTGCGCCGCAATTCAGCATGCAAGGGATGGAAAACGCTAACTTCGCGCCAGCGCGGCGTTCGCTATGACGCAGCCGCTGCGCGTGCCATGCCGCAGTGCAAGAAGCCGCACCCTCGCAGTGCAAGAGCGTCAACACGCGGGCGCCGATGCCCTAGAATGGGCAGCCTTACCGGCCGTTCACGTCCTTCGGAATCCCTAACGACCCATGCCAGAAGCCGCCATCGAATTCCTGCAAGTCAACAAGCGCTATGCCGGTAAGACTGTCGTCGACGGCCTGTCGTTCCACGTCCAGCGCGGCGAGTGTTTCGGTCTGCTCGGTCCGAACGGTGCCGGTAAGACCACCACCTTGCGCATGTTGCTCGGCATCGCCGCGCCGGATGCGGGCACGATCCGCCTGTGCGGCGAGCCGATTCCGGCACGTTCCCGTTTCGCGCGGGCGCGTGTGGGCGTCGTGCCGCAATTCGACAATCTCGATCCGGACTTCACGGTGCGCGAGAACCTGCTGGTATTCGGCCGCTACTTCGGCATGAGCGCGGCGCAGACCCGCGCCATGGTGCCGTCGCTGCTGGAATTTGCCCGGCTCGAGAGCAAGGCGGATGCGCGGGTCGGCGAACTCTCCGGCGGCATGAAGCGGCGTCTGACGCTCGCCCGCGCGCTCGTCAACGATCCGGACGTGCTCATCATGGACGAGCCCACCACCGGTCTCGACCCGCAGGCGCGCCACCTGATCTGGGAGCGCCTGCGCTCGTTGCTGGTACGCGGCAAGACCATTCTTCTGACCACGCACTTCATGGAAGAAGCGGAGCGGCTGTGTCACCGTCTGTGCGTGATCGAAGAAGGACGCAAGATTGCGGAAGGCGCGCCGAACGAACTGATCGCCTCGGAGATTGGCTGCGATGTGATCGAAATCTACGGTCCGGATCCCATCGCCCTGCGCGACGAACTGGCGCCGCTCGCCGAACGGACCGAGATCAGCGGCGAAACGCTGTTCTGTTACGTCAGCGACGCGGAACCGGTACACGCGCGCCTCAAGCAGCGCGCGGATCTGCGCTATCTGCACCGCCCGGCCAACCTGGAAGACGTGTTCCTGCGGCTCACGGGCCGCGAAATGCAGGACTGACGGCCGCCCTCCGGCACCCGCACACATACTGTACCCGCCACCCCGCCTGCCTCGACCCCATCCGCCATGGACGCACGTACCTACGACACTCCCAGCCAGGCCACTCCCGCCAGCGAACCGTTCGCGGCGCTCCCCGCCAATGCCGTCAACTGGATCGCCGTGTGGCGCCGCAATTATCTGGTGTGGCGCAAGCTGGCGATGGCGTCGATGTTCGGCAATCTCGCCGATCCGATGATCTATCTGTTCGGTCTGGGCTTCGGGATGGGCCTGATGGTGGGACATGTCGACGGCGTGTCGTATATCGCCTTTCTCGCCGCCGGTACGGTGGCTTCGAGCGTGATGATGTCGGCCAGTTTCGAGTCGATGTATTCGGGCTTTTCGCGCATGCACGTCCAGCGCACGTGGGAGGCGATCATGCACACGCCGCTCACGCTAGGCGATATCGTGCTGGGCGAAGTCATGTGGGCAGGCAGCAAGTCGATGCTGTCCGGGGTGGCGATCATGCTGGTGGCCGGCGCGCTCGGCTATGCGAACTTCCCGTCGATGCTGCTGGCGCTGCCCGTCATTGCGCTGACCGGACTCGCGTTCGCCACGGTGGCGATGATCGTCACGGCACTCGCGCCTTCGTACGATTTTTTCATGTTCTATCAGACGCTGGCCCTCACCCCAATGCTGCTGCTCTCCGGCGTGTTCTTTCCCATTGCCCAGTTGCCGCCGGTCGCCCGCTTCGTGACGGAGTTGCTGCCGTTGGCGCACGCGGTCGATCTGATCCGGCCTGCCATGCTCGGCCGCCCGCTCGACCACGTGGCGCTGCACGTCGCGGTGCTGGTCGCCTATGTGGTCGTGCCGTTCTGCATCGCGGCGGTACTGTTCCGGCGCAGGATGATGCGCTAGGCACGCGCGAACATATCCGACGCGGCGGCGCGTCGCCGGGCAAGCCTCAGCTCGGCCGCAACACCTCGCGCGCGCGTTGCCGGCTCAGTCTTCGGATAACACCGCGCGCAATGCGTGCCCACCGGCCTCAGTCTTCGTCATCCGTCCAGGGAATATCGACGTCGGAGATGAACGCGACCGTTGCAAACGGACCGCCTTCCTGACGCCCGAGCTTCCCATCCGCGCGCTGCCATTCGACGCGAAACACCGTGCCCGGATCGTCGGCTATCAGACGAACCGTGCGCAGCTCGTCAGGATCGGACTCTTCCACCGGACCGTCGAGCGACACCAGCAGTTCCTGTGGCCACAGGCCGTCGGCGGGATCGTAAATGCGATCGCCATCGGGGATGAGCGTGAACGCCTCCACGCCGATCGTCGCCGATGCGTCGATGATCATTTTGCCCAACGCGCGCAGCAGCGCCGTGGCACGCGCCGAGTTCGCCTGGCGGATCGCGAGGTCCCCGCGTGTCAGCGCCTGTTCAAGTTTCGGATTGGTTTTTTGTTGCGCCATTCGATTTCCTGATTGCCATCGCTCGAGTGTACGAGGCGGCCCATGGAGGCCTACTTCGTCTGCGCGCATGTCGCTGACGCAGGTCGCAAAGGGCACGCCGCTTGTGATTGTTTTCGGGCTGAATCGTACCACTGGTGGGCATCACAGCCGCATTGAACATGCCCCAGTTCGATCCGCAAGCCCCAGTTCCCCAGTTTAGGTCGTGATTCAGCAACTGACAGCGAGATTTATCGCGCAACGTGGGTAAAACCGCGCGCGCCGCTCACGGATTCAGAAGCCGAATGCCACCGCAAGGCCGCCGCCTACCACCCCGAACAACACCACCGACACCGCCACCACAGTCAGTAGACGCGGCCGGAACGAGCGGGCCAGCATGGCGAGCGACGGCACGCTGATTGGCGGCAAGGTCATCAGCAACGCACCGGCGGGGCCGACGCCCATGCCCAGCGAAAGCATCGCCTGAATGATCGGCACCTCGCCCGCGGTCGGTATCACGAACAGCATGCCCGCGACCGCCAGCGCGACGATCCAGCCAAGTTCGTTACCGATCTCCGGGCCGACGTGCGGGAACAGCCATGCGCGCGCGGCACCGAGCAGCAGGATCAGGACGATATATTCGGGAATCAGGCGCACCGCCATGCGGGCAAAGAGCCTCAGCCAGCGCACGAAAGCATTGCCGCGATCCTGCTCCTGCAGTGCAGCAAGCTGCGCCAGTTGGCTATCGGCGGCTTCGGCCTCTTCGCGCGTCACGAGCCGGTTCACCAGATAGCCAAGACCAAACACCATCAGCACGCCCAGCACGAGGCGCAGCGCGGCCCAGTTCCAGCCGAGCACGAAACCCATGAATACGAGCGTGGCCGGATTAAGCACCGAGTTGCCGAGCCAGAACGCTATCGCGCCGCCCGGCGATGCCTGGCGCTGGCGCAAGCCGACCACGACCGGCGCCGCGCAGCAGGTGCACATCATGCCCGGAATCGCCAGCAGACCGCCGGCCGCGACGCTGCCAAAGCCGGTCTTGCCGAGCACCCGCGCGATCCATTGCACCGGCAGCAGAACCTGCACGGCCGAACCGAGCAACAGACCGAGCACCATCGCCTGCCAGATCGCCTTGCCGTAAGCGAGCGCATAACCGAGCGCGGCTGCCAGCGACGGTGCGGGCGGGCTTGCCTCGGTGCCCATGAGGATCGATTTGCCGATCGAATGCGTCTCGGCGGCCGTGAATGCGCGGTGGTAGTACGGAAACCACTTCACATAAAAGAGCCCGACGACGGCGAGCAGCAGAAAAATCAGCCATCCGGATGCGGGTTGAGTCTGGCGTGTGGTGTTCATCGTTATAGTGTTTTCTGGGTGGAAGCGAAGACTGTGGAGGCAGAAACGACTCGAAACTATTGGGGTTTGACGGGATCCGGCCGCGCTGCGGCGGCATCAGGCAGGTCTTCCGTCGTGCCGGCGGCCGTCGCACGCGGGTGCGAGGCGTGCGCAGTCCCGCCAGTCCGTTGCGGGACGCC
The DNA here is from genome assembly GCF_050436545.1 of Paraburkholderia sp. GAS41. Lineage (NCBI taxonomy): Bacteria > Pseudomonadati > Pseudomonadota > Betaproteobacteria > Burkholderiales > Burkholderiaceae > Paraburkholderia > Paraburkholderia sp. GAS41. Next base: position 304,155 of record NZ_JBNDMK010000004.1, read on the forward strand.
CACGGACGCGCTGCCACGGGCCGTTTCGGTTGCATTCCCATCGGGCTTTCCGTCAGGCTTTCCGTCCGCCTTTTCACCTGCCAGTGCGAGACTCGCCAGCAGCGCGGTGGCCTGTCCGACACTATCTGCGGCATTCGGCCTGAAGCCGAAGCGCACCGCTTCGCCAAGGCGGCTGAAATGCTGCCGACTGCTGCGCTGATAGGCAGGATCGTAGTGCCGCTCGATCAGTTCACCGAACAGTTCGGCACGTGTCGAGGCAGCGCCGGGATTGCCCTCAAGACCCATGTCGACCAACTGACACCAATGCTTGACCTGCTCACGACTATGCAGGCCAATCAGGCGGTCGAGCTGATGCTTGAACGACTCCGGGTTATCGAACAAATGCGCGTAGTCCTGCAGCAAAAACGCGATGCGATCGGCGTAGGTGGTTGCCACTTCCACACACGCGCCGCCGTGAAAGCGCTCGAGCAGCATCGGCGGCAACGTGATGGCGCCAATCCGCCGGCTCTCGGCTTCCACGAACACTGGCCGCTGTGCGTCGAAGCCCGACAACACGCTGACCAACGCCGTATCGAAGGCTTTTTGCGCCGGCTGCGGCTGATCCGGCAACGCGCCGAGCAGCGAGCCACGATGGCAGGCTAGCGCTTCCAGATCGAGCACCTGGGCACCCGCTTCGCGCAGCGCCTGCAACAGCCGCGTCTTGCCGCTGCCGGTATGGCCGAGCAACGCGACGTAGTCGAACTGGCCCGGCAAACGCTTGAGCGCTTCGAGCACGGAGCCCCGATAGCTCTTGTAGCCGCCGTCGAGCTGACGCGCCTGCCAGCCGATCAGGTTGAACCAGGTCGTCATCGAACCGGAGCGCTTGCCTCCACGCCAGCAATAGATCAGCGGACGCCAGTTGCGCGGGCGGCCGGCAAAGGTGGTTTCGAGGTGATGCGCGATGTTGCGCGCCACCATGGCCGCGCCGACCCGCGTGGCCTCGAACGGCGACACCTGTTTGTACATCGTGCCGACGATCACGCGCTCTTCATTGCTCAGCACCGGCGCGTTGAGCGCGCCTGGAATGTGATCTTCGGCAAACTCGAGCGGTGTGCGCACGTCGACGATCTCGTCGAAGCGCGGCAGTTGATCGAGGGACACCAGCAGGTTTTTCAATGGGACGACGCGCGAGGAAAGGCTGGTTTCGAACGAAACAGCCGGGATGGGGACAACGGTTATGCCGAATTATCGCATGGGGCGAGCCGGCACAGGCTGGGGCGGCCTCGCGTTTACCGCCAGCCTGTGCGCCGTGTCCCGCCGGAAGTTACGGCGCGGGATTGGGCTGACGTTCGTGCAACGCGTCGATTTCTGCCAGCAACTCGGGCGACAGCTTCACTGCCGCGCTGCCAATATTTTCCTTGAGTTGCGCGAGCGAGGTGGCGCCGATCAGATTGCTCGTGACGAACGGCCGGCTATTGACGAACGCCAGCGCGAATTGCGCGGGCGACAGGTCATGCCGCTTCGCGAGTTCGACATAGCGAGTGGTCGCCGCGACGGCTTCCGGCTTGCTGTAACGCTTGAAGCGCTCGAACAGCGTGATGCGCGCGCCCGCAGGACGCGCGCCGCCTTCGTACTTGCCCGACAGCCAGCCGAACGCCAGCGGCGAATAGGCCAGCAGGCCAATGCCATCGCGATGGCTGTATTCGGACAGCCCCACTTCGAAGGTGCGGTTCAGCAGGCTGTACGGATTCTGGATACTGACGATGCGCGGCAAGCCGAGCTTCTCCGCCGCACGCAGGAACTGCGCGACGCCCCACGGCGTTTCGTTCGAAACGCCGATATGCCGGATCTTGCCTTCCTTCACGAAACCGGCCAGCACCGACAACGTTTCTTCGATCGGCACGGTGTACGCGTCCTCGACCCACGGATAGGCGGTGCGGCCAAACGTCATGGTGCTGCGATCGGGCCAGTGCAACTGGTACAGATCGACGTAGTCAGTTTGCAGACGCTTGAGGCTGTCGTTGAGCGCCTCAGTGAGATTCTTGCGGTCGAACTGGTTGCCTTCACCGCGAATATGGCGCGGGTTGTGCGGCTGACGAGCCGGCCCGGCAATTTTGGTGGCAAGCACGATTTTCTCGCGCGCGCCGCGATGCCGAGCGAGCCAGCTGCCGATGTAGCGCTCGGTGGCGCCCTGCGTCTCGGGGCGTGGGGGCACCGGGTACATCTCCGCGGCATCGATCAGATTAATGCCTTGATCGAGCGCGTAATCGATCTGCTCATGCGCCTCGCGTTCGGTGTTTTGCTCGCCCCAGGTCATCGTCCCGAGCCCGATCAAACTGACCTCAACGTCGCTGTTGCCTAGCCGGCGGTATTCCATTGCACTTTTCCCGTTCGTTCAACAATCGAAAAGCCCCGAACTTACCACGGCCGCACAATGCCTGCAGCGCAGCTAAAATGCGCCCGCCGGCTTCGGCAGCGACATCTACTCCTTGGCGAAAGCGATGAATCCGGAACAACTTGAACTGCTGGTGACCCGCGTCATGCCCTTCGGAAAATATAAAGGCCGACTGATCGCGGATTTACCGGGACACTATCTGAACTGGTTTGCGAGTCAGGGATTTCCACCTGGCGAAATCGGCCAATTGCTGGCGTTAATGCAGGAGATCGATCACAACGGCCTGAAGTCGTTAATCGAACCGCTCAAAAAACGTTAAGTCGCACACGCTGTCGGGAAGTCGCGCCGAGTCACGCCGGGCAAGAGCGGCGCAGCTTTTGTCAGGCAGAAACAGGCTTTCATTTTTCTAAATGCAGTCGACAATCGCCTCACCCATTCAATACAAAATGAAAGCTTCGCGCGTACCCTTTGCTCTGTAAAAAAAACTAACTTTTTGTCGCTTGACCCTGGTGTTTCCATCGGTTGTAATCAATAGCACCTGATCCGTTTCTCCCGCAGATCTTGTCTGTCTCCATGAATAATCCCAGCGTCATTCATCTACTGGAATACATCGGTCACGACATGTCGCCCGTCGGGGCCGTCATTGCATTCTTCCTCTTCGGCTATATCGTCGTGGGCCTGCCGGTCCACTTCCGTCAGGGCCCCGCCTCGCGCGACGTGTGGGGCACCGCCGCCGGCGTGACGATGGCCGCGGTGTATGCCGCGTTCCTCGTGTGCGTGTACCCGATCTTGCACCACTCGCTGCACCTGCTGGCGCCGATCGGCGCGGCCCACTGAACGCCCTGCGCGTGCCGCATGCACAGCGCATGCGGCGTGCTGGAACGACCCGCTGCGCCGAACGATCTTCATCACCGCATTGAGCGACTCACCCCGATCGCCACGACAGGCGCGCCGGATCATTCATAATCCGGTCCTGGACCTTTGGTCGAACCCATTCATCTCTTAGTCAATGCTTGGTGCCCCCGGCGCCGGGAGAAACGCTCATGCAAAGCATCATTGAAGGCTTTCTGAAATTTCAGCGCGAGGTCTTTCCTGCTCATTCCGAGCTCTTCAAACGCCTCGCCAACACCCAGAACCCCGGCGTGCTGTTCGTCACCTGCTCGGACAGCCGCGTGGTGCCCGAACTGCTGACCCAGCGCGAGCCCGGCGATATGTTCGTGATCCGCAACGCCGGCAATATCGTGCCGTCATATGGACCGGAACCCGGCGGCGTCTCGGCGACTGTCGAATACGCGGTCGCCGTGCTGGGCGTCACGGACATTGTGATCTGCGGACACTCCGACTGCGGCGCGATGACGGCCATCTCGACCTGCATGTGCCTCGATCATCTGCCCGCGGTGGGCGCGTGGCTGCGGCATGCCGATTCGGCCAAAGCCGTGAACGCCGCCCGCACCCATGCTTCGCCGCAGGCGCGTCTGAATGCACTGGTGCGCGACAACGTCGAGGCGCAGCTCGCCAACATCAAGACTCATCCGTCGGTGGCGGTTGCCCTCTCGCAGGGTAAGCTGAACCTGCACGGCTGGGTCTACGACATCGAAAACGGCGCAATCGACGCGCTCGACGGCAGCGCCAAGCCACCGCGATTCGTTTCGCTGGCGGAGCATCGCGATGCCTGTGCGCTACGGACCCATGTCGATCAATCCGCTGGCCGCGCCCAGGCCACCTGAACGACTCCGGTACGAACCATGCCGCGCTGACATCGTCAGCACCCTCGCCTTCAGGCTGCAACTCAAGGCAGGTGGACGGTCCCCGACGCGGCTCCCGTCTGCCTCCTGTCACCCTCCCCTCGCACCGCTCCGTACAAACCCGAAGTTGAGTCAGGCTCATACCTGAGATCAAAAAACATCAATTCTTCGCCAGCGGCAACGAACCGCACAATCACGCTACACCATCGACTGCGCAGCGATTCTGGAGGGCGTAGCGCTTCGTGCCGCGAGGCTCCGAAGTCACAGTCAGGCGTGACCACGATCAATTAAAAGATATTCAGACAATACAAGGAGACAGGTCGATCATGAAATTCAAACACCTTCGCGCGGCATTGCTGAGCGTGGCCTTACTCGCGACCGGCAGCGCCCACGCGGCCGACAACTGGTGCGGCGCCGGCAAGACGGTGCACTTTGCCGGCATCACGTGGGAAAGCGGCGCGTTCGCGACCGAAGTCCTGCGGCAGATTCTCGAGAAAGGCTACGGCTGCAAGACCGATGAGGTGCCCGGTAGCACGGCCGCCACCGAAACCGCTCTCGCGCACAACGACGTGCAGGTCTGGGCCGAACAATGGACCGGGCGCAGCGAAATCACCGCCAAGGCCGTTGCGTCGGGCAATGTCAAGCTGGTCGGCGATACGTTGCCGGGCGGCACCAAGGAAGGCTGGTTCGTGCCGGATTACGTCGTCAAGGGCGATCCTGCGCGCGGCATCAAGCCGTCGGCGCCGGGCCTCGCTTCGGTGAGCGATCTGCCGAAGTACAAAGACGTATTCATGGATGACGAAGAACCCGGCAAGGGCCGCTTTCTCAACTGCCCAAGCGGCTGGGATTGCGAACGCGTGAACACGCGTCTTCTGAAGGTGCTCAAGCTCGACGATTCGTACACGAATTTCCGCCCGGGCACGGGCGCCGCGCTCGATGCCGCGATTGCTTCCGCTTACACGCGCGGCAAGCCGATCCTGTTCTACTACTGGGGTCCGGCTGCGCTGATGGCGAAATACAAGCTCACCGAACTGAAGATGCCGCCGTACAACGCCGATTGCTGGAAGACGCTGCGTGACGAAAGCAGCACGTCGCAGTGCGCGTCGTCGTACATGGTTTCGCATGTGACGGTAGGGGTATCGACGCCCTTCTACAACGACGATCCGCAATTGATGGCCGTGTTCAACAAGGTCCAGTTCCCGATGGACTTTCTGAATCAGACCATCCTCGACATGAGCGTCAAGAAGGTAGACGGCAGCACCATGGCCACGCAATTCCTGCGCACGCATCCGGAGATGTGGAAGCAGTGGGTGCCGGCCGACGTCGCGTCGAAGATTCAGGCCTCGCTCGCGGGCGCCTGATCCGCGACGACGTCACGACGCTTTGTGCTGAACGGATGGCGTTTCACGCCGTCCGTTCAGGCGCATTGGAG